>CAXUFZ010000100.1:0-11397 GCA_964250345.1 uncultured Rubrobacteraceae bacterium
TGGCGGAGGTCGAAGACGACGGCGGGGGAGGGGCCGACCCCGCGGGCACGGGCCTTAGGGGGTTGGCGGCCCGCGCGGACGCCCTCGACGGCCGCCTGACGGTCCAGAGCCCCGTAGGCGGCCCCACCAGGTTGCGCGCAGAGCTGCCGTGGTGACCGGGACGACGGGCGGGGAGACCTCCCAGAGAATCCCGCTGAGGGTCGCCATCGCCGAGGACTCGGGCCTCTTGCGGGCCGGGATCGTGCGCCTGATAACCGACGCCGGCCACCGCGTCGTCGCCGAGGCGGGCGACGGGCCGGGCCTCCTGGACGCCGTCGAGGGGCAACGCCCGGACGTGGCGGTGGTGGACGTGCGCATGCCGCCGGGCTTCCGCGACGAGGGTCTCAAGGCGGCCCTGGAGGCGAGGAGGCGGACGCCCGGCCTCGCGGTGCTGGTGCTCTCGCAGTACGTCGAGGAGCGCTACGGTAGGGAGCTCCTGGAATCCGGGATGGAGGGCACGGGCTACCTGCTCAAGGACCGCGTCGCCGACGTGGCCGAGTTCGTCTCGGCGCTCGAGACCGTCGGCTCCGGGGGGACCGTGCTCGACCCGGAGGTGGTCGGCCAGCTCCTCGCCCGCAGAAAGCACAACGACGGCCTCGCCTCCCTCACCCCGCGCGAGGGCGAGGTTCTCGCCCTGGTGGCCGAGGGCCGCACCAACGGGGCGATAGCAAAGACGCTCTTCGTCACCGGTGGGGCGGTGGAGAAGCACGTGAGGAGCATCTTCGGCAAGCTCGGATTGCCCCACGGCGAGGCAGACCACCGGCGCGTGCTGGCGGTGCTGACCCACCTGCGCGGCTAGGGCTCAACCGTACGCCGGGACCCGTCGCCAACGGAAAAAGGCGTCAGGACGCGCTGGGCCATCCCGTAGGTAGCTGCATGGAGCATCCAGGCCCCGACCTCGCCGGCCCCAGCGACCCGTGCAGGGCCGCTAGTGCTTCACGACGACGTCGACGCCGCTGTAGAGCCGTTCGGCCAGGACGCGACCGATACCCCCGGATCCCCCGGTGACGATCGCGACGCGGGCCCCGGCCTCGGTGCTTGTTTCCGTCGCCACGCTACGCTCTTTTTTTGGACGACCCGTGCATTAGTTCGGGTAATGTATAATCGTCGTCCACATATTGCAAAGGAAGGAAAGATAGTCGAAGGCTCGCAACCCTCTGCTCGACAGGGATCCCGGTGGGGGCGCGGTCGCCGGCCCGGCCTTCACGGGGATGTGGGCCAGGAGACCGTCGGAGCAAAGGGGCTGACGTCGTTGGAGCCCGTCGATCCATCGGCCCGGCAAGGGAGTACGGATGCGAGAAGCGACGTTCGAAAGCTGGCTGGAAGGCTACAAGCGTGCGTGGGAGACCAGGGACCCGCAGGCCGCCGCCGACCTCTTCACCGAGGACGCGCTCTACTACGAGACCCCGTTCGGCGAGCCGGCGAGGGGCCGAGAAGGCATCCGGGAGTACTGGACGGAGAACCCGCAGCGCTCCCAGGAAGACGTGAGGTTCGCGTACGGGGTGCTGGCCGTGGAGGGCGAGCGCGGGATCGCGCACTGGACCTCGAACTTCACGAAGCTGCCCTCCAGAGACCGTGTTGCCCTCGACGGCATCTTTGTGATAAAGCTGGACGCCGCCGGGCGCTGCACAGAGCTGCGCGAGTGGTGGCACGAGAAGGAGGTGCCCTGACGTGAGCCCCGCGACGACCGGACGGCGATCTGCGTCCGAAAATACCGCCCTCCGTCCGCAAGGTCGGGATCACGGGGTCGGAACCGACGTCACGACGAACACCACGTCGGGCGAACATCGGAACGTGACCCGTTGGACGGTACCGACCGCCATTTTGCGGCAGCGGGTTTAGGTAAAGGCCCGGTCCGCCTTCGCGGCGATCCCGCGCCACGCGCCGAGCCGGGGGTACCACCTGCGCAAGAGATCCGAAGGGAAAACCCGCCGCAGGCGATCATCGCCCCGAAGAGGAGGCGGGTCAGCGTGGTGCGGACGATGCTCAGGGACGACCCTCCATACGAGGGACCGGAGCGCGTGGCCGCTTGACAAACGGCACCGGGATACACCGGGCCCCTTTAAGTGGAGACCACGCGCCCGCGGCCCGCGGTCCGCGACGGCCGAGGCTATGCCCTGCCGGACGCGCCCGGGCAGGTCGAGGCCCTCGCCCCCGGTCAAGAAGGGCTCCCCCGGCCGAAGCGCTCGAAGAGGCGGGCGAAGTAGCCGACCGCCTCGAAGTAGTCGTCCAGGCGCACGGACTCGTTGGGCGAGTGGATGCGGCTCCCGGCGTGCGCCACGTTGCCCGTCATGATCGTCGGGATACCAAGCTCCGACACGATCAGCGAGGTCGGACCACTACCGCCGATGGTCGGATAGACGACCACGTCGTCCCGCCCGAGCGCCTCCCAGGCCTCGACGGCGGTGCGGACCACGGGCGAGTCAACCGGCGTCTTCGCCGCCTCGACGCCGTGCAGGTCGACAACCTCGATGTCGTCGAAGCCGCGGCGCCTCAGGTGAGACCGGATCAGCTCCAGCACCGGCCCCGGACTCTGCCCGCTTACCAACCTGAAGTCCATCTTCACGAACGCCTCGGAGGGCACGATCGTCTTCGCGCCCGGCCCCGTGTAGCCGGACTCGATGCCCGCGATGTTCGCCGTCGGGCGCAGCAGCATCTCGCGCAGGGCGTCTTTGCCGGAGAGGTTCCTGTCCAGCGCGTCCACGCCCCAGGACTTTCGCAAAGCGTCGTCGTCGAAGGGGATGTTGTCTATGGCTTCGAGATCCTGGGTCGAAGGTTCGTCGGCGAGGGCGTCGAGGCCGTCCAGCGTGATCTCCCCGTCCTCGTCCTTGATGGTCCGCAGGGCCTGAACGAGCCGCCAGGCCGGATTCGGGGCGATGCCGCCGTACATGCTGTGCAGGTCGTAGGCTGCCCCCTTCGCCCGCAGCTCCACGTAGGCCATCCCTTTCGTGCCGCAGAAGATGACGGGCCGGTCGGCGTCGTCCTTCAGCGACCCCTCCCAGAGGCAGGCGTCGGCCCCGAGTAGATCCGCGTGCTCTCGGACGAAGGGGGCGAGGTTCGGGCTGCCGACCTCTTCCTCGCCCTCGATAAAGAACTTGAGTTTGAAGGGGAGGGGGCCGTCCTCTTCCGTGTAGAACCGGAGCGCCTGGACGCGGGCCATGACGTCGCCCTTGTCGTCGGCGACGCCGCGGGCGTAGAGGGAGCCGCTCCGGACCGTGGGCTCGAACGGGTCCGTCTCCCAGAGGTCCAGCGGCTCGGGCGGCTGCACGTCGTAGTGACCGTAGGAGAGCAGGGTCCTGTCGCCCTCCCCGACCTCGGCATAGACGACCGGGTGACCATCGGTCTCCATGATACGGGCCTCGGCGCCGGCCTCCCGGAGCTTGCTGGCGACCCATTCGGCGCAGTCGCGGAAGCCCGAGCCCCCGTCGTCGCGGGCCGAGACCGAGGGCATCCGCAAAAACTCGTTCAGCTCCCCCAGCAGGGCGTCCTTCGACTCTTCTACTCGTCTCTCTGTCTCCACTTTGATCCTCCGTCTTAGCTTATGGGCAGGTTAGCACCTACGCCTCCGCGCCATCCGTCGGGCGAGCCCCGGGGCGCCGACACATCCCAACCCGCCGGCTCACAAACAGGGCAAGGACGGGATACCCCGTCACTGAGCCCAAAACGAGAAACTTGGCGCGACGGCGGCGAATGCCGAGCGCACTTAGAATACAAACCTAAAGTCTACCCCGTCGGTTGGCCTACACGTGGCGTACCCCGTCACGCCCAGCGGCCGACGCCGGTGGGCCTCGCGCACTTACTTGCAATCCTGTAATTACATTATTATCATCACTGGACTTGGTCGGGATGGAGGCCGCCTCTTCGGGCGGGGTAAGGAGGAAGACGGGTATGGACGATCGTTCCGTCGGGCCCTTCGGGGCGACGCTGAGTTCGGTTACGGGCGAGGTCGAGCCGGCCGGTCCCGTATCGGAGAACCGGCTTTCGGACATGGCCGATTTCTACGCCGCGGGTCCGGCGGGAGGTGGAGCCGGCGGGGGTAGGGATCCGCTCGTTTACAGGGTGGCGGCGGCCCCGGTGCCCGAGGCGTCGGGCGAGGTGCCTTTTTCCATCACCACCATCGAGCCCGGTGCGGTGGGGGAAGAGTTCTTTATGACGAAGGGGCACGCGCACGTGGAGCGCGAAGGGGAGCTGTACGTCGGCCTGTCCGGAAGAGGCCTGTTGCTCTTGTACGACGGCAACGAGCCGAGGTGGGTCGAGATCTCTCCCGGCCGGGCGGGCTACATACCGCCCGGATGGGCGCACCGGACGGTCAACGTGGGGGACGAGCCGTTCCGTTTCCTGGCCGTGTATCCTGGAGATGCGGGCCACGACTACGATTTTGTGCTGGAGAGGGGCATGGGCGCGCGTGTGTTCCGCGCAGAGGAAGGCTACGAGGTGAAGTAGGTTGCGTCCGGCGCTACTAGCGTCGGTAGAGCCCCGGCGGATGAAGGGGTAGGGGACGCACAGAGAGGAGCCTAAGGTCGTGTCGGCAGGAAGCAGCGGGCGTGCAAAGCTCAAGTCCGCCTTCCCAGCGCTGGTCGCGATCGCGGTCGAGATAGTGGCGCGCGTGGCTGGCTTGCTCGCCGCGAGGGCCCTCGGCCTCGGGGGCGGCGGTGGAGGCTCGGCGGAGGGCGAGGCCAATCCGGTCTCCGGCAATCGGGTGGACGTCGTCGTCAAGGTCGCAGGCTCGGCGTTGTGGCAGGCCATGCTCGCGGGAAGACGGGACGCGGGCAAGGATCTTGGGGTCGAGGACGGCCGGCTCTACTTCCTCCACGGCTGGAGCGAGGTCGTTGCAGAGGTCTTTCGCCCGCGCCGAACGGACGGAATGTTCCCGGCGCCCCGCCACGCGGCGGAGGTCGCCTGCCCTTGACGGAGACCCCGCGGCCGCTGGTCGGCGAGACGGTGGTGCGCACCGTGCTCGGAGACCTTGACCCCCGAGACCTCGGAAACACCAACGTGCACGAGCACCTGCTGATGCGCTCGCCGCTCCTGCGCGGGGAGGAGCTCGACGATCCCGAGAAGTCCGCGGCGGAGGCGACGGAGCTGCGGGGCGCCGGCATCGACTCGCTCGTGGAGCTGACCACGATAGGTCTCGGCAGGGACCCGTTGGGCGTGGCAGAGATCGCCTCCCGCAGTGGCCTGAACGTCGTGCTCGCCACGGGCGTCCACCGCGAGGCGCACTACCCACCCGAGCACTGGGTCCGACGCGCGAGCACGGACGACCTGACCGGATTGTTCGTCCAGGACATAACGGAAGGGTGCGACGCCAACGACCACGGCGGTCCCCGCGAGAGGCCGACCGCCGTGCGCGCGGGCGCGATAAAGGTCGGCGCCGGCTACTGGAGTATCTCCGCCCTGGAGCACCGGGTCTTCGAGGCGGCCGGCGGGGCCCACCGCATCACCGGCGCGCCGGTCTTCTGCCACCTCGAGATGGGCACCGCCGCCCGGGAGGTCCTTGAAGCGTTAGGGGAGGCGGGCGTCCCGCCGGATAGGGTGACGCTTGCCCACGTCGACCGGAACCCCGACCCGGGCCTCCACGCCGAGCTGGCGGCGACCGGCGCGTACCTCGGCTACGACGGGATGTCCCGCGCCAAGTACTGGCCCGACTCGGCGCTGCTGGACTGCCTGCTAGAGGTGGCGTCGAACGGGGGAGGCGACAGGATCATGCTCGGGGGGGGACCTCGCCCGCCGTTCTTCGTTCCGCTCCTACGGGGGGATGCCGGGGCTGGCCTACCTGCCCCGGCGCTTCGTGCCCCGTTTGGTCGAGGCAGGCGGGGAGGACCTGGGGCGCCGGATCCTGGCGGACAATCCCGCAAGATTCCTCGCCTTCCGCTCCGCGGAGGTACTAGGTCGCGACCGCCCGTGTTAGCGAGCGCCCGCGGGTGTGGCACAGGGGCGGCTGGTGCGGCGGTCGCCCTTCCGCCAACGCCCTACGGCCCCCGAGTTCCCACGGTCCCGTTCTCTCAGGGGGCGCCGCCCGGACCTATCACCGCTGGCTCGTCGATCGAGCTCCCGGCCGAGGCCGCTCTCCTTGTAGCCGCCGGACGGGAGCTCGGGGTAGCCGTACACGGAGGTGTTGACCCACACGGTCCAGGCTTCGAGCTTACGACCTGGATGAAAGGCTGTATCCAGGTCGCGGATCCGGACCCTGGCGGAGAGGCCGTACGTCGTGCCGTTGGCGATGCGGACCGCCCCCTCGGGCGAGTCGAGAGGTGTCGCGGACGGCACCGGGCCGAAGACCCCCTCGCGGGCGATCGTCATCGTCGGCGTTACGCCGTCGAAGGCCGTTGGCTCCGCGAACCGCCGCCGCCGCTCGGTCTGCGGCCGATTGCCGCCCACTACGAGCCCCGCACCCTCGCCCTGACCCGTCTCGACGTGGCCGAGGGTCTTCTGGGATTGGTCCTCGTTGACGATGGCGCCGACCCTGGTCTTCTCGTCGAGCGGATCCCCGACCGGCACCGTCCGCGTCCTCTCGGGTACCATCTCGACGAAGGTCTGTCGAGGGTCTGTTCCTACTCTCAGCGCTCGGCGGAGACCCTCGCGTGGATCCCGAAGATCTTCGGGGCGTGGCATGCAATCAACGGGCGGGACAACGGGACCGGCGGTAAAGGCCACGCGCACGTGGGTTACGAACTTAACGTCGTTGCCGCCGGGACGATTACCACGATGTGTAGCCGCCGTCCACCACGAGGTTGGTGCCGGTGGCGAAGCTCGCGGCATCCGAGGCTAGGTAGAGGACCGCCGGCGCTATCTCCTCGGGCTCGGCCAGGCGTCCCATCGGCGTGGAGGACAGCCACACCTCGGACCACTCGGTCCTGGACATGCCGAGCTCGGTGAGCGGCGTCCTTATGTAGCCGGGCGAGACGCTGTTGACCCTCACGCCGCGGGAGGCCCATTCGCCGGCGAGGCTCCTGGTCATCGTGATCACCGCGGCTTTCGAGGCGTTGTAGGCGGCCTGCGGCTGCGGGTGGTTGGAGATGATGCCGGACATCGAGGCGACGTTGACTATAGAACCGGACCCTCGCTCGAGCATCGCCTTCCCGACCTCGCGGCAACACCAGAACACGCCGTTGAGGTTGACGGAGATGACGGCCAACCACTCCTCGTCCGGGACCTCTTCCGAGGGGATGTTGTGCACGATCCCCGCGTTGTTGACGAGCACGTCTATGCGGCCGTGCTCGTCGAGCACCGTCTCCGTCAGGTTCCGCACGGAGGCAGGGTCGGTCACGTCGGTGTGGACGAAGAGGCCTCCCAGCTCTTCGGCCGCTTCCGCGCCCGTCTCGTCATTGATCTCGGCGGTCACTACCTCGGCACCGGCGCCGCGGAGGGCGCGCGAGATCGCCAGGCCCAGGCTCTGGCCCCCGCCGGTGACGATGGCGACCCTGCCCTGCAAGGAGAAGCCGTTCGCTTGTTCCATCTTGATCCTCCTTAGTAGCGCTCAAAGCAGCGTGTATTCTGCGTCCACGATGGGGCCAGATCCGGCCATTAGCGTTCGCAAGTCCCCGCGGCCGAGGCGACGCCGGCTTCCACAAGAGCCCCCGCGAAAGCCGCGCCCAGGCCCGTGTTGCCTCCGGTCGCGACGGCGGTCTTGCCCGTGAGATCGAAAGCGTCGAGAACACCACGAAGCACCTCTCGCCGCCCTTCTCGTGCGCGACGAACGTCTTTTGATAGGTGTCTGCACACCTTCTTATCCCAGTTGCCGGCGCACGCGAACGGCGTCGATAAAAACCGCGAACAGGATCATCGCCCCACCCACCATCTGCACGTAGAAAGCCGGGATGCCGATTATCTGGAGGCCCACCTGGATCACGGTGAGCAAGAGCACGCCCCCTAGCATCCCGAGCACCGTACCCCGCCCGCCGGAGAGCGAGACGCCCCCGATGACGGGCGCCGCCACGGCATACAGAAGCAGGTTGCTGCCCACGGTGGAGTTGACCCCGCCCAGATACGAGGCTATCAGGAACCCGGCGCAGCCGGAGAGGAGCCCCGCCGCCGCGAACGTCTGCAAGCGTACCCGGCTCACGTTGACGCCGGCGCCGAATGCGGCGGCGGGGTTGCCGCCCACCGCGTAGAGCCGGCGGCCCCAGCGGGTGCGGTTGAGCACCAGGTAGGCCAGAACGTAGACCAGGACGAGCGCTACGGGCATTACCGGCCACGTTCCGATCGTGCCGAAGCCGACGTAGGCGAAGGCGTCGGGGAAGCCGCTGATGGTGCGTCCCTGGGTGATGGCCAGGACGGCCCCGCCCAACAGCAGACCCATCGCCAGCGTCTCGACGAGCGCCGTCATCCTGAGCCTGGCGACGCAGAACCCGTTGAACAAACCGATCGCGAGGCCGACGAGGAGGATTATCACGATCGCCAGGACCGACGGCACCCCTCGCTCCACCATAAGCCAGGCGCCCACCGTGGCGCTGAACGCCATCACCCCGACCACCGAGAGGTCGATCTCCGAGATCAGGAGGGCGAGGGCCACGGCGAGGGCCACGAACCCGAGTACGGTGGCCTGCACGAGGATGTTCTGGAGGTTCGCGATCGTGGCAAAGGCCGGGTTGAAGAAGCTAGCCCCGATCGTGAACACGACCAGCAGAACCCAGACGATGTTGTTGAGCACGAGGTCCGTGATACGCGAGGGCGCTCCCGACGAGGAGGTCTTACCGCCCGCCGCCTGCTCCGTTGAGGTGCTACCCCCTGTGCTCATCCGGTTTCCTCCCTCTTCCTGTCGGCCTCGAGCGCCTCCAGTACGGACGCGGTGCCTATGCTCTGCCCGGTGAGCTCCTCCGCCACGACGCCCTCGTGGAAGATCAGAACCCGGTCGGCAAGCCGGGTGATCTCGTCGGGATCCGACGACAGCAGGATCACCGCCATGCCGCGTTCCGCGGCGAGGTGGTCGACCATCCTGTGGACCTCCTCCCGCACGCCGACGTCGACCCCGACGGTGGGCTGGTCCAGGACGAGAACCCGCGGGCCGGAGGCCAGGAGGCGTGCGATCAGGGCCTTCTGCTGGTTGCCGCCGGAGAGCTGCCCGATCTCCTGCTCCGGCCCCGAGGCGACGAGCGAGAGACGGTCGCGGTACGTGTCGTAGAGTCGGGCCTCGGCCCCTCGATCTATGAACAATCCCTTTACGGGCCAGCGTCCGAGCACGACGTTCTCCCGGATGCTCAAGGGGGCGACCACCCCCTCCCCTATCCGGTCGTGGGTGAGGTACCCGATGTCATGCTTGAAGGCGTCCTCCGGTGCCCGTATGCGGACGTCTTTGCCCGCCACCTTTACGGAGCCGTCTTCGGCAGGGTCGTGGCCCGAGAGAGCGCGCGCCACCTCCTGGGCTCCCGAACCGGTCAGGCCCGCCAGCCCGACGATCTCCCCTCTCCGCACCACCAAGTCCACGGGTCCGAAGCCGGTACCGACCAACCCGCGGGCCTCCAGCTCCGGGGTCGCCGACTCGTCCGTGGCGGACTCGCCTGTGGCAAGGTGTTCCCGCTCGCGCGTGGCCACGTCGACGTCGGAGCCGGTGATCCAGCGCGACATGTCGGCCGAGCTCACGGCCCCCATGTCGTGCACGCGGTGGACGATCCTCCCGTCGCGCAGCACGGTGGCCTCGGAACAGAGCTGGCGCACCTCGTTATCGTAGTGGGATATGAACACGAACGTCTTGCCCTGGGAGGCGAGCTCGCGGACAAAGTCGAAGAGCTGCTGGCGCTCGCTCCGGCTCAACCCCTCGGTCGGCTCGTCCAGTATCGCCAGGACGCCGCCCCCGAACAGCGTCTGCGCGATGCCCATCTTCCGGCGCTCGAGCAACGTGAGGTCCCGCGCCAGCCGGTGGGTGTCGAGGTCTAGGCCGAACTCGCCAAGCGCCTCGGCCGCGATACGGTGCCCGGCCGACCAGTCCACCATGCGCCACTTCGTCGGCAACTGGTCGACCAGGAGGTTCTCGGCGACGCTCAGGTCCGGCATGATCTCGGAGCTTTGCGTAAGCAACCTGATGCCGCGCTCGCGACGGGCCCCGACGGGCTCACCGGTGATGTCCGTTCCCTGGAACGCGACGGTGCCGACGTTGGGCCCTTCGAGCCCGGCGATGATCTTTACGAGGGTGGATTTACCGGCGCCGTTCTTCCCGACCAGGCCGTGCACCGTCTCGGCGGCTATGTCGAGATCTATCTCCTGCAATGCCCGAGTGGCGCCGTAGTACTTGTTCAGCCCACGGACCGAGAGAACCGTGTCAGGCTGGGGTTCCCCGGCTCGACGCGTGCCTCCTTCCCGGAGATCCGAAGACCCGTCTACGGACGCGCCGTCGTCGGAGTCGCTAGAGCGCGGCATCTTGATTCATGTTGTACTCTTCCACGATGCGGTTGCCCCACTGCCGGGGATCGTCTACGTTGCTTTCGTCGACGTAGTAGGCCGGAATGACCATGTTGGGACCGGTATCCTCGTCCAGAACTTCCGCGGTCTCCCAGGCGTACCTGTCGTTCCTATATTCGCCAACGGGCACGTCCTCGTCCCGAAGGACCCTATTGACGATCATCTCCACGCAGATCTCCCCATACGCGATCGGATCCTGGGAGACCTCGGCATCCAACCAACCCTGGCGCGCCCACTCGAGGGATTGGGGCTCCCCGTCTATGGAGGTGACAATGACGTGGCCGTCTTCCCCGCGCTGCCTTAAACGATCCGCCGCCATCAGCGTCCTGAGGATTCCCCGGGTGAGCGAATCGGACGGCGCGTGGGCCCCCCGGATGTCCGGGAACTGCGAGAAGGCCTGCGCGGACACGGAGCGGGTCGTCTCTTCGAGTCCCTCGGTCGGGCGCGGGATGACCTCGATGTTTGGATACCTCTCCATCTCGGCGTCGAAGCCTTCCTTGCGCGCCCTCCAGGCGGAGGAGGACAGCGCCCCATAACAATTGAGGACCTGCCCGCTCTCCTCCCCGTAAACCCTCCGTATCTCCTCGACGATGCGCCGCGCCGCGAATTCACCCCCCTGGAAGTTGTCGAAGGCTATCTGGAACTGCACCTCGCCGTCGGTGACGGGCGTGTCGATTATCCCGATAGGGACGTTCTGCTGCTCGTAGCGCGCCATCGCCTGAGCAAGGCCCTCCGAATCGATGGGGTCGGAGATCAAGAACGCGGGGGTCTGCAGCAACAGGCTCTGGAAGTCGTTGGTCTGCTGCGTGGCGTCGAACTCGGCGTTCGTCGTCTGATAACCGTACCCTAGCTCTTCGATCCTCCTCTGGACCGCCGCAGCCTGCGCGGAGAAGAAGAAGAAGTCGAGAGATTTGTTTGAGTAAGCGCCGATACCATCCCCGCCGCCGCCACCCTGGTTACCCC
>CAXUFZ010000101.1:0-11361 GCA_964250345.1 uncultured Rubrobacteraceae bacterium
CTTCCGGCATTCTATGATTGTTCGAGCAATTCTAGATCCAAATCGCTCAAATACCTCCTTTATCCGCTCACACTGTAACGGAGGCTTCATTGTGGCGCAAGATCCCCCAACGGCCGCACTTGACACGCGCCTCCGATTGGTATGACAATATCCGTGGGTGGAGGATCGGGCACGACGGACGAGGTTGAGGGACCGCGCGGCTGGTCGGTTGCGCGAGATGGTGGTCGTCGGCGGTCTGGCGCCGGGGGACCGGCTGCCGCCCGAGCGCGAGTTGTGCGAACGGCTGGGGGTGAGCCGGACGGTCGTGCGGGAGGCCCTGAACATGCTGGAAGCCAGGGGCCTCGTGAGCATCGAGCACGGCCGGGGCGCGGTCGTGAGCGGTGGCAGCCCGGGGGCCGTGCGCGACAGCCTGGGCCTGCTCTTGCGCGTGCAGCCCAAGACCCTGCGGGAGCTGTTGGAGGTGCGTGGCATCCTGGAGACGGAGATAGCCGGCCTCGCCGCCGGGCGGGCCGGCGCGGGGGACGTGGCGGAGATGCGGACCCAACTGGACCGGATGCGCGACTTCATCGACACGCCGGAGGGGTACGTGGACGCCGACGTCGCCTTCCACGCCCTGCTCGCCCGCGCCGCGCGCAACGACGTGCTGCTCGCGATTCTCGAACCCGCGGTGGACCTGCTGCGCGCCAGCCGGCAGTTGAGCGCTGCCCGGCCCGGCAACGCGCTGCGGGCGCTCGGCGAGCACGGGAGGATCTTCGAAAGGGTCGAGGCCGGCGACGCCGACGGGGCGCGGGCGGAGATGCATCTCCACCTCGTCAACACCGCTAGGGACATCGAGGCGGCCGTCGAAGAGACACCGAACGAGAATGAGATCGGCGAAAAGGAGGGGGCATGAGGGCCCACGAGTTGTTGTCCGGCCTGGGGTTGCCGGAGAGAGACCTCTACGACCTGCCGGACTCGGGGAAACGTTTCCCGGACGGGGCGCGGTACCGCGTCGAGATCCCGAGCGTCGAAGGCCCCCGCGTCCTCGAAGCCGTCCTCGACGAGGCGGAGAAACGAAACGTCCAGCTTCATCGGGTTTCTCAAGGCTCCGGCATCATGCTCCTCACGGACGCGGAGATCCGTGAGATGTGCGAGATGTCCCGCGGGGCGGGCCTGGAGCTCTCCCTCTTCGTCGGGCCGCGCGCCTCGTGGGAGACGGGGGCCACGGCCGGGTCCAGCGCCGGCGGCGTCCTCGGCGCCCAGCACCGCGGCCAGGACCAGCTCGCCTACGCGCTCGAAGACGTGCTCCGCGGCGTGGACCTCGGGCTCAGGGGCGTCCTCGTCGCCGACGCGGGCCTCCTGTGGGTCCTGCGGGATCTCAAAGAGAAAGGCGAGCTACCCGACGACCTCGTCGTCAAGGTCTCCGTGCAGCTCGCGGCGGCCAACGCGGCGGCCGTGAAGACGATGGAGGACTTAGGTGCCGGGACGTACAACGTGCCGACGGACCTCTCGCTCGCGCAGATGGCCGCCATCCGGGCCGTCTCGGACCTGCCGCTCGACGTCTACGTCGAGGTCCCCGACGACTTCGGCGGGTTCGTGCGGCACTACGAGATCCCCGACCTCGTCCGCGTCGCCGCCCCCGTCTTCGTCAAGTTCGGCCTCCGCAACGCCCCGAACATCTACCCGTCAGGGACGCACCTGGAGGCCACGGCCGTCGCCCTCGGTCGGGAGCGGGTGAGGCGGGCGGAGATCGGGCTGGCGATGCTGAACCGCTACTACCCGCAAGCCGAAACCACGAAGAGGGGCGAAACCTTCCCCGGCATCCCCGTCGCCCCGGCGAACGCCCACCCAAAGGAGCGCGCATGAAAGTCACGAACATAGAGACCTTCGTCGTCGGCACCGAGTGGCGCAACCTGACCATCGTCCGGATCTACACGGACGAGGGGCTTACGGGCCTCGGCGAAGCCCGCATGGTCAACCACACCGACGCGCTGGTCGGATACCTGGCCGAAGCCGGGCCGCGCCACCTCGTAGGCCACGACCCGTTCAAGATAGAGGAGCTGGTCCGGCGGATGGGCCGCGACGACTTCTCGCGGGCGGGCGAGGTGATGAGCAGCGGCATCGCGATGTTCGAGACGGCGTGCTGGGACATCGTCGGCAAGGCCCTGAATCAGCCCGTCTACAACCTGCTCGGCGGCCCCGTCAGAGATCGCGTCAAGGCCTACGCCAACGGCTGGTACCGCGTCGAGCGCACGCCGGAGGAGTTCCACGAGGCAGCGAAGAAGGTCGTGGAGCGGGGCTACAAAGCGCTCAAGCTCGACCCGTTCGGGCCCGGCCACTACGAGATGGAGCGCGACGAGAAGCTGAAGGCCGTCGCGCTCGTGGAGGCGGTGCGGGACGCCATCGGGCCCGAGCCGGAGATCCTGCTGGAGATGCACGGCCGCTTCTCCCCCGCCACCGCCATAGAGATGGCCCGGATGATGGAACCGTTCGGGTTGGGCTGGGTCGAGGAGCCCGTCCCGCCCGTCAACCTGAAGGCGCTCAAGAAGGCTTCGGACGGGATCAACTCAACCGTCGCCACGGGCGAGCGCATCCACCAGCGATTGGAGTACCGCGAGGTCTTCGAGCTGCAGGCGGCGGACGTCATCCAGCCCGACATAAGCCACATCGGCGGTTTGCTCGAAACAAAGAAGCTCGCCGCGTGGGCCGACGCGTACTACGTGACCGTGGCGCCGCACAACGTGGGCGGCCAGATCAACACGGCCGCCGCCCTCCACCTCGCCGCCTGCACGACCAACTTTCGCATCCAGGAGTACTTCAACGACTTCGCCGACCCGTGGGTCCAGGAGATCGCCCCCGGCCTACCCGCAGTCGTGGACGGCTACTTCGAGCTCCCCAAAGGCCCCGGCCTCGGCATCGAGCTCGACGACGAAGCCGTCGCCGCCCACCCCAAACAGGACGTCCACTTCAACCTGTTCGCCGAGGGCTGGGAGAAGCGCGAGACGACGAAGTCTTCGGAGGTCTAGGGCTTTGCCTACCGACCTCTGGTGAGCATCTCCAGGAATCGTGCGGGCCGGACGATGTCGGGCATGTTCTCCCCTTCCAACTCAAGCAGGCGACCGTCGCCGGAGACGAGCACGTCCGCGTCCGTAAACAACGTCAGGGCGACCAGGTGGTCGTCGTCCGGGTCCGCGGTAAACGCCGGAAATTCGTCGCCTTCGTCCGCCAGGATACCCCCGTCTCTGAGCCATAGAACGTGCTCCAGGACTTGTTCGTAAGTGAGCTTCGCGCGGAACTTTCGGCGCAGCAGGACGGTCTCTAGCTCGTGGAGCAGCCTACTGGAGATGACGATCTCGAAATCGTTGCGAGCCCAGAGCATGAGCACGCGATGGGGCGGGCCCCTGGAGATCGCCGCGCTGACGAGAACCCCGGGGTCGAGGACGGCTCGTGTTACTGCGTGGCCCTTCTCTCACGCCTCATGACGTGTAGTTCCTCGTAGGCGAGCTTCTCGGCCTCGGCCTCGTCGAGGTCGAAGCGGGAAGACATATCCTCCAGCAGTTCTTCGAAGCGTCGCGGATCGCTGCGCTCCAGGTAGCGCCTGACGGCCTCGTCCAGCAACTCGCGCTCGGACCGTCCCTGTTCCCGGGCCATCCGGCGGATGCCTTGCAACAGACCGCCGTCTATCTCTGCTTGCATCAGGACTTCACCTCCACCCTCCATTCTCGCATGCCGGCCGAACGCCGGCATGGCTACAATGCGTGCTCTGACACCGATTCGGAGGGAGAGTTTATGAACGGTCTCTCGAACAAGAAAGCCCTCGTCACCGGCGCGGGCATGGGCATCGGGCAGGGCATCGCCGTCGAGCTTGCCCGCCAAGGGGCCGAGGTCGCGGTCCACTATGCCCACTCGGAGCCGGACGAGACGGTCGCGGAGATCGAGAAGCTGAACGGCAGGGTCGTCACGGTCCAGGGGGACCTGAGCGCGGTGGAGGCCTGCGAGCGGACGGTGGACGCGGCGGCGGAGGCGCTGGGCGGGTTGGATACGCTGGTGAACAATGCGGGTGTGACGAAGGAGCTGGACTTTCTGGAGACGGACGAGGAGGCCTACGACCTGCTCTTCGACCTGAACATGAAGGGGTACTTCTTTCTGGCCCGTAGGGCGGTGCCGTTCATGCGGGAACGGGGCGGCGGGAGCATCGTGAACATCACGTCCATCCACGGGTTCGCCGGGTTTCCGCGGCACACGGCTTACGCGGCCACTAAAGGCGCGATCAACGCCTTCACCCGCCAGCTCGCCATCGAGCTCGCGGACGAGGGGGTGCGCGTGAATGCCATAGGACCAGGCCTGATCGAGGTCCCCCGCTACTTCGACGACCCGAACTACTCGACGGACTTCGGCGGCTCCCTCGTCCCCTACGGCCGCGTCGGTTTCCCCAAAGACATAGGCCCCGTCGCCGCCTTCCTCGCCTCCGACGCCGCCGAGTTCGTGACCGGCCAGATCCTCTACGCCGACGGCGGAACCACCGCCCGCATGGGCCTCTTCTGGGAGAAGGAGGGCTAGCCCGGAGACATCAAAGCCCTGCTTGACAGGAATGCATATTGGTATGACAATGCGTCCTGGGAAAAGGGTCCGAGAAGCCGAAACGGACAGGGGTGAAAGATGGGTAACCGGAGAGCGGGCGCGTCGGGGCCTGGCGGCTACAGCCTGGGGCGGCGACAGTTTCTGGCGGGCGGCGCGCTGGCGTCGGCGGGGTTGCTCTTGGCGGGCTGCCGGCAGGAGGCGGCGCAGCAGGCCAGCCAGGGCGGGTCGGGTGGATCCGGGGGCAATTTCCCCGATACGCCGGAGTACAACTTCGTTTTCATCAACCACGTGACGACGAACCCGTTCTTTTTGCCGACGCAGTACGGCATCGAGGACGCGGAGGCGTTGCTCGGCACGACGTCGCAGTGGACGGGCTCCGAAGAGTCGGTCGTGCAGGACATGGTCAACGAGATGGACACGGCCATCTCCGGCGGGGCCGACGGCATCGCGGTTTCCATCGTGGACCCGCAGGCCTTCAACGACTCGATCCAGAACGCTCTCGACCAGGGCATCCCCGTCATCGCCTACAACGCCGATGGTGCCGCGGACCGGGAGAACCCCGCGCTCGCTTACGTGGGGCAGGACCTGTTCCAGTCCGGGGTGGAGATGGGGAACAGGATCGTCGAGATCGTGGACGAGGGCCTCGTGGCGCTCTTTATAGCGACGCCGGGCCAGCTCAACATCCAGCCCAGGATCGACGGGGCCATACAGGCCATCGAGGACTCCGGGGCGAACATCGAGATCCAGCAGGTCACCACCGGCGCCGAGCTCCCCGAGGAGCGCTCCAGGATCGAGGCCTGGTACAACGGCCATAAGGACGTGGCCGGCATGTTCGCCGTGGACGGCGGCAGCACCCAGGGCGTCGCGCAGGTCATGGAGCAGTTCGGCCTCGCCGAGCAGGGCGTGAGGGCCGGCGGCTACGACATGCTGCCCGAGACCCTCCAGCTCATGAGCCAGAACCACATAGACTTCACGATAGACCAGCAGCCATATTTGCAGGGCTTCTTGCCCGTCATGCAGCTCTACCTGTACAAGATCTCCGGCGGCGTCACGGGTCCTGCGGAGACGAACACCGGCCTGATCTTCGTCACCCCCGACACCGTGAACCGCTACCTCGAGACGGAGTCGCGCTTCGAGGGCGACTCGGAGGACCAGAAGATCCTGCAGGCCTAATCGGAGGGCGTCTTGAGCGAGACCACGCAGAAGACCTCCCCGCCGAACGACCCGGCAGGTGCGGAGCGGCCGGGGATCGGGGCTCGGATGCTGGGGGCCCTGGTCCGGGTTCGGGAAGCGAGCGTGCTGGTGGTCGCGATCGGGCTCGTGATCTACTTCCAGACCGCGAACTCCGCGTTCCTCTCTCAGCAGAACATCCTCTCGCTCGCCCGGTTCGCCGTGCCCTACGTCGTCATCGCGGCGGCGCTGTGTCTGCTGCTCATCTGCGGCGAGATCGACCTCTCGGTCGGCGTCTCGTTCGGGTTCGCCCCCATCGTAATGTCCCTGGCCTACGAGGAGCTGTTCCTCGTGCTGCCGCTCGCCGTTCTCGTGGGGCTTTTCGCCGTGGCGCTCGTCGGGCTCGTCAACGGGCTCGTCACGGTCTATTTTGGGGTGTCGTCGCTTATAACCACGCTCGGGATGCTCTTCTTGCTCTCGGGGCTCAACGTGATCCTGACCGGCGGCTTTCCGGCGACCCCGCCGGAGACGAACACCACGACTCAAGTTCTGGGCGAGTACGCCTGGTCGGGGACGATCTGGGCGCTGATCATCGTGGTCTTTCTTCAGATCCTGCTCTCGCGCACCCGGTGGGGGCTGCACACGTACGCCGTGGGCGGCAATCCGCTCGGCTCCCGGGAGGCGGGCGTGAGCGTGGCGCGGATCAAGATCGGCAACTTCATGCTCTGCGCCGTCCTGGGCGGGTTCGTCGGGATCATCGAGTCCTTCCGCATAAGCTCCATAGACCCGCTGGCCGGCGGCCCGAACCTGGTCCTCCTCTGCATCGCGTCCGCGGTCATCGGCGGGACGGCGCTCCTCGGCGGGGTCGGCACCGCGACCGGCGCTTTCCTCGGGGCGCTGGTGCTCATCATCCTCCAGAACGGCTTTACCCTGCAGGGCATAGACGCCGACGCCTTCAACGTGGTCCTCGGCGTGGCGATCCTGATAGCCATGATCCTCAACGTCTACGCCGCCCGCCTGCGCGGCGCCGGGAGGGTGTGATGGAGAACGGCAACGGTTCCAACGAAGACTTCCTGCGCGCCGAGAACGTCACCAAGAGCTTCGGCGCGGTCTCCGTCCTCAACGGCGTGGACCTGCACGTAGAGAAGGGCGAGGTGCTCGGCCTGATCGGGGACAACGGCGCCGGCAAGAGCACGCTGCTCAAAACCATCACCGGCTTCCACCGCCCCGACGGCGGCAGGATCCTGATAGAAGGCGAAGAGGTCAACCTCCGCTCCGTCTCCCAGGCCCGCGCCCTGGGCATCCAGACCGTCTACCAGGACCTGGCGCTCGTCAACGAGCTCTCGATCTTCCACAACATGTTCCTGAACTCCGAGATGACCGTCGGCCCGTTCCTGAACAACCGCCGGATGAAAGAGAAAACCGCCCAGTACCTCAAGGACATGGGCGTTCGCATCCCCTCGATAGACACCGAGGTCGCCCGGCTTTCGGGAGGGCAGCGCCAGGCGATCGCTGTCGCCCGCGCCGTCTACTCCGACGCCAAAATGCTGCTTTTGGACGAGCCGCTCGCGGCGATGGGCGCCAAGGAGGGCGCCCTGATCCTGGACCTCATCCAGCGCCTCAAGGAAGAACGCGGCATACCCATGATCCTCATAGTCCACAACTACGCCCAGGTCTTCGACGTCTGCGACCGCGTGAACCTGCTCCGCAACGGCCGCATCGAGTACGACAAACCCGTCGCCGAAAGCTCCGTCGAAGAGCTCACCGAACTAGTCGTCGCCGAATATCGCAAGGCCCGTCAGGGCAACACCGGCAACGGTCCCGGATGAAGAGCCGGAGGTCGCAAACCACGTCGCACCCAAGACACGTAACCCCAAACCCTTTGTAGGGGCGGGTTTCAAACCCGCCCGCGCCTGGAGAAACGGACCAACCGGGGGTGATTCCGTATGGATAAAGATCCCGTACAAGACGAAGCCGGGGGCGCGTTCGACCGCGGCCAGTTCCTGCGCGGCGCCGTCGCGGGCGGGGCAGCCCTCGCCCTCTCGCTAGGCGCGTCTAGCAGGGCGGAGGCGCAGCCGGTGACGGGCTCCGGGGCGTACCTCCCGACGGGCGGTCAGTTCGAGATAGTCTACGGCGACCAGAGCGCCGTTGTGACCGAGGTCGGCGCGACCCTGCGCTCCTACGCCGTCGCCGGCTTCGAGACCCTGGACACCTTCGGCATAGACGAGTCGAGCGACGCCTCGCGCGGGCAGGTCCTCCTCCCGTTCCCCAACCGCATCGACGGCGGCCTCTACGCCTTCGAGGGCGAGGAGCAACAGCTCCCGCTCACCGAGCCGACCGCCGACAACGCCATCCACGGCCTGACGCGCTGGCTCGACTGGACGCCCCTGCGCTGGACCGCCTCCAGCGTCACCCTCTGCCAGCGTCTCTACCCGCAGGACGGCTACCCCTTCCTGCTCGCCCTGGAGATAACGTACGCGCTCTCCGACCTCGGCCTCACGGCCGCGACGACCGCGACCAACGTCGGTGACACGCCGCTGCCGTTCGGGGCCGGCCACCATCCCTACCTCACCGTCGGCACCCCGACCATCGACGCCGCGACGCTCAAGCTTCCGGCCGGCACCTCCCTGGAGACGAACGACCGGCTCATCCCCACCGGTCGCAGGAGCGTCGAGGGCACGGACTTCGACTTCAGGGAGGGGCGCGGGATCGGGGACACCCGGATGGACACGTGCTTCACCGACGTGATCCCCGACGCCGACGGCTTCGCCCGCGCCACGCTGACCCATCCGTCCGGCAGCCCCGAGATAATTATCGGCATGGACCCGTCCCACGGCTTTATCCAGGTCTACACCGGCGACACCCTGCCCGAAGAAGACCGGCGGCGCGGCATCGCCATAGAGCCCATGACCTGCGCCCCCAACGCCTTCAACTCCGGCGACGGCCTGCGCGTGATCGCCCCGGGCGAGTCGTTCACGAGCGTCTGGGGGATGGCCTGCGCGTAGCGGCCCGCAGGGTAAACCGCTCTAACCGCGGATCTGCTTGAGCAGCGCCAGCTCGTCGAACACCGTCCACTCCTTGACGAACCTTCCGTCCCTTATCAGGTGGTGGGTTATGCCCATCACGTTGACGGGCTTGCCCGTGGGGGCGCCGTACGGGCTCGGGCCGTCGTGCGTGCCGATCAGCGTCCAGCGCGTCGCGACACGATAACCCTCCCGCTCGTTCCCGACCCAGTACAGGTGGTCCACGTCCATCCTGGCGTCCGGGAAGGCGGCGATCATCGCCAGCACGTAGGCCCGGAAGTCCCCGAGGCCGTAGATCGCGCGGTCCGACGAGGTGTAGCAGAGGTAGTTGGGTACGAAGTATTCACCTAGCTTGTCGAAGCGGCGCCAGTTCCACACCTCATTGAGCGCCCTGCGGACGAACCACCCGGGATCGAAGCCGCCCTCCGGCTCCTCGGGGTTCGGCGGGGGCGTGGTCTGGCCGGCGACGCGGTCGGTGGGGCCGCGGCTTTGTTGGACACCCTCGCTCTCGTCGGCTTCGAGCATCCGGCCTACCACGATGTTCTCGTCGAGGCCTAGCTGGCGGACCATCGCCAGGCCGTCGCGGACGAGCCACTCTTCGCTGATCATGTTCTCTCTTACGAAGCAGTTGGCGATGGTGCGGGTGAAGACCTTGCGCCCCGTCGGCGGCCCGTACTGGCTGTGGCCGGTGTTCGTCCCGCGTCCGACGACGCGGTGGGAGGTGTGGAAGCCTTGCTCGTCGTCACCCGTCCAGATCACCTCGTCGGCGAAGGCCCGCCTGTCCGGGAAGGCGGCGAGGGAGCTTACGGAGTCGGCGAGCATCTGCTCTCGGCCGTAGATTTCGCCGTAGGGCGTGTGGACGACGCAGTTGCCCGCGTAGTGGGTGTAGAGGAGGCCCATGCCGCCCTCCTCCCAGATCTTGTGCGTGCACCTCACGATGTAGTCGACGATGTCGGTGTAGTCTTCGTCGAAGCCGCGCATGGGCTGGAGGCGACCAGTCCCGGCCCGCGCCACCATCTCTTCGATGCCGCCCCTCTTGTACAGGTCTATCTCGGCGTCCCGGGACGCCCCGTCGCCGGAGGCGGCCGTGTCGTGAGCCTGCTCGTCCTGCGCCATCTCCTACGCTCCTCTCACGTCTCCTATGATCCCATCGGGCGCCGACGTGGCCGGCTCTTCGTCCTCAAGCGGCAGCAGGAGTTGCTTCATGAGGTCGTATTCGCCGTATTCGGTCCATTCCTCGACGAACTTTTCGTCTTTTATGCGGTGCTGGGTTATGCCCATGATCCTGACGCGCCGGCCCGTGGGCGGGCCGTAGGCGCTCGGGCCGTCGTGCGTGCCGAGCATGGTCCAGAGGACGGCCGTCCGGTAGCGGCCGTCGCCGTCGTCGTTCCAGTAGAGGTCGTCCACGTGCATCGTCGCGTCCGGGAAGGCGGCGACCCGCGCCAGGACGTCCCGGATAAAGTCCCCGAGGCCGTAGAGTTCGCGGTCCGACGCGGCGTGGCAACGGTAGCCCGGGGCGTAGTAGTCAGGGATCTTCCCGAACATCCGGCGGTTCCAGACTTCGTGCACCGAACGCCGCACGAAGTCTTCTATATCGAACCCTTCGGACTCTTTGGGCGGCAACGCGGGGGGCGGGCCCTGGCCGGCCAGCCGCTCGACCTCTCCCACGGAGTCGGCCACCGGCTGGCGGTCGTCCTGGGGGATGCGGCGCAGGAACTCGCGGACGTCGAGGCCGAGTTGGCGGAGGAGGCTGAGCTCGTTGTAGACGACCCATTCCTCGACGACGTTCTCGCCCCGAATGACGCAGTTGGCGAGGCCCGTGACGATGACCTCGCGGCCGGTGGGCGGGCCGTAGACGCCGTGGCCCGTGTTGCGGGCCGTCCAGGTCCAGCGCATCGAGGTGCGGTAGCCGTCTTGGTCGTTGCCCGTCCAGACGACGTCTTCTATGAGGTCCCGGATGTCCGGGAAGGCGGCCATCTTTATCGTGGAGTTGCGAACGACCTCCTCGTGGCCGTAGGTGTCGCCGTCGGAGGTGTGGACGACGGTCGTCGGGGTGTAGTAGCGGTAGATCAGGCCGAGGTTCTTCTGGTCCCAGATCTGGTACGTGCTCTTCTCGATGTAATGCACGATGTCCCGAAACTCCTCGAACCCCCGCATGTTCCAGCTAACCTCGCTCACCGCTCCTCCACCCCTGCGTCCTCGCCGCGCAGCGCCTCGATGACCCTCGCGAGCGCGTCGTCCCCCCCGACGTTACCGGGAAATACAACATAAGGCATCCCGGCGTGCTCGTTCTCGGGCGGCAGGGTCCAGGCCGAGATGATCCCCGGCATCATCTGCCCCGCGACCTCGGCCCGCCGGACGTTCAGACCCCTGGTGGCGACGTCGCTCGAAGTTATGCCGCCCTTACCAACGACGAAACTCAGGGGGATGTTCTTATCCACCCGCCGCATCACCCCGACCAACGCCTCCGAGACGGCGAGCCCGACCTCCAACCCCGAGAGGCCCCTCGATGCCCCCACGACCTCGCGGCTGGTGTACACGACAACGTCGGCGTGGGGCAACTCGGCGTTTACTCGCGCCGCCACGCGATCCAACTCCCCCTCCCTCC
>CAXUFZ010000102.1:0-11333 GCA_964250345.1 uncultured Rubrobacteraceae bacterium
CTGTGAGACGATGTCTGTACACCTATCAAAACAGACCCCGCTGAGGCGAGTAAGAAACATCGGCATCATGCCCCACATCGATGCCGGCAAGACGACGACCACCGAGCGCATCCTGCTCTACACGGGCCTCACCCACAAGCTGGGCGAGGTCCACGACGGCAACGCCGTGATGGACTGGATGGCCCAGGAGCGCGAGCGCGGCATCACGATCACGTCTGCTGCAACGACCGTCTTCTGGGGCGGCACCGAGGGCTCGGGCAAGAACGGCAAGGGCGAGCACGAGGGCGTCCACAGCCGCATCCCCGAGCAGCACCGCATTAACATTATAGACACGCCCGGGCACGTGGACTTCACCGTCGAGGTGGAGCGGTCCCTGCGCGTGCTCGACGGTTCGATCGCCCTGTTCGACTCCGTGGCCGGCGTGGAGCCGCAGTCGGAGACGGTGTGGCGCCAGGCCGATAAGTACGGCGTGCCGCGCATCGCGTTCGTCAACAAGATGGACCGCATCGGGGCGGACTTCTACAAGGCCGTCGGCACGATGGTGGACCGTTTGAACGCCAACGCCGTTCCGGTGCAGTTGCCGATAGGTGCCGAGTCCGAGTTCCAGGGGATCGTAGATCTCGTCGAGATGCGGGCCATCGTGTACACCGACGATCTGGGCGCCACCTGGGAAGTGACGGACATCCCGGAGGAGATGCGGTCCCTGGCCGACGAGTACAGGGAGAAGTTGCTCGAGGCCGTCGCCGACCAGGACGAAGAGCTCATGATGATGTACCTGGAGGGCGAGGAGAT
Source organism: uncultured Rubrobacteraceae bacterium (assembly GCA_964250345.1). Classification (GTDB taxonomy): domain Bacteria; phylum Actinomycetota; class Rubrobacteria; order Rubrobacterales; family Rubrobacteraceae; genus Rubrobacter_D. The sequence goes on from CAXUFZ010000102.1 coordinate 793, forward strand.
GGACGTGGAGCAGATCCGCGCCGCCATCCGCAAGGCCACCCTCGCCAACCAGATGACCCCGGTCTTCGTGGGTTCGGCGTTCAAGAACAAGGGCGTGCAGCCGCTGCTCGACGGCGTGGTGGACTACCTGCCGAGCCCGCTCGACGTCCCGCCCGTCGAGGGCAAGAACATGGACGGCGAGGAGATCACGCGCGAGGCCGACGAGAACGCGCCGCTCTCCGCGCTCGCGTTCAAGGTGCAGAGCGACCCGCACGTCGGCAAGCTGACGTACATGAGGGTCTACTCGGGCACGCTCCGGGCCGGCTCCTACGTCATGAACACGACGAAGGGCAGGCGCGAGCGGGTCGGGCGTCTGTTGCAGCTCCACGCGAACAGCCGGGAGCAGCGCGACGAGGTCTACGCCGGCGAGCTGGTGGCGGCCATCGGGCTCTCCGATACGGGGACGGGCGACACGCTCGTCACGCCCGAGGGGGAGCAGATCGTGCTGGAGGAGATGATCTTCCCGGAGCCGGTCATCGACCAGGCCATCGAGCCGAAGACGAAGGCCGACCAGGAGAAGCTGACCATTGCCCTCCAGCGTCTCGCCGAGGAGGATCCGACGTTCTCCGTGCGCGGCGACGAGGAGACGGGCCAGACCGTCATCGCCGGCATGGGCGAGCTGCACCTGGAGATCATCGTCGACAGGTTGCTGCGCGAGTTCAGGGTGGATGCCAACATCGGCCGTCCGCAGGTCGCCTACAGGGAGACCGTCCGAAAGCGCGTCGAGGGCATCGAGGGCCGGTTCGTGCGACAGACCGGTGGCCGCGGCCAGTACGGCCACGCGGTAATCAACATGGAGCACAACGAGGAGCAGGGCTACGAGTTCGAGAACAAGATCGTCGGTGGTGTGATCCCGCGGGAGTACATCGGCAGCGTGGACAAGGGCATCAAGGGAGCGATGGACAGCGGTGTCGTGGCCGGGTTCCCGGTCGTCGACATCAAAGTCGAGCTCGTCGACGGGTCCTTCCACGACGTCGACTCCTCGGAGATGGCGTTCCAGATCGCGGGCTCCATGGCCGCGCAGGAGGCCTTAAAGAGGGCCAACCCGGTCTTGCTCGAGCCGATGATGGACGTCGAGGTCGTCATGCCCGAGGAGTTCATGGGCGACGTCATGGGCGACCTCTCGGCCAGGCGGGGGCAGATCCAGGGCATGGACTCCCGCGGCGGCGGCCAGGTCATCCGGGCGATGGTGCCGCTCTCCGAGATGTTCGGGTACGCGACCACCGTCCGCTCGAAGACTCAAGGGCGCGCCACGTTCACCATGCAGTTCGACCACTACGACGAGGTGCCCAAGAGCATCGCGCAGGAGATCGCCGAGAGGGGCTAACCCCCCTCCGGCGCTTTAGAAAAGGAGAGGAGAGACTTATGTCTAGAGGGAAGTTCGAGAGGAACAAGCCGCACCTCAACGTCGGCACCATAGGCCACGTCGACCACGGCAAGACCACGCTGACGGCGGCCATCACAAAGACGCTGGCCAAGGCGGTGCCGTCGGACCCCGCGAACCGCGAGGTGGCGTTCGACCAGATAGACAACGCCCCCGAGGAGCGCCAGCGCGGCATCACCATAGCCACCTCGCACCAGGAGTACGCCACCGAGGCGCGCCACTACGCCCACGTGGACTGCCCCGGCCACGCCGACTACGTCAAGAACATGATCACGGGGGCGGCGCAGATGGACGGCGCGATCCTCGTCGTCTCGGCCGCGGACGGCCCGATGCCCCAGACGAGGGAGCACATCCTGCTGGCCCGCCAGGTCGGGGTCCCGTACATCGTCGTCTTCCTCAACAAGGCGGACATGGTCGACGACGAGGAGCTGCTCGAACTGGTGGAGATGGAGGTGCGGGAGCTCTTGTCCGAGTACGACTTCCCCGGCGACGACGTGCCGGTGGTGGTCGGCTCGGCGCTCCGCGCCCTCGACGGGGACGACTCGGAGTACGGCGAGCCGGCCATACTCTCCTTGATGGAGTCGGTGGACTCCTACGTGCCCGAGCCCGAGCGGGACATAGACCGCGACTTCCTCTTGGCGGTGGAGGACGTCTTCACGATCCAGGGGCGCGGCACGGTGGCGACGGGCCGGGTGGAGACGGGGCAGGTCTCGGTGAACACGGAGATAGAGATCGTCGGCATCCGCCCCACCCGCAAGACTGTCGTGACCGGGGTGGAGATGTTCAACAAGTCTATGGACTCGGCGCAGGCCGGCGACAACATAGGCGCCTTGCTCCGCGGGCTCAAGCGCGACGACGTGGAGCGGGGGCAGGTTTTGGCCAAGCCCTCGACCATCACGCCGCACACCCGGTTCAAGGCCGAGGTTTACGTGCTCTCCAAGGAGGAGGGGGGCAGGCACACGCCCTTCTTCACGAACTACCGGCCGCAGTTCTACTTCAGGACGACGGACGTGACGGGGGAGATCCGTCTGGAGGAGGGGGTGGAGATGGTGATGCCCGGGGACAACACGGTGATGGAGGTTGAGCTGATCTCGCCCATCGCTATGGACGAGGGGCTGAACTTCGCCATCCGCGAGGGCGGTCGGACGGTCGGGGCCGGCGTCGTCACCGAGATCGCCGAATAGTATGGCCGTCTCGAAGATACGCATAAAGCTCAAGGCTTACGACCACGAGGTCATAGACAAGACCGCGAAGTCGATAGTCGAGACGGCGGAGCGGACGGGGGCCTTTGTCTTTGGTCCCGTCCCGCTGCCGACGAAGAAGAGCCGCTACACGGTGATCCGCGGTCCGTTTACGGACAAGGACTCCCGCGAGCACTTCAAGTTGCACACCCACAAGCGCCTCATAGACATCCAGCAGCCCACGCCGCGCACGGTTGACTCGTTGCAGCGGCTGGACCTGCCGGCGGGCGTTAACATCGAGATCAAGGCGACCTGACACCATGGCTACGGCAGTATTCGGACGAAAAAGGAATATGACCCGGGCCTTCCAGGACGACGGCACGCTGGTCGGCGTCACCGTGATCGACGTGGAGCCCAACCTGGTGACCGCGGTCCGCACCGCCGACGACGACGGCTACGACGCCGTCCAGGTCGGCTTCGGCGCCGCGAAGACGGGCCGCGGCACCAAGAAAGCCCACACCGGGACTTTCACCAAGATCGACGCCCCGGCCCGCAGGCACCTCAGGGAGCTTCGCGGCGTCGAGGGCGAGGTCGGCGGCACGATCGGCGCGGACGTCTTCGAGGTCGGCGACAGGGTCCACGTGAGCTCTACCTCCAAGGGCAAGGGCTTCCAGGGCACGGTAAAGCGGCACGGCTTCGGCCGTGGCCCGGTCAGCCACGGCTCGCATAACGTGCGCGCCCCGGGCTCGGCCGGCGCCTCGGCGGACCCGGCCAGGATCTTCAAGGGCCAGAAGATGCCAGGACAGATGGGTAACCAGACCGCCACGGTGAGGAACCTGGAGGTCGTCGCGGTCGACGCCGAGAAGGGCGAGCTTTGGGTCCGCGGCGGCGTCCCCGGCGGCCGGAACGCGGTCGTGAAGGTCAGAAAGGCGGGTGAGTAGGATGGCGGAAGCAACCCTCTTCGATGCCCGCAGCGGCAACAAGTCATCGCTGGACCTGGAAGGCCCGCGCTTCGGTACGGAGCCCAACGAGCACGTCATACACCGGGCCGTCGTTACGGAACTCGAGAACCGCCGGCGCTACACGGCCCACACCAAGGGCCGCAGCGACGTCCGGGGCTCGGGCGCGAAGCTGTACCGGCAGAAGGGCACGGGCCGCGCCCGCGCGGGCGACGCCCAGTCCCCGACCCGCTACGGCGGCGGCACCTGGGGCGGCCCCAAGACCAAGCCGGCCCGCTTCGGCAAGCGCATCAACCGCAAGGAAGCCAGGGCCGCCTTCGACGGGGCCCTCTCCGCGAAGGCCGCTGACGGCGAGGTCTACGTCATCGACTCGCTCGCGTTCGACGTGCCCTCCACGAAGCAGGCCAAAGAGCTGCTGAAGAACATGGAGGTCGGTGGGCCGGTGCTGGTCGTGCTCACGGAGGACGACCGGAACGCCGCGTTGTCCTTCAGGAACCTGCCGAAGGTTACCGTCACGGGGCCCAGGGAGTACGGGGTCTACGAGCTTTTGCGGGCTCGCGAGGTTGTCTTCTCGCGGGCGGCCTATTCGAAGCTCGTCGGGAACCGGGAGGAGGCGTAATGGATCCGCACCAGGTGATCGTTCGTCCGGTTATCTCGGAGAGAAGTTACAGCCTCATCGAAGCCGAGGGGCAGTACACATTCGAGGTGGACCGGCGGGCGAACAAGAACCAGATCAAGCGAGCCGTGGAGAGCGCGTTCGACGTGAGCGTCGCGCGCGTGAACACGGCGAACGTCAAGAGCAAGCCCAAGCGCCAGGGCCTCACCAGGGGCCGGACCGCGACCTGGAAGAAGGCGGTCGTGAAGCTGGCGCCGGGCGAGAGCATAGAGCTGTTCGAGGGAGTCTAGGATGCCTGCGAGACGTTACAGGCCGACGAGCGCGGGCCGCAGGAACTCCTCGGTCCTCACGCGCGACTCGGTCACACGGGATAAGCCCGAAAAGAAGCTGACGACCAAGCTGCACAAGACCGGCGGCCGGAACAACCACGGCCGCATAACGACCCGCCACATCGGCGGCGGTCACAAGCGGCGCTACCGCCTGATCGACTTCAAGCGCCGTAAGGACGGCGTGCCGGCGACGGTCGCCTCGGTCGAATACGACCCGAACCGCTCGGCGAACATCGCCCTCCTCCACTACCACGACGGCGAGAAGCGCTACATACTGGCGCCGCGGAACCTCACGGTGGGCTCCATCGTCGAGAGCGGCCCCGACGCCGAGGTCGACGTCGGCAACACGCTGCCGCTGAACAGGATCCCGGTTGGTACGGTCGTCCACGCGGTCGAGCTAGAGCCCGGTCGCGGGGCCCAGATGGCCCGCAGCGCCGGCACGAGCGCCCAGTTGACCGCCCGCGAGGGCAGCTACGTGACGCTCCGGCTCCCGAGCGGCGAGCGCCGCAGGGTCCGGTCGGAGTGCCGGGCGACGGTCGGTGTGGTCGGCAACCAGTCGCACCAGAACGTCCGGTGGGGCAAGGCCGGCCGGAAGCGGCATCTCGGGATTCGTCCGACGGTGCGCGGTACGGTTATGAACCCGGTGGATCACCCGCACGGTGGTGGTGAGGGCAAGTCGACCCCTGGTCGCGCGCCCGTCACTCCTTGGGGCAAGATCACGCAGGGTTCCCCCACACGCAAGAAGCACAAGCGTTCGGACGCGATGATCGTGCGCCGGCGCAGGAAGGGAAGGAGGCGCTAGGTGACGCGCTCATCGAAGAAGGAGCCGTTCGTAGAGGAGCGCCTGATGGAGCGCATCCTCCGCATGAACGAGAACAACGAGAGGCGGATGCTCAAGACGTGGAGCCGCGCCTCGGTGGTCTACCCCGAGTTCGTCGGCCACACCATCGCCGTCCACGACGGGCGCAAGCACGTGCCCGTCTATTGCACGGAGTCCATGGTGGGCCACAAGCTCGGCGAGTTCGCCCCGACGCGGACCTTCCGCACCCACCAGAAGAGCGACCGGACCGCGAGGCGCCGATGAAGGCCGTCGCAAAGTTCGTCCGCATAGCGCCCCGCAAGGCGCGCCTGGTGGCCGACGAGGTCAGGGGCAAGTCCGTCCCCGAGGCCGTCTCCATCCTGATGTTTACCAACAAGCGGGCCGCCGGCATCGTCGGCGACGTCATAAAGAGCGCCGCGGCCAACGCGGAGCACAACGAGGACGCCGACGTCGACGCCCTGTTCGTCCGCGCCGTCAGGGTGGACGAGGGCCCGACCATCAAGCGCTACAGGGCGCGCGCCATGGGCCGGGCGACCATGATCCGCAAGCGCACCAGCCACATCAGCGTCGAACTCGGCGCCCCCGCTGGCGTCTTGGTAGGCACGCCCGGAAACGAGGACGAGGAGTAGCATGGGTCAGAAGGTACATCCCGAAGGTTTCCGCCTCGGCGTAAAGCGCAAGGGCGAGAAGGTCGATTTCAAGAGCAGTTGGTATTCGGATCGGGACTTCGCCGAGCTTCTTGGCGAGGACTTGAAGATCCGGGACCACATAGAGAAGAAGCTCACGCGGGCCGGCATCGCGGACGTTCGCATCCGCAAGGCCGCCGAGCAGGGCGAGATCGCGGTGGACATCCACACCGCCCGTCCCGGAATCGTGATCGGCAAGGGCGGTAGCGAGGTCGACGCGCTCAGGGGCGAGCTCGAGCGCCTCACCAAGAAGAAGGTGCAGGTCAACGTGCGCGAGGTCCCGCGGCCCGAGCTCAACGCCGCGCTCGTGGCCGAGTCCATCGCGGAGCAGCTCGCGAGCCGGGCGGCTTTCCGGCGGACGATGAAGCGGGCATTGACCTCCTCCATGCGGAGCGGGGCGGAGGGCGCCAGGATCCGTTGCGGCGGTCGTCTCGGCGGTATCGAGATGAGCCGCGAGGAGACCATCTCCGAGGGTCGGGTTCCGTTGCACACGCTCGATGCGGACATAGATTACGGGTTCCGCGAGGCCAAGACGCAGATGGGCCAGATCGGCGTGAAGGTCTGGATCAACCACGGCGTGCACGACGAGCAGCCAGAAGCGATCAGGCGGTAGAGGACGATGCTGGTACCGAAGAAGCTCAAGTACAGGAAGCCCCACAGGGGCAAGATGCGGGGCCAGGCCAAAGGCGGCACCGACGTGCAGTTCGGCGAGTACGGTCTGCAGGCGCTGGAGCCGGCCTGGATCACCAACCGCCAGATAGAGGCCGCTCGTATCGCGATGACCAGGAAGATCAAGCGCGGGGGGAAGGTCTGGATCAACATCTTCCCCCACAAGCCGATCACCAAAAAAGCGGCCGAGACCCGCATGGGCAGCGGCAAGGGCTCCGTCGAGGGCTACGTCGCGGTGGTCAAGCCGGGGCGCGTGATGTTCGAGATGAGCGGTGTCGACGAGACGCTGGCGCGGGAGGCCATGAGCCTCGCCGCCCAGAAGCTCCCGATCAAGACCCGCTTCCTCGCCCGAGGGGGTGGACAGTAATGAAGGTCGCCGAAGCGCGCGAGCTGGACGTCGCGGAGATCGAGAGCCGCCTCGCCGACACGAGGCGCGAGCTCTTCAACCTCCGCTTCCAGCACGCCACCGGGCAGTTGGAGAACACGGGACAGCTCAAGGAAGTCCGGAGGAACATCGCCCGGCTCCTCACCGTCCTGAACCAGAAACAGCAGGAGAACGGATAGTGACCGAGGAAGAGAAAAACCAGAACGGGGCCCCGGAGGAAACTCCGGAAGGGACCCCCGAGGGCGCCACGGAGGACCGACCTCCCGAGACGCCCCAGGACCTCATAGAAGGCTCCGAGAGCGGCGAGGCCGTGGAGGCTGGCCTGGAGCCCGGGCCGGCCAAGGGCCCCGCGTTGGACCAGGACGAGGGCCAGGTCCAGACCGACGCCGAGCGGAACCGCCGCAAGGAGCGGGTCGGGCTCGTCGTCTCGGACGCGCCGGAGAAGACCGTCACCGTCTCCATCGAGACGCTGGTGCGGCATCCCAAGTACAAAAAGCGCGTGCGCCGCTCGAAGAAGTTCATGGTGCACGACGAGGGCAACGAGGCCCGCATCGGGGATACCGTCAGGATCATCGAGACCCGTCCCATAAGCGCCCGCAAGCGCTGGCGGCTCGCGAACATCGTGTCGAGGGCCGAGTAGTGATCCAGCAGGAATCCAGACTCAGGGTCGCCGACAACACGGGGGCGAGGTCCATCCTCACCATCCGCGTCCTCGGCGGCAGCAAGAGGCGTAATGCGGGTGTCGGGGACGTCATCGTCGCGACCGTGAAGGACGCGAACCCGGGCGGCGCGGTGAAGAAGGGCGAGGTCGTGCGGGCGGTCGTGGTGCGGACGAAGAAGGAGACGCGCCGGGATGACGGGTCGTACATCCGCTTCGGCGAGAACGCGGGCGTCATCATCAACCAGGACGGGGCTCCGCGCGGGACGCGCATCTTCGGTCCCGTGGCGCGCGAGCTCCGGGAGAAGGGCTACACGAGGATCATCTCGCTGGCCCCGGAGGTGCTCTAGCTTATGGCTCTCAAGATAAAGCGCGGGGATACGGTAGTCGTAGTCTCTGGTAAAGAAAAAGGCAAGCGCGGCGAGGTGAAAGAGGTTCAGCCGAAGAAGAGCCGACTCGTCGTCGAGGGCGTCAACGAGCGCACCCGGCACGCGCGCCCGAGCCAGAACAACCAGCAGGGGCTGTTTACCTTCGACGCGCCCTTGCACATCTCGAACGTGATGCTGGTGGACCCGGATTCCGGGGAGCCGACGAAGGTCGGGTACCGGTTCACGGACTCGGGGGAGAAGGTCCGGGTCAGCAAGAAGACCGGGAAGGATATCGATGGCTAGGTTAAAAGACAGGTACAGGGAAGAGATCGCCCCGGCCCTCAAGGACAGGTTCGAGATCCAGAACCCCATGAGGATACCGGGCCTCGAGAAGATCGTGGTCAACATGGGCGTCGGGGAGGCCGTGGTCAACAGCCGCGCGCTCGACGGCGCTATGGAGGACCTCGCGAAGATTACGGGCCAGAAGCCGCAGCTCCGGCGGGCGCGCAAGAGCATCGCCGGGTTCAAGATCCGCGAGGGGATGCCCGTCGGCGCCAGGGTCACGCTCCGCAACGAGCGGATGTGGGAGTTCCTGGATCGGTTCATCTCCGTGGCGTTGCCGCGGGTGAGGGACTTTCGGGGGATCAGCCCGCGGAGCTTCGACGGGCGGGGCAACTACGCCATCGGGCTCAGGGAGCAGATCATCTTCCCCGAGATCAGCTACGACTCGATAGACGCGACGCGCGGTATGGACGTGGCGGTGGTGACGACGACCGAGAGCGACGAAGAGGCGCGGGAGCTTTTGCGGATGCTCGGAATGCCTTTCAGGGAGAGTTAGAGATGACGAGGAAAGCGCTGCGCGTAAAGCAGCAGAAGCCGCAGAAGTTCGCGGTCAGGGAGTACAGCAGGTGCCAGCGGTGCGGCCGGGCGCGCGGGTACTACAGGAAGTTCGGCCTGTGCAGGATCTGCCTGCGCGAGCTGGCGCACGAGGGCAAGATCCCCGGCGTTACGAAAGCGAGTTGGTAGCAAGATGACGGTTACGGACCCCATAGCGGATTTCCTGACCCGCATCCGCAACGCCCACATGGCGAAGCAGAACGTGGTCGAGATCCCGCACTCCAAGATGAAGGCCGAGATCGCCCGCATCCTCCAGCAGGAGGGCTACGTGCAGGAGGTCTCCGAGAAGGGCTCCGGCGTCGACCGCCGCCTGACCATCGGCCTGAAGTACGGGCCGGATGGCAGGCGCGGCATAACCGGGCTCAGGCGCATGAGCCGTCCCGGCCGCCGGGTGTACCGCAAGCAGACGAACATACCCCGGGTGCTCGACGGGCTCGGCGTGGCGATCCTCTCGACCTCGCAGGGCATCCTGACCGACCACCAGGCCAGGCGCCAGGGTATCGGCGGCGAAGTCCTGTGCTTCGTCTACTAGGGCATTAGGGAGGCTTTGAGAGATGTCGAGAATCGGTAGGGCTCCGGTCGAGGTTCCCGGCGGCGTGAACGTCGAGCTGTCGGACCGGAGCGTAAAGGTGAACGGCCCGCGGGGGGAGCTTACGGTCCCCATCGGCCGGGGCGTGCGGGTCGAGCAGGAGGACGGCAACATCGTCGTCCAGCGCAACTCCGACGCGCCGCCGGACCGGGCGATGCACGGGCTGACGCGCTCGCTGGTCCAGAACGCCGTTACGGGCGTTACGGACGGGTTCGCGAAGACGCTGGTCATCGCGGGGGTCGGGTACAGGGCCGCCTTGCAGGGGCAGGACATTAACTTGCAGGTTGGTTATTCGCACCCGGTATCCGTCTCGCCGCGGGAGGGCATCGAGTTCGAGGTGCCGAACGCGACGACGATCATCGTTCGTGGGAACGACAAGCAGCGGGTCGGCCAGCAGGCGGCGGAGATCCGGAAGGTTCGCCCGCCCGAGCCGTACAAGGGCAAGGGCATCCGCTACAGCGACGAGCAGATCCGGCGCAAAGTCGGCAAGGCCGGCTAGGCGAGGTAGGAGGACGTTATGGCAGTTCTGCAGAAGCGGGGCCACAGGGAGAAGCGGCGCAAGCGCGTCCGGCGCAAGATCGCCGGCACCGCCGAGCGCCCGCGCCTCTCGGTCTACCGCTCGAACGTGAACATCTACGCCCAACTCATCGACGACGACGCGGCCCGCACGCTTGCTGCGGCGGACTCCCGCGAGGTCTCGGACGCCGAGAACCGCACGGACGCGGCGAAGAAGGTCGGCGAACTCGTCGCCCAGAGGGCGAGCGAGGCGGGCATAGAGACCGTCGTCTTCGACCGGGGCGGCAACAAATACCACGGCCGCATCGCGGCGCTCGCCGAGGGCGCGCGCGAGGGCGGGCTCAAGCTCTAGGCTTTTAGGAGGCTTCGAGGATTTATGGGACGAGGTAGAGGCAGCAGCCAGGGACAGGGGCCCTCCGGCTCCAGTCGCGGCGGGGGGATGGAC
>CAXUFZ010000103.1:0-11278 GCA_964250345.1 uncultured Rubrobacteraceae bacterium
GTGGCGGGGCGACCGCGACCATCGTGAGCGATCTGCCGCTTCAAGGGTCCAACAGGGCGCAGACGACGACTATGGTCAACGCGATCAAGCTGGCGATCCAGCAGCGCGACGGCATGGCCGGGGACATCAACATCGAGTACGAGTCGCTGGACGACGCCACGGCGCAGGCCGGGCAGTGGGACGAGGCCAAGTGCGCCGAGAACGCGCAGCAGGCCGCCCAAGACGAGGAGATCGTCGGCTGGATCGGCCCGTTCAACTCCGGTTGCGCGGCGGTCCAGATCCCGATCCTCAACCGCGCGGGCCTCGGCATGGTCAGCCCCGCGAACACCTATATCGGCCTGACCAAGCCGGGCGGCGAGCCGAACGAGCCGGAGCAGTACTACCCGACGGGCGACCGCAACTACGCCCGCGTGATCGTGGCCGACGATAAGCAGGGCGCCGCCGGTGCCGCGCTGATGGAGGAAGAGGGCCTCGAGTCCGTCTACATCCTCGACGACCGGGAGACCTACGGCCAGGGCCTCGCCGACCAGTTCGAGGGCGCCGCGCAGGATATCGGCATCGACGTGATCGGGCGCGACGGCATCGATGGTTCGGCCTCCAACTACCGGGCGCTTATGAACCGCATCGCCGAGGCTGACCCGGACGCCATCTACTTCGGCGGCATCATCGAGAACAACGCCGCGCAGCTTATCCGCGATAAAGTCGGGGCGGGGATGCCGAACGACGAGGTCGCCTTTATCGGGCCCGACGGCATCTTCGTGGACGAGCTCATCACCCAGGCCGGGGGCGCCGCGGAGGGCATCTACGTTACCTTCGGCGGGTTGCCGGAGGAGGAGCTCTCCGCCGAGGGCCAGGAGTTCGTCGAGACCTACGAGAGTCGGTACGACGACGAGATCCAGCCGTACACCGCCTACGCCTACGAGGCCGCCAACGTGATGCTCGACGCCATCGAGGCCGCCTCCGAGGAGGCCGGCGGCGACGTGCCCGACCGCGAGGCCGTGATCGAGCAGATCTACGCCACCGAGGATTTCGAGGGCGTGCTCGGCACCTGGAGCTTCGACGACGACGGCGATACGTCCCTCACGGAGCTCTCCGTGCTGACGGTGAGCGACGGCGAGTTCGAGCTCGACAACGTCCTCGACGTCGCCGACATCCAGCAGTAGCCGGGTGACGGAGGTACTCTGCGGGGCCGGCCTCGGCCGGCCCCGCGCCACCGAAGAGAGAGGCAAGAGATGACGACGGGCGACGCCACCAAGGGCCGCGGCGCGGCGCTGCTCGACACCATCCGAACGTCCACCTGGCAGTCCCGGGTCGCGGTGGGTATTCTGGCGGTCGTTCTGGTCCTGCTGCTCGTCGAGGCCGTTCAGAACCCCGGGCCGTTCGTCTCGCAGCTCCTTATCGGGCTGACCAACGGCGCGATCCTGGCGCTCGTGGCCCTCGGCTACACGCTGGTCTACGGGATCATCGAGCTTATCAACTTCGCCCACGGCGACAACTTCATGATCGGCTCCTTCGTCGGCCTGACCGTTCTCTCAGGGACCTTCGCGGGCCTGAGCTTCTTTGGGGCCATAACCGGGGGTTCTGGGGCGTTTATCAAGGTCTTCGGCGTCCTGATCGCGCTGTTCATAGCCATGGCGGTCTGCGGCTTGATCAACACGGGCATAGAGCGCGTGGCGTACAAGCCGCTTCGGAACTCCCCGCGCCTGGCCGTCCTCATCACGGCCATCGGCATGTCGTTTATCCTGCAGAACATCGGACTCCTCTGGAAGGGCCCGGAGCAGCAGGCGTTCCCCTCGCTTATCTCGACGGCCAACATCTTGCCGGTCGAGTCCATCGTGTTCCGGTGGAACGATCTGTTCGTGGTGGCGGTGACCGTGCCGCTGCTCGTCGCCCTCTCGTACTTCATCTCCTCCACCAAGCAGGGGAAGGCGATGCGCGCCGTGGCGCAGGACAAAGAGGCGGCCTCCATGATGGGCATAAACGTGGACCGCACCATCTCGATCACGTTCCTGCTCGGCGGCATCCTGGCCGGCGCCTCGGGCGTCATGTACGGTCTCTTCAACGGCATAACGGTCTTCAACGTCGGCTTCACGCAGGGGCTCTACGCGTTCACGGCGGCCGTGCTCGGGGGCATCGGCAACCTGACGGGGGCTGTCGTCGGGGGGCTGCTTATCGGGATCATAGGTTCGATGGCCGACCAGTACATCGGGACGAGGTGGACGGCGATCGTGATCTTCGCCGTGCTGGTCTTGGTGCTGGTCTTCCGGCCGCGCGGCCTGCTGGGCGACCGCTCGGCGGTGCAGGGGGGCGGGGAGTAGGTTGGCGCTCGCGAGGCGTTACTGGCTGCCCGCGCTTCTTATCCTGCTGGCGATCCTGTTCGTGCCGTTCAACGAGTTCACGGACGACGTTTTCGGACTGAACCTGATGTACCCGGTCATCGTCATAACGGTCTACATCATGCTGGCGCTCGGGCTGAACATCGTCATCGGGTTCGCCGGGCTCCTGGACCTCGGCTTCGTGGCCTTCTACGCCCTCGGCGCCTACGTGGTGGGCTGGCTCGCCTCCGGGCACTTCCGGCAGGTCAGCATCTCCTTCGGCACGACCGCCGAGTCCGTGACGGGGGAGGCGGTTCCCGGGATACACCTCTCTTTCTGGCTGATACTCCTGCTCGCCGGCGCCTTTACCGCGCTGTGCGGGGTAATCATCGGGGCGCCGACGTTGCGCCTGCGGGGCGATTATCTGGCGATCGTCACGCTGGGGTTCGGGGAGATCATCCCGAGGTTCTTCCAGAACGGGAACGACCTCGGCGGCTTCAACCTGACCAACGGGACCATCGGCATCAAGGCCATAGACGCGCCCGGGATCGGCCTCGCGCCCGACTCGCTCGACGCGTGGCAGGAGTTCGGGACGCTGGATTTGCACCCCTGGTACTACACGATTTTGGCCCTTGTGCTCATCACGGTCTTCGTGAATGTGCGGCTGCAGAACTCGAGGCTCGGGCGGGCCTGGGTCTCCGTGCGCGAGGACGAGACGGCCGCCGCCGCCATGGGAATAAACCCGGTGACGACCAAGCTCTGGGCGTACGCGCTCGGGGCGGTCTTCGGGGGGATCGCGGGGGCGTTCTACGGGGCGTTTATCGCGAACATCTTCCCGACGAGCTTCTCGTTCAACGTCTCCATCTTGATCCTGTGCATGGTCATCCTTGGCGGCATGGGCAACATCTACGGCGTCATCCTGGGCGCCATCCTCTTGCAGGGCATCAACTTCGCCGTCCTGCCGCGCATCAGGGAGGGCATCAACTCGTTCGGGGAATCGAGCGGGAACGCGACGCTCGCCAACCTGGACGTCGCCCAGTACAATTTCCTGATCTTCGGCGTCATCCTCGTCCTGATGATGCTCCTGCGCCCCGAGGGCCTCATCCCGAACCGCCAGCGCGCGGAGGAGCTCCACGACGACGACCCAAGCTCCGGCGACGCGATGGGGAGCCCGGCCCGTGGCTGAGGCCGGACAGCCGAACGGGCGGCCAAACGGCGCGGCGAACGGTGGGGCCGAGCCCTTGCTACGGGCGCGCGGCATCACGAAGGTCTTCGGCGGGCTCGTGGCCGTGAACTCGGTGGACTTCGACATCCCGGAGCGGGCCATAGTCAGCCTGATCGGCCCGAACGGCGCCGGCAAGACGACGTTCTTCAACATGGTCAGCGGCCTCTTCGAACCCACCTCGGGGAGCTTCGAGCTTGGGGACAGGAACATAACCCGTCTGAAGGCCCACCAGCGGGCGCAGCTAGGCGTCGGGCGCACCTTCCAAAACATCCGGCTCTTCGGCACCATGAGCGCCCGCGACAACGTCCTCTCTGGGATGCACACCCGCCTCAAAGGGAGCATCTTCGGCGCCGTCTTCGGCCTGCCCGGCACCCGCCGCGAGGAGCGTTCGGGGCGCGAGAGGACCGAGGAGCTCCTGGATTTCGTGGGCATCCGTAGCAGGGAGACGTTCGCCAAGAACCTCTCCTACGGCGACCAGCGGCGGCTGGAGATCGCGCGGGCGCTCGCCTCCGACCCGAAACTCCTTTTGCTCGACGAGCCGACTGCCGGCATGAACCCGCAGGAGACGGCGCGGCTGACGGACCTGATCGGGCGCCTCCGCGAAGAACGCGGCATCTCCATCCTCCTCATCGAGCACGAGATGCGCGTCGTCATGAGCATCTCCGACCGCGTGACGGTCCTCGACCACGGCGAGAAGATCTCCGAGGGCCTCCCCGCCGAGGTCCGCCAGGACCCGAAGGTCATCGAGGCCTACCTCGGCACCGCGAGGACGGGGTAGCGAAGCTATGGCGCTGCTAGAGATCCACGACATGCACAGCTACTACGGGAGCATCCACGCGCTGCGCGGCATCTCGCTGACGGTCGAGCAGGGCGAGGTCGTGACGCTCATCGGCTCGAACGGGGCCGGCAAGACGACGACGCTGCGTTCGATCCACGGCGTCTTGCCGCCGAGGGAAGGGAAGGTCGTTTTCGACGGGCAGGAGATTCAGGGCACGCCCGCGCACGGCATGATCTCCAAGGGCATCGCCCAGAGCCCGGAGGGGCGCAAGATCTTCCCGCGCATGACGGTCACCGAGAACCTGGAGATGGGCGCCTACCACCGCAATGACCGAGCCGAGATCGGGCAGGACATGGACCGCGCCTTCGACCTCTTCCCCCGCCTCAAAGAACGTATGAAACAGGAAGCCGGCACCATGTCCGGCGGCGAGCAGCAGATGCTCGCCATCGGCCGCGCGCTCATGAGCCGGCCCAAACTGCTTCTCCTGGACGAGCCCTCGATGGGCCTCTCGCCCGTCCTCGTCGAGCGCATCTTCGACATCATCAGGGAGATCAACGCGCAGGGGACGACCATCCTCCTCGTCGAGCAGAACGCCAACATCGCCCTCGAGGTAGCCACCCGCGGCTACGTCCTGGAGAGCGGGAACATCGTCAACGCCGCCCCCGCCGAGAGCCTGCGCGAGGACCCGAAGGTCCGCGAGGCGTACCTCGGCGAGATCTAGGCCGAAGCCTTCTTCACAAACTCGATGGACTTCACCGCGCCCCGAGGGTATATTGGCGGCGTGCACCACGTCAGAACACGCACCCCAGTCGCGTCCCCTTACGCGCCTTCTCACAGGTACAGGCGGCTGGCGTTCGGCTCCTACGGCTTCGGCCACACCACGATGCGGGAGCCGGGGGACTTGCGCGGCACGGTCATAGGCAGGAAGGGAAGGTACAGGGGTTTGGTCGCAAGAGGAGGTGAAGCCTAGAGAACAGAACCCAGCGAGGTGACGAATGACGCTCGACCTTCGGGTTGACCTGCAAGAGGCCGCCCAGAGAATCTCTCCCGCCCACCCGGACTACCAGAACCAGCCGATAGAACGCGGCTTCGAATGGTCCACCATCGCCGATCACCCCTTCGACCGGCTCTACCTGGTCGTCTTCCGCTCCGTCCGCCGCCCCGACGCCGACCTCGACCTGCTCCGCTGGTACGACGACCTGGCTTACGCGGAGGCCCTCGGTTCCGGCGGCCTGCTGCGCTACTTCAAGGGCGACGCCGACGGGCGCGGCCACTGCCTCTCCTTCTGCCTGTGGGAGAGCCGCGAAGCCGCCGTCCGGGCGTCGGGCGGCAAGCAGCACGGGCGGGCCGCCGACATCACGGCCAGGATGTACGTGTCCTACGACCTCGAACGCTACGAGTTCACGCCGGGCGATCAGGGCGGGCCGCCCGGGTTTCGCCGTCTCTGAGCCACCCGCTTCCAACGAGAATGAACCTTTCTCCGGCCTCCCGGATATGTAAGGTAGGGGACCCCATCTCAGAACCTACCCGAGAGGAAACGGATGGAGGAGCGGAGCGCGATAGAGCGCCTCAAGAGGGGCGACGTAGACGGGTTGGAGCCGCTCACACGCGGCCACTACGCGCGGTGCGTGCGGGCTGCGTACCTGGTCTTGCGTGATCGGGAGACGGCCGAGGACGTCGTGCAGGGCGCCTTCGCGCGCCTGCCGGAAAGGATAAGGACGTTCGACGAGACGCGGCCGTTCGGACCCTGGTTCTCGAAGATGGTCGTCAACGACGCCGTAAAGGCCGCGCTCAAACGCGAGCGGACAGCTTCGTTCTACCAGGGAGATGCCGAAGAACTCATCTCACGGATGGCCGACCCCGCGCGGGGACCGCAGGAGGCGGCCGAGGATTCCGAGGTACGCCGGAGGGTGTGGGGGGCGCTGGAGCAGTTGCCGCCGGTGCAGCGGGCCGTGATCGTGCAGCGCTACTACCTCGGCATGAGCGAGGCTGAGATGGCCGGCAGCGCCGCCTCACCGCCAGGCACCATCAAGTCCAGGCTCAATACGGCCCGTAGGAGCCTGTCGAAGTTGCTCCGGCCGCAGTTCGGCGTCGAATCGCAGGAGCGTTTCGCGTCCGTCGGCGTTCAGCCGGGTCCCACGGAGAAGGGAGACGACCGTGGCTGAGAAGAGGCGCATAGAGATAGCCTTGCGCCACTGCGCCGAGCAGGGCGTGCCCGAGACGGTGGTCCCGTGGCGTGAGATCCGGGCCCGAACCCTGGCAGAGCGTCGTCCCTCGGTTCGGGAGAGACGTTATGTACCCCGCACCCGCGTCGGCTGGGTGTTCGCGGCGGCCCTGATCATGCTCTTCGGCATGGGCGCTTACGCCGCCGGCGGTCTGCTGTTCAAAGCTTTCCAGCACGAGTTGCCCGGTGGAGACGCCCTGGAGCTGGGACAGAAGCTCGACACGTCGCAGACCGCCGCCGACACGAGGGTCACGCTGCAGTGGGCTTACGCCGACGCCGGGTCCGTCGTGGTCGGCTTCGATATAGAGGATTTAAGTGAGAAGAGACGCGTCGGTGGCCACCCCACGAGGCTGGATCCCGTCCTCTATCCCGCGGCAGATTGGTGGGAGGGGGCGGGAGCCGTCGCTGATTACTGGCCCGATAGTCCTGTGCTAACGGGTGCCAACAACGTCCGCTTCGGATCGCAAGGCGTGACGTGGCAGGGGGGCGGGGACTCGCCGACCACGGTGGTTTTCGTGCCATCAGAAAAGCTCGATCCGGGCGAGAAGCACCGTTTCCGGCTGGAGGTGCCGGTCCAGGCCAGGCCCCACATGCCGGGCGCGGCGACCGAAGATCGCCCGCCGCCCGAACCCGTTGGCAGTCGTCCTTTTGTCTTCGACTTTGAGATCCCCGTGCAGCGAGCGCCGGTGATCCCGGTAAACGAGCGGGCGCAGTCAGACGGGGTCACGCTGACTCTGGAGCAGGTGATCGACTCTCCGGGTAGGCCGCAGGCCGTCATATGCTTCGATCCCCCCGACAGGGAACGGACCTGGTTCATCTCGGACTTCGAAGGCGTTGCGGTGCCCGGGGAAAGAAAACAGAACTGTAGGGAGGTCCTACTGCGATCTTCGCTTGAAGGCAGCGCCACTGTAACGGTGGAACAGCTAGAAGGGTTACCACGCCCAGGCACCTTCGACACCGACAGGGAATTCAACGATAAGATACGAACGATCCGTGGCCCCTGGACGTTCGAGTTCGAGGTGCCGGAGAGGTAATATCGTCGCCCGGTAACGGATGAGCGGCCCGGTGTGTGATCCAAGCCGGTCCGCTCATCAAGCGGTTTCGGAGGGTTTGGCGGCCCGATTCTCCGGTATAATCTTTTTCGAATGCGTGTCTATCTTATCGACGGTTTTTCTTTGCTCTACCGGGCGTTCTACGCCTTGCCGCAGAGCATCTCGACGAGCAGCGGGCTGCCGACCAACGCGCTGTACGGCTTTACTAGCATGATCCTCAAGCTCCTCGAATCCGGGGAAGAGGAGGTCGGCCTCGGCGTCGTGTGGGACGCGGGCAAGCCCCAGTTCAGGATGGACGTCTTCCCCGAGTACAAGGCACAGCGCACTTCGATGCCCGAGGAGCTCAAGGTGCAGCTCGACCACCTCGACGAGATCCTGGACGCCATGAACATCCCCGCCGTGCGCGCCGAGGGCTTCGAGGCCGACGACGCCCTGGCGACGATGTCGCGCCAGATCCCGGACGACACCGAGCTGTTCATCGTGACCGGGGACCAGGACGCGATGCAGCTCGTGGACGGGAACGTGAAGGTGCTGCGCACGACGCGCGGCGTTTCGGAGACCAAGACCTACGGACGCGACGAGGTCGTCGAGGAGTACGGGGTTACGCCCGAGCAGATCCCGGACTACAAGGCCCTCATCGGGGACCCCTCGGACAACATCCCCGGTGTCCGCGGCATCGGCCCGAAGAGCGCCTCGAACCTGCTCGGGCGCTTCGCCACCGTCGCCGACATCTACGAGAACCTAAACGAGATCTCCGCTAAGGGAACCCGCAAGAAGCTGGAAGACGGCCGCGACAGCGCCTTCATGTCCCTGGAGCTAGCCAGGATGCGCTTCGACGCGCCCGTCCAATTCGACCCCGAGGCGCTCCGCTTCGAGGGCGTCTCTCCTGAGAGCCACGAGGTCGTCCTGCGTCGCTACGAGTTCCGCACCCTGCAGCCGCGCTTCGCGGCACTCCCCGTGGTCGGCGGCGAGGCGCCCCCGCCGCCGGAGCGGCTGGAGGTTAGCGTCTCCGAAGAACCCCTCGACCTCTCCTTCGAGCCCGCCGCCGCCGCCCCGGTCGGGAAGGGCGACCGCTGGTGCGTCGCCGTCGCGGAGGGGGAGGTCCGGCTCACCGACGACGCGCCGGACGTGCCGCTCAAGGTGCACGACGCCAAGAGGCTCGGGGTGCGCGGGGCTAGCTTCGACACGTACCTCGCGGCGTACCTGGTGAAGCCGGGGCTCGGGAGCTACGAGCTGGAGGCGCTGGCCTCCGAGCGCGGGCTGGCCGATGTCGCCGTCGACCACGACGACCACGAGGTCGGCGCGGCGGCGCGGCGGGCGGCGCTCATCCACGTGCTCTCGCCACGGCTGGAGGAAGAGCTGGAGGAGATGGGGCTCGCCCGGCTCTACTACGACGTCGAGCTGCCGGTCACCGACGTGCTCGGGGAGGTCGAGGACGTCGGGATGCCCGTGGACCGGGAGGCGCTCGAGGAGATCGGGGAGGACCTCGTGGGGCGGATCTCGGATCTGGAGGCCAGGATCTACGAGGAGGTCGGCCACGAGTTCAACATCGGCTCGCCTAAGCAGCTCGGCCAGGTCCTCTTCGAAGAGATGGGCCTCCCAACGATGCGTAAGACCAAGACCGGCTACTCGACGGACGCGAAGGTTCTCGACCAGTTGCGCATCCAGGGCCACACCATAGCCGAGCTTATAGTCGAGTACCGCGAGTACGCCAAGCTCAAGGGCACGTACATAGACGGCCTGCGCGACCTAATCACCGACGACGGCCGCATTCACACCACGCTCAACCAGACCACGACGGCCACCGGCAGGATCTCCAGCGACAAGCCGAACCTCCAGAACATCCCGATAAGAACAGAGACGGGCGCCCGCATCCGGGACGCCTTCACCGCCTCCCCGGGCAGGAACCTCGTCGTCGCGGACTACTCGCAGATAGAGCTCCGCATCCTCGCCCACATGACCGGCGAGCCGGCGCTCGTCCAGTCGTTCGAGAACGGCGAGGACATCCACACGAGGACGGCCTCCGAGGTCTTCGACGTCAGGATGGAGAGCGTGACGTCGGAGCTGCGCCGCAGGGCCAAGATGGTCAACTTCGGCATCCTGTACGGCATCTCGGGATTCGGGTTGGCGACGCGGCTCGGGAACGTGCACCCGGCGGAGGCCGAGCGGTACATCAAGCGGTACTTCGAGCGGTACCCGCGGGTGACGGAGTTCATGCGCGAGACGCTCGAGGAGGCCGAGGAGCTCGGGTACTCGACGACGCTCTTCGGGCGCCGGAGGTACGTGCCAGAGCTTAGGAACCCGAACAAGAACGTCAAGAAGCTGGGGGAGAGGATCGCGTTCAACGCCCGCGTGCAGGGGACGGCGGCCGACATCATGAAGGTGGCTATGGTGGACTTGCAGGCGCGGCTCGGCCCGTACGGGGCGGACATGATCATGCAGGTCCACGACGAGCTGGTCTTCGACGTGGACGAGGGCCGGGAAGAGGAGGTCGCGGCGCTCGCCATCGAGAGGATGGTGGCCGCCTACGACCTGCGCCCGCCGCTGTAGGTCGAGGCCAAGGTGGGGGAGAGGTGGGGGAGGGTGCGACCCCTTGCGGTAGATGAGGTAAACTAGAGAAGATTTCGCAACGATCCGGTAACGGTTCTTGTTATAATCCCCGTTCGGCAAACTAGGCAAAAAGGATATGAACCGGTTAGATGACTGACACCACGGAGAAGATCACCCGCGAGTTGACGATGAAGGACTTTTTCCGCGAGGAGAACGGAGAGGTCGTTCCCGTCGACGAGAGCGTCCTCATAGACTTCAAGGACGGCGACATAGTCGAGGGCGAGGTCGTCCGCATCGACCGGGACGAGGTCCTGGTGGACATAGGCTACAAGTCCGAAGGACTCGTGCCTTCCAACGAACTGACCATCCGCAAGGGCGCCGACCCGAACGACGTGGTCGAGCTCGGCCAGCGCCTCGAAGCATTGGTCCTCCAGAAAGAGGACGCCGACGGGCGTTTGATCCTCTCGGCCAAACGGGCCGCCTTCGAGCGGGCGTGGAACCGGATCGAGGAGTCCTACAACGAGCAACGCACCGTCGAGGGCCCCGTCATCGAGGTCGTCAAGGGCGGCCTTATACTGGATATCGGCCTGCGCGGCTTCCTGCCGGCTAGCCTGGTGGACATCCGGCGCGTCAGGAACCTGGAGTCGTTCCTCGGCCAGAAGCTCGAGTGCAAGGTCATCGAGCTCAACCGCAGCCGTAACAACGTAGTGCTCTCCCGACGTGCCGTCCTCGAGGAAGAGCGCAAGGAGGAGCGCGAGAAGATCCTCACCTCGCTCGAAGAGGGCCAGATCATCAAGGGCACCGTCTCGAACCTCGTGGACTTCGGCGCGTTCGTCGACCTCGAAGGGATAGACGGCCTCATCCACATCTCCGAGCTCAGTTGGCAGCACGTCGACCATCCGAGCGAGGTCGTCGAGGTCGGCGAGGAGGTAGAGGTCAAGGTTCTCGAGGTCGACCGGGACCGCGAGAGGATCTCGCTCGGCCTCAAGCAGACGCGCAAGGACCCGTGGCAGGAGATCGTCGAGCAGGTCAACGTCGGCGAGCAGATCCCGGGCCGCGTGACCAAGCTGGTCTCCTTCGGCGCCTTCGTCGAGGTGGCGGAGGGTGTGGAGGGCCTCATCCACATCTCCGAGC
>CAXUFZ010000104.1:0-2750 GCA_964250345.1 uncultured Rubrobacteraceae bacterium
TCCCTGGCATACGTGGACCTGTCGGAGGGCGTCGAGGTCGACACCACCTGGTTCAGGGGGGCGGGGATGCGTTCTTCGGAGAGCCACCGGGTCGTCTTCGACGGGGCACCGGTTCTGGCCGTGCTGGGGGGGCCGGGCGAGATCCTGCGCGAGCCCTTCTTCGCCCGCGACGCCACGAGAACCGCGGTCACCTGGGCGGGTATAGCCGACCTCGCCGTCGACTCGGCCCTCGACGTTCTGGCCGCCAAGTCGGCCGGCCGGGAGCCCGACGACCTCGTCTCCCTCGCAGCCGGCCGCCTCCTGACCGCCCGCGGCACCATCGATCGTTGGCTGGAGTTCGCCACCGCCCGCGCCGACGCCGACCCGAACGCCTCGCTCCTGGACTTCTCGACCCAACTGCGCGAGTCCATCGCGGCCGCCTGCCGCGCCATCCTGGACGAGGCGGCGCGGGCCGCCGGCTCCCACCCGTTCGCCGCCTCCGGCCCGCTCGACCGCGCGAGGCGCGACCTGGAGCTCTTCCTCCTCCAGCACCGGTTGGAGCCCGCCCTCGCGCGCCGCGGGCGGCAGGCCATCGCGGACCGGCGTCCGTGACCGAACGCCTCGGTCGCGAGTACTTCGAGGGGCTCTACGCCGACTCGGACGACCCCTGGGGTTTCGAGACCAGCGCGTACGAGCGTCGCAAGTACGAGCAGACGCTCGCGGTC
The DNA here is from genome assembly GCA_964250345.1 of uncultured Rubrobacteraceae bacterium. Taxonomy (GTDB): domain Bacteria; phylum Actinomycetota; class Rubrobacteria; order Rubrobacterales; family Rubrobacteraceae; genus Rubrobacter_D. Next base: position 705 of record CAXUFZ010000104.1, read on the forward strand.
CTTAACGGGCGACGCTTCGGCCGCGTCCTGGAGGCGGGCGCGTCCATCGGGGTGTTTACGGAGATGTTGGCCGAGCGGTGCGACGAGCTCCTGGCCGTGGACGTCTCCGAGAAGGCGGTCGCCGCCGCGCGGCGCCGGCTCTCCGGCCTAGAACACGTTACGGTCGAGCGGCGGTCGTTGCCCGAGGAGATGCCGGGTGGACCGTTCGACCTCGTCGTCGCCTCCGAGGTTTTGTACTACTTCACGCGGGAAGAAATGCTGGCGACGCTTACGAGGTTCGAGGAAGAGCTCGTCCCCGGAGGCGCCCTGCTCGCCGTCCACTGGCGCCGCGAGACGAAGACCTACCCACTGCAAGGAGACGAAGTGCACGAGCTGCTCCACGAGCACACCCGCCTGACCGCCGTCCGGGACATCGCCGAACCCGACTACCGCCTCGACCTCTTCGAGGACCGGGGTTGAACCGCGACGAGCGGCTCGTGATCGTCGGCGGCGGACCCGGCGGCCTTGCCACCGCCCGCGCCTACCGCGACGCCGGCGGCCGGGCCCGCGTCACCATCCTCACCACCGAGCCCTACGCCCCGTACAACCGCCCACCCCTCACCAAGGACTTCCTCCGCGGCGAATCGGGCCGCGACGCCCTGCCACTCGAAAACGAGGGCTGGTACGACGAAAACGACGTCGAGCTTCGCACCTCCACGGTCGCAACGAACCTGGACCGCGACCGGGCCATCGTCGCGTCCGATGCCGGAGAAGAGTTTCCCTACGACGCTTGCGTCCTCGCCACGGGCTCCGAGCCGGTACGGCTCCCGATCCCCGGCGGCGAGGATCCCGAGATACTCGTGATGCGGACAATCGAGAACTCCGTCCGCCTCCGGGACCGCGTCGGCGAGGGCGACCGGGCCGTGGTCGTCGGCAGCGGCTTTATCGGGTGCGAGGCCGCCGCCTCGCTCTCGCTCCGGGGGGCCCAGGTCACGCTCGTCAGCCTGGAAGAGGTCCCGCAGGAGGCGCGCCTCGGTCCGGAGGTCGGGGAGCGCATAAAGGGCTGGCTGGAGGGGTACGGCGTCGAGCTGCGTATGGGCGCCGCGCTGGAGAGCATCGAGCGCCGAAACGGCGGCTTCGTGGTCTCGGTCGAGGGCGGGGAAGAGATCCCCTCGGGAACCGTCCTCTTCGGGACGGGCGTGCAGCCGCGCCTCGGGCTCGCGGAGGCGGCCGGGCTGGAGGTGAGCGGCGGCATCGTCGCCGACTCGTCCATGCGGACGAGCGGGTCGGGCGTCTTCGCCGTCGGGGACATCGTCAGTGCGTACAACGAGTCGGCCGGGCGGCACGTCAGCGTCGAGCATTGGGGGGACGCGCTCGAGCACGGGCGGATCGCGGGGACCGTCATCGCTGGCGGCGAGGCGGCCTGGTCGATGGCCCCCGGGTTCTGGTCCACCATCGGCGACAACACCATGAAGTACTGGCACTGGGGCGACGGCTGGGATGAGCTCGCCTTCGAGGACCGCGGGGAGGCGTTCGTCGCCCGCTACGGCATGAACGGGACGCTGGTCGGCGTCCTCGCCCACGGCGCCGACGAGGACTACGACGACGCCCGCGAGCCCATAGAGCGGGGCGCACCCTTCCCCCGATGAAGGTCCCCTCGCCCATCCCGGGCCTGCGGGCCAGCGTCGTCGTGCCGGCCCGCGACGAAGAGGACCTCATAAGCCCCTGCCTGCAATCCCTCGCCACCCAGACGGACGTCCCCTACGACTGGTACGAGGTACTCCTGGTCCTCGACCGCTGCACGGACGACACCGAGCGGCGGGCACGGGAGGTCCTCGCGTCGAACCCGGGGCTGCGCCTGTACTTTCTGGAAGGTCCCGGCAGGGGCTCCGGCTTCGCCCGGCGGGTCGGCATGGAGGCGGCCTGCGAGCGGTTGCTGGAGGTCGGCCGGCCGGAGGGGCTTATCGTTTCCACCGACGCGGACACGGTCGTGGGGCCGGGCGGGCGGGGCGTTCGCAGGGCTCCCCACGCAGGTCCTGACCCGCGTATCCAGCAGGAAGAGAAGGA
>CAXUFZ010000104.1:2760-11275 GCA_964250345.1 uncultured Rubrobacteraceae bacterium
GCCCCGGACTGGCTCGCCGCCCAACTGGGGGCCGCCTCGTCCGGGGCGCGGGCCATCGGCGGTCGCATCGGCCTCGCCGACGACGAGTCGCTGCCGACCCACGTCCGCGACTGGCACGCCGACCACTCGAACGCCCGCTACAGACGACTCCTCTCCGAGCCAGACCACGCGGGCACGACCGAGCACTGGCAATTCTCCGGCGCGTCCCTGGCCGTGACGGCTCAAACCTACCGCGAGGTCGGCGGCCTGGAACCCATGAGGTCGCTCGAAGACGAGCACCTCGAAGCCGTCCTGCGCCGGAGGGGCATCCCCATCGAACGCCTCCTCTCCGTCCGCGCGACGACCTCGCCCCGCCTCAAGGGCCGCGCCGAACGCGGCCTATCCCACGACCTATCGCAGGTCGCGACGGGACGGCAACCTTCAGCGTTGGTAGACGAAAAACACGGGTAAGACGCTCCGCAAAGTGTCCCGACAGGGATCGTTTTGCTTTACTAGGGTAGGTCGCGCCTATTTCTAACGGTGCTCCAGCGGGAACGTATTAATCTTGAGCGCTATACGGTGGCGACATCGGGAAAGCTATGAGGAATACGATAGCGCTAGGTAATGCATTGTTCCTCAATTGCTTCAACAACTTTGACAGCACTCCTATAGTATCCTTTAATAGTCACATACGTAATCCCTACGTCATCTCCATGGGCTATCTTATTTCTGTTGTTCACGACGCTGTCGATGGCGTCTTTGAGGGGACCTTCTTCCACCAACGCTCTTAGTTCCTGCTCCCATTCGACACTGAACAACCTCGTAGTTTGAAGGATACGTTCCATCTTTGGGTTACGAAAATCCTTGAGGCGTCCGTCAACAAAGTTAGCAACGTTTTCACCTGCCCTATCCCTCGCGTACTGGCGGTAGATTTCTTGAATTGCCACTTCGATGAAACCGGACACTAGCACGCACAAGTAACGTGACCAATGCGCCTGTACTTCCAAATCCGTGAGCGTTTCGACCTTATCGAAGAGATTGTCTAAGCGCTGCTGCCGACGCGCGAGTTCCCTGGTTTTCATGGGACCGTAGCGAACGCCCGTGTCGCCAACGTGATGCGACTGCGGACGCTCTCTTCATCAGCAGTAGCTCGACCGATAGCGAAGGTGAACGCATCATCATTGAGCAGCTCTCGATATTTCGTTATGAAAGTACTGCAATCGGTAATTGGACCGCTTTCGAGTCTAGTCGCGACAGCAACCATAACGGCGTCAAATATTGCAGCGTTCAAAGCTCTTACTGGCTTGAATGCCCTGGCTCCCAAGCATTCGAAAACTGTATCGATTGTGGAAGTAAAGGCGTGCTCAATTTCTTCAGCGTCGTTCATCTGTAGGTGTTTATTTTTCCCCACATAGGAGTTCAAAAACTCCTTCATTGGCCGTGCGTAACTCTCACCATAGAAGTACAGAGACAAAAATCGAAGGATCAACTCTTCGTCCCTCTTGCGACGGTTCACGGGACCAAATATGGCACGCCACGAGGAACTAGCGTTCAACCTCTCCAGTAGGTTGACGAAAGCACCTGCGTAGAGAGCTGTACGTATTTCTTGAGGGGCAAGCTGAGTGCCCCCAGTGTTCAGTCTCTCAAAAATATAGTAGATGCTACTTTCATCGTCGGACGGCTCGTCTTGTCGCACAATCGTCGCATGTAGGATGGAATCATTGAGTCTACGCCGATCCTCATCTCTCAGCGTCTTGTAAGTCGCGCCTTCGAACTCTTTCTGGACGCCCCTCAAGGCAAACTCTCTTCCGGTAACTCCAAATATACCTCCGTAAAAAAACTGGAGTGTACGTAGTCTCTGTTGCCCATCGATAACGAGCAACTTTTGAGTATCTGGCTCCCTGGAGAGAAAAATTCCGGGTACAGGCAACCCAAGTAGCAACGACTCTATGAACCGCGAAGCTTGCCCAAAGTTCCAAACATATCCGCGCTGAAATACCGGCACATCGATATCGCCCGTCTCGAGCCTCTGCACTAACCCATCGACCGGATAATCTGCACCATAGGCTGAGATCGAGTACCTGAAGGTTACGCTTGCTTCTTGGTCTTCCCCTAGATCGTCTTCTATCGTTGCAGTGTTCAAATTCTTCGCCACGCTGACCGCCGCCTCCTCTGAGTCGCATGATCCCGGCACAGTATACGCGTCAGCAACACGAGGAGATAATGCACTGGAAAGCGCCGGCTATTACTTCAGTGTGTCGAAGGAAACTAGTCCTGTGCGCATTCCTTCGCGCCAGAACCACCGTTACCCTTTGGATGCACTGCTCCCATAATCAGGTATTACATACGAACTTTGTTGTCTAATCAGAACTAGAGAGGCGGACGCCGACAGTGCACTAGACGTCAACTAGAGTCGAAAGCAGAGCAAAGGTGAGTGCACCAACTTCCCAACACCGGGCCTCCGCGAGAACCTGAGGCCCGGCACTAGAAGACTCTCTACGCTTTCTCCTCGCGGTACTCCTGGATGCTCTCGTAGACCTCATCCGGGAACTGGAGCTCCTGGTACGGGTTGCAGGCGTCCGGATCGTCGGGGTTCGGGCAGATCGGGAAGTCTTGCTGCTCCTGGTACTCGAGGATCTTGTCTCGCTTGGGCGGGCTGTAGCCCTTCTCCTCGACCTGCTGCACGAGGGCCCGGATCTCCTGCTCCCCGGCGTCCTCGTCCTTGGTGAGCAGCTCGATCAGCTCGTCGTTGCCCACGAAGTGACGCCCGATCATCGCAAAGACCAGCCGGCCGTAATGACCGATGTCCTTCCCGTTGTCCAACGCGTCCAGCATATGAGCCATCATCGGGCTCTGCCTCAGATCTTCTACCGCCATGTTCGGCACTCCTTTCGGGTAGCTGCGTGAAGCCTAAAGGCGATACCCGCTTTCACGGTGAAAGACACCACACGACGCCCCGACAGAGAAGCTCCTACCCGAACGCGGCCTCGACGAGCGCGGGCAACACTTCGCCAGCCCCTCCTCGTACGGAGAAGTCCACGTGCGGGGTGAGCGGCGTCTCGTCCGGGTTGATCTCGACGACGGTTGCTCCGGCGGCCCGTGCCTCGTAAGGCAGCCCCGCAGCCGGATAGACCAGGCTGGAGGTGCCGATGGAGAGGAAGAGGTCGCAGCCCCCGATCGCCTCGGTAGCAGCAGCGAGCGCGGTTTCGGGCAGCATCTCCCCGAACCAGACGACGTCGGGACGCAGCATGGCGCCGCAGTTCGGGCAGAGGGGCGGCGTCGCGTTCGTCTCCCCCGGCTCGACGGCGAGCCCCTCGGCCGAGCATCTCGTGCGGTTGATGTTGCCGTGCAGTTCGACGACGTTTTTGCAGCCGGCCCGCTGGTGCAGCCCGTCCACGTTCTGCGTGACGAGCGCGAAGTCGGGCACGTTGCGCTCCAGCCCCATCAGGGCGAGGTGCCCCGGGTTGGGTTCGGACCTGCCCACCAGCTCCCGCCGCCAGGCGTACCAGTTCCAGACGAGCTCGGGGTCGCGCATGAACGCCTCGGGGGTGGCGAGTTCTTGCGGGTCATAGCGTTCCCAAAGGCCGGTCTGGGCCTCGCGGAACGTCGGGACGCCGCTCTCTGCGGAGATGCCGGACCCCGTGAGCGCGACGACGCCGCGTGCCTCGCGGAGGGCCTCGACGAGCCCGGGTGGAAGATCCACCGGCGTCAGCCCATGACGGCCCGCAGCAGGTCTTTCGCGCCGTCCGCGACCGGCACCTCGCGCTCGTCGCCCGAGGTCATGTCCCGCACCTTGCAAGTCCCGCGGCCGAGCTCTTCCTCGCCCATGATGGCGGCGAAGGCGGCGCCGGTACGGTCGGCCTGCTTGAACTGGCCTTTCGCGCCGCGTCCGCCGTAGTCGAGGTCGCAGGCGAGGCCGTGCGAGCGGAGCGCGCCCGCCAGCCTCATCGCGGGCATCCGCGCTTCCGGGGCTAGGGCGACGAAGAAGACGTCGATGGAGGACTCGGTCTCGCGGGAGGCGGCGGCGAGCAGCATCCGTTCGACGCCGGAGCCGAAGCCGATGCCGCCGAGGTCCGGGCCGCCGAGGTCCGGGATCAGGGCGTTGTACCGACCGCCGGCCCCCACCGTGTCCTGGGCGCCCAACGCCCCGCTCTTCGCCTCGAAGACCGTCATCGTGTAGTAGTCGAGCCCGCGCATGAGCGTCTCGTCCACCTCATAAGGCACGCCGAGAGCTTCGAGGCCGTCGCGCACGACGGCGAGGTGGTCGGCGGCCTCGTCGCTCAGATACTCGCCGATCCGGGGCGCCTCCGCGAGAACGGCCTGGGTACTCTCGTGCTTGGAGTCGAAGGTACGAAGCGGGTTGGTGTCCATACGGGCGAGGGAGTCCGGGTCGAGCTCGGAGCTGTGCCCCTGGAGGTAGGCCCGCAGCTCGGGGACGTAGGCGCGTCGGGTCTCGGCGTCGCCGCTGTTGTTCAGGTAGACGGTCTCGTCCTTCACGCCGACGGCCTGGTGAATCGCGTAGAGCAGCGAGATCACCTCAACATCCACCAGCGGGTCCGACGTCCCGAGCACCTCCACCCCAACCTGCGAGTGCTGCCGGTAGCGACCCCGCTGCTGGCGCTCCTGGCGAAAATTTGGGCCGATGTAGAACAGCTTGATCGGCTGTGCCAGCTTGAACAGGTTGTGCTCGATGTAAGCCCGGACCGCGCCCGGCGTGCCCTCGGGCCGCAAGGCCATCTCCCGGTCACCCTTGTCCGTGAAGGTGAACATCTCTTTCTGGACGACGATGTCCGAGGCCTCCCCCGCCGTCCGGGCGAAAAGCTCCACCTCCTCGAAGATCGGGGTCCTTATCTCCGCGTAGTTGTGGCGCCGCGTGACCTCCCGCGCCCGCTCCTCGACGAACGCCCACAGCTCCGCCCGCTCGTAGGGCTCGCGTCCCCCGGGGTAGACATCGTAGGTGCCCCTCGGCCCCCTGTAGCTCACGAAAGGACCGGCGGCAGGTAGGGGTTCGTCCTCCACTCCTCCATCGCCGACAGCACCGGGCCGTGTCCCGCGTAGAGGCGCGTGTTCTCGTTCCAGAGCGGCATCACCTTGCGGAGAGACTCCTCCAAAGCCTCCCACGAGGCGCCTTCGATGTCCGTGCGGCCGACGCTTCCGGGGAGGATGAGATCCCCCACGATCTGGTCGTCGCCGACGACGAACGTAACCGACCCGGGCGCGTGCCCCGGCGTGCTCAACACGCGGAATACCTCGCCCGCGAGTTCCAGCGTCTGCCCCTCTTCCAATGGCTCGTAGACGGCGGTGCCGGTCTTATCCGCGGCGTCCGGGTGGACGTAGAGCGGGGCGTTCGTGGCGCGCAGGATCTCGTGCAGCGCGCCGACGTGATCGGCGTGGCCGTGCGTGATCAGGACGGCCTCGACCGTGCCGCGCACGGCGGCGAGTATCTTATCCGGCTCCGCCCCCGCGTCCACGATGACGTCCCCCTCGGGCCCGTGCACCACGTAAGCGTTTACCTCAAACCCGTCCATGGACACGGTGACCTGCTCGATCTCAGCCAAAAGAACTCCTAGCTCTCGGAGACGGCCCCACCGGCCACGGACGAACCTCCGCGCGCCAGCAACCGCTCAAGTTGCCCCTGCTTGTGAACCCGCGCCCGCCCCGCGATCGGAACGGCGAGCTGGCGCCGAAGAGCGTCCTCCGGCGGCTCGGGGTCGAAGAAATCCCGGAAAACCTCGACCGCGAAGACCTCCTCGCCCTCGTACCGCTCCGACGTCACCGTATCTCCCGCCCGTACCTGGCCCTCCCGAAGCACGCGACAGTAGAGTCCCGGTCGCTCGGCCCGCATGAAGCGCCTGACGAACGTCGAATCCTTCATACGAGCGTTCAGCGTCACGCACGGGATACGCGGCGCCGTGACCTCCAGAACGGTCGATCCGACAAGAAAGCGGTCTCCGATGAGGTATTCATCGCTTAAGAGATCCGTGACCGTCAGGTTCTCGCCGAAGGTGCCCGGTCCCAGCTCCTTGCCCAGTTCCTCCGACCACCAGGCGTAGTCGGGGGCGCCATAGAGGTAGACGGCCTGGTCCGCGCCGCCGTGGTGCTCGGTGTCGGAGATCTCGTCTCCCGCGAGGCCGCGGACCGTGACCCGCACGGGCCAATCGGCGGGCTCTTTGAAGATGGCGCTCTTGCCGGACTTTTTGCCGCCCTGGATCGGGCGCTCGCGCCCGACGTTGACGCTTAGTAGATGCATCCGGTCAGCGTTCCAGGGGCGTGCCGTCGCGGGAGACGCGGCAGACGTCGTAGACGTCGGGGATGCCCCGGATCTTGCGTATGACCTCCGCCACGTGCTGCACGCTGGCCGCCTTGAACGCGAACCGGCTGAGCGCCGTCCGATCCTCGATGGTATCCACCCGCGCGGAGACGATGTTCACGCCGGCGTCCGAGATCGTGGCCGTAATGTCCTTGAGCAGGTGCATCCGGTCGAGCGCCTCGACCAAAAGCTCCACCGTGAACAGCTTGCCCTCGCCTATGGCCCACTCGACCTCGACGAAGCGCTCGAGGTCGCGGGACTTCAGCGCCCGCGCGTTGACGCAGCCCGCCGAGTGGACGACGACGCCGCGCCCGAGCGAGACGTAGCCGACGATGTCGTCGCCGGGCATCGGGGTGCAGCAGCGCGCCAGGCGGCTCATGATGCCGCTGGATCCCACGACGCGCACGCCCGTCTCGTCCGCCGCCCCCGAGTCGCCGGGCAGCGGCAGGGGCGCCAGGGCCGGGCTCTGCTTCTTCGGCTTCTCCTCTTCCTCTTCTTTGGGCTGGACGAGGTTCACGATCCGGCCGGCCACGTTCTCCGCGGACAGGGATCCCGCGCCGATGGCCGCGAGCATGTCGTCCGGGGAGGAGTAGCTCGTCGAGCGGGCCACGTCCTCCAAGATGCCCGAGGGGACCTTGCCGATGCGGCTCTTCTTGAGGAGGCCCAGGATCTTCTCCCGCCCCGAGCTCAGGTTGTCCTCGCGGTCGGCCTTGTTGAAGAACTGCCGGATCTTGTTCCGCGCCCGCCCGCTCTGCACGACCGTCAACCAGTCCCGGCTCGGCCCCGAGTTCTTCCCCGTGATGACCTCGACCCTATCGCCGCTGACGAGCTCCGAGTCGAGCGGCACGATGCGGTCGTTCACCCGGGAGCCGATGGTCCTGTGCCCGATCTCCGTATGCACGTGGTACGCGAAATCTATGGGCGTCGCCCCGCTCGGCAGGCTCACCACGTCGCCCTTGGGCGTGAAGACGAAGACCTCGTCGGCGACGAGCTCGCCCTTGAGGGATTCCATGAACTCCGTCGAGTCGGTGGTCTCCTTCTGCCACTCCATCATGCTCTTGAGCCACGTCAGGCGGTCGACCTGGCGGTCGGTCAGGCCGTGCTTGTACATCCAGTGGGCGGCGATGCCGAACTCGGCGGTCGTGTCCATCTCGTTGGTCCGGATCTGGATCTCCAACAGCTTCCCCTCGTTCGACATGACCGTCGTGTGCAGCGACTGGTACATGTTGAACTTGGGCATCGCGATGTAGTCCTTGAACCGCCCGGGGATAGGCTTCCATATGGAATGGATAACGCCGAGCGCCCCGTAGCAGTCGCGCACGGAGTCCACCACGACCCGAAGGCCCGTGAGGTCGTAGATCTCGTTGAACTCCTTGTTGCGGCGCACCATCTTGTTGTAGATGGAATAGAAGTGCTTGACCCGCCCGTGCACCTCGGCATACGTCCCCGACTCCCGCAGGTGGCGCAGAAGCTCCGCCGCCGTCCCATTGATGAACGCCTCGCGGTCCCCCCGCCGGGCGGCGACGAGACGCTTGATCTCCTCGTAGCGCCGCGGGTGCAACGTGGCGAAAGACAGGTCTTCGAGCTCCCATTTCAGCGAATAGATGCCCAGCCGGTGGGCCAGGGGCGCGTAGATCTCCAGCGTCTCCGTAGCCTTCTTGAGCTGCGTCTCCCGCTTCAGGTACGCGAGCGTGCGCATGTTGTGCAGCCGGTCGGCGAGCTTGATGATGATCACGCGCACATCGCGGCTCATCGCCACGATCATCTTCCGCAAAGACTCGGCCTGCGCCTCCTCCAGATTCCCCGAAGGCAGATTCCCGAGCTTCGTGACCCCGTCCACGATCTCCGCGACCTCACCGCCGCACCGTTCGACGAGCTCGTCCTTGGTAACGCCGGTGTCCTCGATGACGTCGTGCAGCAACGCCGCCGCGATCGTCGTCGCGTCCAGCTTCAGCTCGGCCAGGATCGCCGCCGTCGCCAGCGGGTGGTAGACGAAAGGCTCCCCGCTCTTGCGCGTCTGTCCCCGGTGCGCCGCGTGCGCGAGCCTGTACGCACCCGCGATCAACTCCTCGCCCTCCGGCGCGTAGGAGGACACCCTCTCGACCAACGCCGAAATCGTAACCGGCGGCGCCGGTATAGCCCTCGGCCTCTCCTCTGTCCTAACGGGTTCCATGAGGGGATTATATCGCTTAAGCACGCGATCTTCGGCCACTCGCCACCGTGGCC
>CAXUFZ010000105.1:0-11212 GCA_964250345.1 uncultured Rubrobacteraceae bacterium
GGGCGGGGGGCTCACTGGGGGCGTAGCCGCCAGGTCGTGGGGTGTTCAGCCGGCCATAGCTGGCGCGACGACCTGCGGGGCGGACAGTGGGTGACCGCCGAGGAGCGCGGGATCCTACTGGCCGGTACCCGCTAGGGTGAAGGGATACGGGTATGACGGCTTTGGAGCGTAGAAGATTCGCGTGGTGGGTCGCGTGGGTGGTTTGGTGTGTCCCGGCCGGGGCGTTGGCGGCGTGGGGGCTGGTCGAGTTCTACCCGGAGTACCCGGCCGGGGGGTACGACGGCGGGTTTATGGGGGATCTCGTCCTCTTCGGCGCGTTGCTGGCGCTCGGGCAGGCGCCTCTCGTCGCGTTCTTCGTCTGGAAGCTGCTCGGCGCGGCCGGGGTTCGGCCCTGGCGGAAGGGTTTCGCGGCTGCTGGTGTGGCGATCTGCTGGTCGGTCGCCGGCGTCGTCGGTTGGGCCGTGGGCTCTTACGTGGAGGTGTCCGTCTCCGGGTCGGTGCCTCTGTATTCGGCCCTCTCTGTCCTGGCCGGGGCCGTGCGGTGGTTGGTCTTCGCGGTCTTTCAGGGCGTCGTACTTGCCGGAGCGGTGTCGCTCGTGCCGGGTGCGTTGCGGGATCGGGCCGCGCTCTCCGGTACGGGCTTCTCCCTGTGGGTGGCGACGGGCGCGGTCGGCGGGCTCCTCTACGAGTGGTGGGAGTCGCTGGACCTGGCGGCGCGGTCCAACGGGGTCAACCAGGCCATCGGCGGGGCATTGACGGGCGCGGGCGTCGCGGAGAACGTCGCCCACGTGCTGGTACCACACGCGATCTTCGTGCCCATCCTTTACGGCGTGCCGACGGGGTTGGCTTTCTTCGCGGTGTGGAGGGTCGGTACGCGAAGGGAGGGAAGATGAGGTTGGTGGGGGCTATCGTCGGGTTCGTACTGGCGACGACCGCCGGAACCCTCGCGGCGTTTCCGATCTACGCCATGGGGTTGGTCGTGCCGATGGTCGTCGTGTGGCCGCTTACGCTCTCAACCGTGGCGCTCGTAGCCGCGATCGTCGCAAGCCTCTTCGGCAACCTGACGGCGTCTGACGGGACACGCGCCCGCTTGCTTGTAGTGGTCGGCGTCAGCGAGGGAGCGGCGGTCGTCCTCGCCCTCGCGTCGGCCTCGACGTATTTGGCGCCCGACGCCCTGCCCGCGTGGCCCGCCATCTACTACGTGGTCGCGGCCGCGGTCGTGGTGGCCCTCGCGGCAACGGCCGCGGCGCAACGCTGGAGGACCGCGAGCGGCAGTTGGAAAGAAGACGTTCTTACGGCTCTAGCCCTGCTGCTTCTTACTCCCCCTCTCGTCTATGGCGCCATCATTGCCGCGTGCGCGACGGCCCTGGGTTGCGGCGCATGAGGCCGCGATGGTCGGGTGTCGAGGCGATTAGCCGACGTGCAATAGCGCGTCCTGATAAAGCGTCGGGGGCCGTAGACCGACGCTAGCGGAGATTCTGCCGCCGACAGCCCGCCGGCGTCACGACCTGGCACGAGCAAGCGGAAGATTCAGGAGGTAAACGTGGTCAAGAAAGCGGGAAAAGCGCTGGTGTTGGGCCTGAGTCTCCTCTTGGGTGCCGTGATTGGTGCCTGGTTGTCGTTCGCGGCCCTGTACTGGCTGTTGGTGCCAGAGCATCGTGCTTCGGACGCGCCCTTCGTCCTCGCGTTGGCCGCGCTGTTCGCGGGGATCGTCCTCGTCGTGCGGAGGATGTTCGGACGGGCAGGACTCGTTATCCTCGCTATCGCCGTTGTTCTGGCCGCGACCGTTGGCGCCTTGATGTTTGGGTAAGCTTCGGGCGTGCACCGTTCCAGGGAGATGACTCTCTAAGACGGATGACGTTGCGGGATCTCGACCGGCTTCCGGGCTATTCGTAGAGGCCGGCCTTCTGTTTCTGGCGTTCGACGGTGGACTTGATCCTGCGGGCGTCGGGGAGGGCCATGCGGTGGAGTTGGTAGACGCGGCCGGCGTTGTTCACGATGTCGAGGGTGACGTTGACGAGGCCCTTGATCTTCACGCCCGAGACGTCCCGTAAGCCGACGCTCTCGACGTTCTGGGACTGCCAGCCGCTCCTGACCTCGACGCGGTCGGCGAAGACGGCGATGATGGTGTTGTTGTGCGCCGTGGCCTGGGTTATGGGTCCTTCCACGCTGCCCTCCGTGCTCTCAGAGACGTCGTCCGCCCAAGGATACAAAAAGGCCCCGGAGAATACTCCCCGGGGCCAACATGTCCGAAACGGGTGACCGGGCGAGAAGGCCCGGCGGCGCTTCTCCTACGACCTGTCTTCCGTCGTGGTCCTCTCGTGGGAGGTTCCGGCGAGGAAGCTGCCGTTGCCGTTGTGCCGGTCGTCGGTCGCCATGAACTGCCCGGCGTAGCCGTAGACGCCGTGCTCGCTGACGTCGAGGCCGTCGAGCTCCTGTTCAGGCTTCACGCGCAGGCCGATGGTCGCCTTGAGGATGCTGAAGACCACCATCGAGGAGACGAACACGAACCCGCCGCAGGCGATGATGCCGGCCGCCTGGATGCCGAGCTGGGTGAACCCGCCGCCGTAGAACAGCCCCGGGTTGCCGATGCCGGCCGACGCCGCGAGCGCCGGGGTGGTGAACAGGCCGCACGAGAGCGTGCCCCAGACGCCGCCCATGCCGTGCGCCGCGATCGCGCCGAGCGGGTCGTCCACGCCGATGTTGTCCACGAAAACCAGGGTCATGTACATGATGACGCCGGCCAAGAAACCGATGATGATGGAAGCCCAGGGCGCCACGAAGGCGCAGGGGGCGGTGATGGCGACGAGGGCGGCGATCGCGCCGTTGCCGCCCATCCCGACGTCGACGTTGCCCCGCCGGACGTAGCTCATGAACATCGCGCCCAGCACGCCCGCCGCCGCCGCCAGCGTCGTGGTCAGGGCGACGTCGGCGATCTGGGTGCTCGCGGCCATCGTCGAGCCGGGGTTGAAGCCGTACCAGCCGACCCACAGGATCAGGACGCCCAAGACCGCCAGCGGCATGTTGTGCCCCGCGATGTTCTGCGGAACCCCATTATCGTCGTACTTGCCGAGGCGCGGGCCGAGGAGAAGGGTTCCGGCCAGGGCCGCCATGGCGCCGGAGAGGTGGACCACCGTCGAACCGGCGAAGTCCTGCATCCCGCCGCCGAGCTCCGCGAGCCAGCCGCCGCCCCAGATCCAGTGCCCCACTATCGGGTAGATGAGACCGGCGAACACGATCGCGAAGACCACGTACACCGCGAACTTGGTCCGCTCGAGCATGGTGCCCCACACGATGGCGAGGGAGACGGCGCAGAACGCGACCTGGAAGATGTACTTGGCCGAGAGCGGGACCTGCGTCCACGTGAGCCCGGCGTAGGTGGCCTCCGAGCCGGTGAGGAACAGCCCCTTGAGCCCGATGATGGAGTTGAGCGCTCCGCCGTCGGAGAACGCGAACGCGAAGCCCACCGCCCAGAAGAGCAGCGCCGCTATCGCGAGGTTGACCAGAATTTTCGCGACCACGCTGCCGACGTTCTTCATCCGCGAGAACCCGACCTCGAGCATCGCGAACCCTGCCTGCATGAAGATCACCAACACCGCCGCCACCAGGACCCACATCGTGTCCATCGCCAACGACAGGTCGGCGGGCGTCGGCGCCTGCGCGAAAGCCAACCCCGGCAACGCGAGCACCAACATCAGAGTCGTGACACCCAGAATCGCAAACCGCCGCAAAAGTCCCTCCTTCGGACAGGGGTATATTCCGTAGGAACTTAGTCTATGACCCATCCCCGGAGGGTTCTTTAGACAGAGGGACAAAGATGACCGCGCCGCGGGGCCTTTTTATTGGTACGAATGTACAAGGACGCGGTCATCTTTGCCCCGCACGCTATGACTGTCGCCTGCGCTTGTCAGCACGCCGCGCCCTATGGGCTCCGCTCTCGGCAACGCTTCGGGCCCCGCGGCGCTCGCTTTCAGCACGGCGCTCCGCGCCTTTCAGCCAGAACCCTTCGGGGCGTGGCTTTGTAGGTATGTCGGGGTGTTCCGGGTGGCGCTTCCTAGGGCGTGGGGGGGGGGGGGGAATCGGGGGACGCGACGCCGGTCGCGGCCGGCGGTCCCAGGTCCCACGGCGGCGCGTTTCGCGCCGCGGGCCACGTCGAGGGGTTTAGCTGAAAGCGACCGCAGGGAGCGGGCCGAAAGCGGAGGCGGAGCCGCAGCGTGCGGGTAGCTCGCGGAGCGTGCTACCGATCAGCGAAGCTGCTCGGTCTCCCCGGGACGCGCCCGAGGAGCTGCATGGCCTTTATGCCGAGGGTGAGGCGTTCGCGGTCTTCGCTTTTGTCCACGTCGAGGCCGGTAAGCTCGCTGACGCGGTCGAGGCGGGAGCGGATGGTGTGGCGGTGGGCGTAGAGGTCGGAGGCGGTGCGGACGGTGGAGGCGTCGTTACCGAGGTAGGTCACGAGGGTCTGGACGAGCTCCGTGCTGTAGCGGGAATCGTATAGGACGACGGGACGCAGGGTCTCCTCGTAGAAGGATTCCAGCTCGTCGGGGTTCTCCTGGAGGACGCGGAAGAGGAGCTTGTAGGTTCCGGTTCCCTCGAAGGTGGAGACGGCGGAGGGGCCGTGTATTCTGTGCCCGATCTCCAGGGCCACCTCGGCCTCGGAGTAGGCGTCGGGGAGGAGGGCGGGGTCGCGCTTGTTGCGGCCGATGCCGACGGAGATGGTCAGGTCGGGGAGGAGGCCCTTGACGTAGCGCTGGACGCCCTTGGCGAGGAGCTGGGCCTTCTCGGGGAGGTCTTCGGCGGGGGTGTCTTCGGAGGAGCCGAGGAAGACGATCACGTTGTCCGAGCGCGGACCGAGCAGGAAGTTCGAGAAGAGCTGACGGGTCTGGAGGCGTACGGCTTCGGCCAGGCGGCGTTTGAGCTCCTGGATGGCGGGCTCTTTCAGGCGGCGGCGTTCGAGGTAGCGGGCGAAGTCGTCTATGTCCACGATCAGGACGAGCGCGCCCGCCGCGAGGTCGGCTCCGAGGTAGCCGGCCCGCTGCAGGAGCAGGGTGACGGACCCGTAGTGCCCGTTGACCAGGTCGTCCACGAAATCCCCCCGGACGCCCAACTCTGTTTCAAGCCGGATGCGCTCCTTGCCGAGTTCGGCTTCGAGGACGCGACGGGCCCAGTAGAGGAGCACGACGTCTTCGGGCTTGAGCTTGGCGCCTTCGAGGTCGACCCACAGGTAGCCGGCCGGGGCTCCCGTGCCGATGGGGGTCCAGAAGAGCTCCTGGTTCTCGACCCGCCAGCGCTCGACGGGGACGGAGAGGTAGCCGTCGGGGAGCCTCGCGTAGCGGTCGCGGCGCTCGCGGCGCGTCTCGTCCACGCCCGAGGCCCTCGAAGCCCGCAGCGTCTTCCCTTCCAGGAGGTCGCGCAGGCGGTTCTCTTCTTCGGCGTTCGTGTCGGGGGCGCTGGAGATGAGGCGTCCGACCGGGTCTTCCAGGACCACGGGACGGCCGAGCAGGTCCGAGATCCTCGCGGTCGTCTCCGCGACGGAGGTCTCGCCGCCGGCGCTCTCCAGCAGCGTCCGGCCCGCGCCGTGGGAGAGCAGCAGGAGGTCGTCGCTGCCGGAGAACGCGGCCTGCAGGCGGCGCATCGGCACGTCGGGGGGGAGGACGAAGAGCGCCAGGTTCAGGGCCGAAGCCCGCTCCAGGGTATCCGGCGGAACGTCGCCGTCCGCGCGCCATATTACGGCCGGCGAGCCCTCGGAGGCGACGAACTCCAGAAAGTCGTCGTCGAGTCTCTCGCGGACGGTTACGGCCGCGTCGTCGGCGGAGATCCAACCCTTCAGTGGTTCGTCGAGGGCGAGGCCTACGACCGCGCGAGAGGCGTCGCCGGGCAGCGGGCAGTCCGCGCCCAGCTCCTCCAGCATCATGCGGGAAAAATCTTTCAGGATCACGGCCACCTCCGTTCGCAACGCGGTGTAACGGGCCTGTATCATTGTGAAGCCCGCGCGGGACTTTGGCAAACGGCGGCTCCGCCCGGCGGGCTTCACAGCACGCTTCGGCTGTCGCCTCCGCTTGTCAGCACGGCGCTGTCGCGCCTTTCAGCACGTGCCCTGACGGGCACTTTCAGCACGCCGTCTTCGACGGCTTTCGGCGAGACCCCGGGTTGTGCGAGCCGGGGCGAGGGACGGGTATTTTGGGAAGTCGGGGGCCTTGGACGGTGCTAGAATCTCCGAAAGAGCAATCTGGTTCTTGGCCTCCTAAAAGGGGGCCGTATACTTGCCGACAAAACGTCTTTCTTGAAGGGGTGATGGGAGATCGCCGATAACCGGATCGTCGTGCGGGGGGCGCGCGAGCACAACCTGAAGGACGTGACGGTCTCCCTGCCGCGCGACGTGATGGTCGTCGTGACGGGCCTCTCTGGAAGCGGCAAGTCCTCGCTGGCGTTCGACACGATCTACGCCGAGGGCCAGCGCCGCTACGTCGAGAGCCTGTCAGCCTACGCCCGCCAGTTCTTAGGGCAGATGGACAAGCCCGACGTGGACCACATCGACGGGTTGTCACCGGCGGTCTCCATCGACCAGAAGACGACGAGCAACAACCCGCGTTCGACCGTGGCTACGGTTACGGAGATCTACGACTACCTTCGCCTCCTCTACGCCCGGGCCGGACGTCCGCACTGCCACGTCTGCGGTTTTCCCGTCGCCTCGTCGACCCCGCAGCAGATGGTCGAGAAGGCGCTGACACTGCCGGAGAAGACGCGGTTCATGGTGCTGGCTCCCGTCGTGCGGGGCCGCAAGGGCGAGTACGGGAAGATGTTCAAGGATCTGGCAGAGCAAGGCTATGCCCGCGTTCGGGTTGATGGCGAGTTGCACGAGTTGCCGGTGGACCTCGGGTTAGATAAGAACTACAAGCACGACATCGAGGTGGTGGTGGACCGGCTCGTGATCCGGGACGGCATAGAGCGCCGCCTCACCGACTCCATCGAGACCGCCCTGAAACTGGCCGAGGGACTCGTCCAGATAGAGGCGGTCGCCAGGGACGGCGAAGAGGGCGAGTCGATGCTTTTCTCGGAGTCGTTCACGTGCACGAATTGCGGGGCTTCTATCGCGGAGATACAGCCGCGGACGTTCTCGTTCAACAGCCCGCACGGGGCTTGTGACAGGTGCGATGGGCTTGGGAGCCGGTTGGAGATCGACCCGGAGCTCGTCGTGCCGAACGGGGACCTCAGCGTCAACGAGGGCGCGGTCGTGCCGTGGGCCAACTCGCAGACGGAGTACCACCGGAGCGTGCTCGGCGCGTTGTCGGAGAAGTACGGCATCGACCTCGACGCGCCGTGGCGGGATCTCCCGGAGGAGCACAAAAACCTTATTCTCTTCGGCACGGACGGGGAGCGGATCTACATCTCCTATAAGAACCGCTACAACCGCCGCCGGCAGTACATGACCCAGTTCGATGGGGTGGTGAGCAACCTGCAGCGGCGCTACGTCGAGACGGACTCCGAGTACCGGCGGGAGAAGATCGAGGAGTTCATGAGCCACGTCCCCTGCCCGAAGTGCAAGGGCGCCCGCCTCCGCCCGGAGGCGCTCGCCGTCACGGTGGGCGAGAAGAGCATCTCGGGGTTCACCGAGCTCTCGGTCCGGGACGCGCAGGACTTCTTCCAGAGCGTCCAGTTCACGACTAGAGAGTGGCTCATCGGGGAGCGGGTGGTCAAGGAGATCCGGGAGCGCCTCGGCTTCCTGGTGGACGTCGGCCTCGGATACCTGACCCTCGCCCGCGCGGCGGGGACGCTCTCCGGCGGCGAGGCCCAGCGGATACGCCTCGCCTCGCAGGTGGGGAGCGGGCTCGTGGGCGTGCTGTACGTGCTCGACGAGCCGTCCATCGGGCTGCACCAGCGGGACAACCGGCGGTTATTGACGACGCTGGAGAGGCTCAGGGACCTCGGGAACACGCTCATCGTCGTCGAGCACGACGAGGAGACCATCCGGGCGGCGGACTACGTGATCGACGTGGGACCTGGCGCCGGCGTCCACGGCGGCGAGATCATCGCCGTAGGCTCCGTCGAGGACGTCGAGGCCGAGGAGCGCTCCGTCACGGGCGACTTCCTCTCCGGCCGCCGGACGATAGAGCCCCCGGAGACGCGGCGGGAGCCCACCGGGGAGATCGGTGTGGTCGGGGCGACCGAGCACAACCTGAAGGGCGTGGACGTGGAGTTCCCGCTCGGGGTGTTCACCACGATCACGGGGGTCTCGGGGTCGGGCAAGAGCACGCTGGTCAACGAGATCCTCTACAAGGCCCTCGCCAACGCCGTGAGCCGCGGCAAGCACCGCCCGGGGCGGCACGCGGGCCTGCGCGGAGTCGATAGCGTGGACAAGGTCATAGACATCGATCAGAGCCCAATCGGCCGCACGCCGCGCTCGAACCCGGCTACATACACGAAGGTCTTCGACCACATCCGCCAACTCTTCGCCTCGACACCGGAGGCCAAGATCCGGGGCTACAAGCCCGGACGTTTCTCCTTCAACGTGAAGGGCGGGCGGTGCGAGGCGTGCCGGGGTGACGGCCAGATCCGGATAGAGATGCACTTCCTCCCCGACGTCTACGTCCCCTGCGAGGTCTGCAAGGGCCGCCGCTACAACACCGAGACCCTGCGCGCCACCTACAAGGGCAAGTCCATCTCCGACGTCCTCGACATGACCGTCGAGGAGGCCTGCGGGTTCTTCGCCCCCGTCCCGGCCATAGCCCGCCGCATGGACACCCTGCGCGACGTCGGCCTCGGCTACGTCCGCCTCGGTCAGCCGGCGACGACCCTTTCGGGCGGTGAGGCCCAGCGGGTTAAGCTCGCCAGCGAGCTCGGCAAGCGGGCGACGGGCAAGACCGTTTACATCCTCGACGAGCCGACGACGGGCCTGCATTTCGCCGACGTGGAGAAGCTGCTCTCGATCCTGCACCGGCTCGTCGACGCGGGCAACACGGTCATCGTCATCGAGCACAACCTCGACGTCATCCGCTCGGCCGACCACGTCATAGACCTCGGCCCCGAGGGCGGCGACGCCGGCGGCGAGATCGTCGTGACCGGAACCCCGGAAGACGTCGCCCGCGCCGAGATCTCTCACACCGGCCGATTCCTCCGCGACCTGATGCCGGAGGTCATGGCGGCGAGCTAGGGCCGCCGCGTGTCTTCCGGCCTCGACGCCTTTCTTTCGCGGAGGTCGCCGTTCTCCGAGCATGAGACGGTGTGGGGAACGCGCGAGCATCCGACGCCGCTCCGCGCCCGCGCCTACTTGGGCGAAGAGTTACCGCCGCTCGATTCCGTCTCCTCGGTTCGGGGCGTCGTACTCCGGGGCGGCGACGTGCTCGTGATGCGCAACGCGGACGAGCTGCACATCTTACCTGGCGGCCGGCGCGAGGCGGGGGAGACGCTCGCGCGGACGTTGGAGCGGGAGGTGCTGGAGGAGGCGGGATGGGCGGTCGAAGTCGGCCCGGTTCTCGGCTTTATTCACTTCCTGCACCTGGGACCCCGTCCGCCGGACTACGCGCATCCGTACCCGGAGTTCGCCCAGGTCG
Source organism: uncultured Rubrobacteraceae bacterium (assembly GCA_964250345.1). Lineage (GTDB taxonomy): Bacteria > Actinomycetota > Rubrobacteria > Rubrobacterales > Rubrobacteraceae > Rubrobacter_D. Next base: position 9,549 of record CAXUFZ010000105.1, read on the forward strand.
TCTTTCGGACGGTCGCGCGGCGACACTTGCCTGAAGCGAAGCTACCCGATGACTACGAGGTCGAGGCGGTGTTCCGTCCCGTTGCGGAGGTGGTGGCGTCGGACATCTTGCCTGCCGGAGGCGTCTTCTTGGAGGCGGCGTTGCGGGGTTCGGGGCGCGGGCGGGTTTGAAACCCGCCCCTACACAGGGGTGCGTTGTGGGATGCTCGGTGGGCGGCGGTGGACGACCGGGCTCTTATTCTCCGTTCGCGGCTTCGACTATGTCGTCTAGGACGGAGCCGGTGACTATCCTTTCGAGGCCGCGGAGGACGATCTGGGCGTCTTCGACGTAGTCTTCGTAGGTCTCGTCGGTGCGGGAGCGGCGGAAGAGGCCTTCGAGGGTCTTGCCGAGGCGGTTGATGCCCCATTCCATGTGTTCGTCGCGGTAGAGGGCGACTTTGACGACGGCTTCGATGCTCAGGGGGTCGAGGTTGCCGCGTTCGAGGGTGGTGAACACGTAGTCGTACTGCTCGAGGATGCCGTCGATCAGGGGCCGGACGTCGGGCATGTCCTCGGCCTCGAACATGAAGACGTAGGCGCCGGCGATGATCTGGAGCGCCTTGTCCTGGTAGTCGTACTCGCGCCCCGCGTAGCTCTCTATGACGTCGAACAGCTCCGAAAACTTGCCGTTTTCCGCGCCGGCCATGATTCCCCTCCCCGGGTGTCTCTGTGGGACGGGGGGATTCTAACCGCGAGCAGGACCCTCACGCCACACGGGGCGGAGACGGAACCTCGATTCTGCCCCCGACGTACACCGAAAATCGTCTTTGAAACCGTCCGGGTCGGCTGATAGATTCTCGCGTCGTGAGCGCCAATAGTTCAAGCCCCGCCGTAGACACGCACCAGATCATGGCCGCAGGCCTCGCGGCGACGGGGGCTGCCTTCGTGACGTCGCGCTTCGGGGTGGCGGGGACGCTGCTGGGGGCCGCCCTGACGGCCATGATCATCACCGGCGGGTCCCAGATCCTGAAAGCCTACGTGGCGAACGCGAGCAGCCGCGTCCGCGGAGGCGTCACGCGACTCAGGGAGCGCGGGACCGGGGACCCGGCCCCCGCGCCGGAACCGGGTCCCACACAAGAGGCGCCGCGACGTACCCTTCCCGAACGTCCCGATCTTCGGGACAACCTCGTCGGCCGGTTGCGGGCGGCGATGGACTGGTTCAGGAACCTCCCGACGCCCAGCCGGCGGCCGATCCTGATAAAGGCCCTCATCGCGGCGGGGGTGGCGTTCGTGATCTGCATGTTCGCCGTCTGGGGCGTCGAGAAGTTGATCGGCAACAGCCTCTCGTGCGGCATCTGGTCGTCCTGCCCCTACGGCGCGGCGCCCGGCATCCATCCCGCCGGTTTCGACGACTCCGGCGCGCGGTCCTCGATCGCCGGCGGCGGCGTCAACCTCGGCGGCGGTGGCGGCGTCATCGACTCTATCCGCCAGAACCCCGCGGTCCCCGACGGCCCCGACATCCTGCCCGGCGGCGCCGACTCCAGCGCCTCGCCCGCCCCCGACAGTGGCGCGTCAGCCTCGCCGGCCCCCGAAGAGCCGGTCGAAGAAGCCCCGTCGAGCGCCTCGCCGGCCGCCGACGAGAGCGCCGTCCCGGACGCCAGCGCCAGCGCCTCCGCGGGCCCCTAG
>CAXUFZ010000106.1:0-11171 GCA_964250345.1 uncultured Rubrobacteraceae bacterium
GGGGAAGAGCATGACCTCCTTCTACCCCGACCGGCGCTACAACTACGACGCCGAGGACGACGCGGGCAACACCGTTATCGGCCACACGGATCATGGCGAGGAGGTCCGTATCAGCCGGCGGGCGGCCGAGAGCGACCTGGTCGTCTACGTCAACATCAACTACGTCGCCATGAACGGGGGGCACAAGTCCGTCCACACCGGCATCTCGCCGTATAGCTCCATACGACACCACCACAACGCGGAGACGCTTAAGAACACCCGCTCGCTCATGGACCCGCCGAACTCCGCGATGCACCACTCCGTGAACCGGATGGGGGAGGTCCTGGACAAGAACCTCAAGGTCTTCCACATCGAGACGACCCTGAACAACGCGACCTTCCCGTCCGTCTTCGACTTTATGGGCAAGCCCGAGCACGAGTGGGGCCCCGTCACGAAGGCCAACTTTCTGGCAAACCACCGGGCCACGAGCCTCATGCCGCGGCGGGCGGCGCGCGGGATCTTCCACTCCATCGTCTCCCCGCAGAGGATGGCGAGCGTCCAGGCCGGCGCCACGGACCCCGTCCACGAGGAGGCGATGAAACACCTCCACCGCCAGCAGCTCGTCCGGGTCGAGGGCCAGTCAGACGTCCTGATGCTCGGCGTGCCGTACGTCGGCCCGTACAACGTCAACTCCATCATGAACCCCGTCCTCGTTCACAACATGGTCCTCGGCTACCTCTTCAACCTCTACAGGGGCAAACCGCTCGTCCGCGAGGGCGGCGTCGTCATAGCCACCCACCCCGTCCCCAACGAGTTCGACGACGTCTACCACCCGAGCTACCGCCCGTACTTCGAGGAGGTCCTCGCCGAGACGACCGATCCGCACGAGGGCGAGAGGAAGTTCCAGGACAAGTACGCGCTCGACCCCTGGTACAGGACCCTCTACCGCTCCTCGCACGCCTACCACGGCTTCCACCCCTTCACGACCTGGCAGTGGGGCGCCCACGCCCTCGACCACCTGGGCGACGTCGTCTTCGTCGGCGGCGACCCGCACACCACCGCCAGGATGGGCTACAAGCGCGCCGACACCGTCGCCGAGGCGCTGGAGATCGCCAAAGACACCGTCGGTCCCAACCCGACCTCGACCTACATGCACATCCCGCCGCTGTTCATGGTGGAGGTGTCGTAGGTCCGGGCCTGGCTAAGGCGATGCGTGCCGTCTGATCCTCTTAGACTTCTAAGAGTGCTGGGAGACCAGCGCCGGACGGTAGAGGGTGAAAGGTCGCGTGGGAAAGTCTTCGTGGCCGTCTCAATATTAGGCATGTGGAGTTGTGCGCGGTCGATGTCGAGTGCCGGCGTAGAGATCCGGCAAGGTGTGCCTCCTCGTACGCGAGGAGCTTCCCGAGGCCCGGGACCCGGCGACGGACGGCTACACCAACACCTGGGAGATGGCCCAGCGCCTCGCGAAAGCGGTGGTGCGGGGCGAGGACAACGCCGCCATCGTGCGCGGGCCCGATTCGAACGGGGTGGAGGAGGTCCGCCAGCCCGCGTACCGCCTGTACCGGATCCGCGACCGCAAAAAGCGCCTGGAGGAAGCCTTCGCCCACAACGCCCTCTCCCAATCCCGGGAACGGGTCATCGAACTCTCCCGCTAGAACGAGGACGGGGCGTTGTTCCAGGCGCACCCGTGATAGCATAGTGATATCGAAACAGAGGTAACGGAGGTTGCGTCGTGACGGACGTGCTGGTACGCGGGGTATCGGAAGAGGTGTTGGAGAGGCTCAAGCGGCGGGCGGCGGCCAACAACAGGTCTTTGCAGGGGGAGTTGCAGGAGATCCTGGTCAGGAGTTCCCGCGAGGAACCGCGTCGGGAGGTTGACGCGGTGGAGCTTGCCAGGAAGGTCAGGGAGAAGATCGCGGCCCGCCACGGCGGTCCCTTCGAGACCGACAGCGCGGACCTGATCCGGGAATACCGCGACTCCAGGTGAGCGACGATTTTGGCGAGGTCCTCGTGGTGGACGCGAGCGTGGCGGCGAAGTGGTACCTGCAGGAAGAAGGTCACGGGAGGGCCGCGTCGATCATGGAGTCCGGTCTTCGCCGGGAGACGAAGCTGCTTGCGCCGGTGCTCCTCGCCGCGGAACTCGGAAACGTGCTGTGGCAGCGGAACCGTCGGGGGGAGTTGATCAGGGACGAGATCTTGGAGGTGTGGACGGCGTTCGCGTCTGCTCCGGTGGACCTGTTCGATATCGTACCTCTCATGCCGCTGGCTCTGGAGATATCCCTCGACGCCGGCTGCGCCGTCTACGACGCGCTCTACGTCGCCCTCGCCGAAGCCGAAGACGCGAAGCTTGTGACCGCCGACCGAAAGCTCGTCAGAACCCTCGAAGCCACGCCTTTCGCCGGCTCGATCGCGGGGTTGTAGCCGGCGGCCGTCTCTATCGTCTGTCCGCCGGAGAATGCGTTCTGAATTATCCCGATGCCGCCAAGGGACAGGTCGAGGCGGGCGCGAAGCAACGGCCGTCCGCCTCCACGCCGGAGGACGGCGGTGGGGACGACACGGTCGGAGAAGGGCCAGGCGGCGGCTCGAACGGCGGAGGCGCCGAAGATGGCACGAAAATCCCACGACGACACCACCCCGGCCGACCGCGGACCAATCCAGAGGTTTTCACGGCGTTGTGGGGATGGATCCCGCACGCCTCGACGGCAGCGCGGGGGCTATCAGTCAGGAAGTCGTGCGGCGGCTGGCCTCGATCACGGGCTCCGACGTCCGCGTGAGGCTGGAGATCCGGGCCCACGTCCCCGACGGTATCCCCGAAAAAATCGAGCGCGACGTCTCGGAGAACTGCAGCCCTTCGAAATTCGAGGGACACCACTTCCGTCCCCGACCCGCGGCGAACCCGATGCACCCCTTAGGTGGGCGATGCGGCTTGCGCGGGGTCGGGGCTCTGTTAGCCTTGCATCGGGTGAGGCGAATGGGAGAGGAGCAGGTATGGCGGGTCAGACGCTGCGAGAGGCCGGGTCGGGGTTTGGGGGTCGCACGCCGGTGGGCACGGTGTACGTGGTGGACCCCCATCCGCTGAACTGGTTGTTCGTCACCTGGAACACGATGGAGGAGCCGGTCCGCACGGACGAGTGGGGGAACATCGTCGGGGCTTGCATGGAAAATTCGTGGTGGGAGGGCGCGACGCTCGTGGTGAAGGTCCGCGAGGGGGTGCGCTTTCAGGACGGGACGGCGCTGACGGCGCACAGCGTCCGACGCGCGTTTGATGAGGTGCAGAAGTGGAAGGCGCCGCACCCGCCGGGGACGTACCTGAACTTCCACCCGGACACCACGGTGGACGTCGTGGACGACCGCACCGTCCGGTTCAATTTTCCCGAGCCCGACGGGCTGGCGCTCGCCAAGTTCCGGGGTTTCCACATACCGAGCGAGAGGTTCTGGGACGAGGGGGGAGGGTTCGGGTACAGGAAACTGGGCACCGGGGAGGGGCACTGGTGAGCGATCGACGCTCCGGGTCCGTGGGGCTCGGGACCGTTTACCCTCGTCGAGGGGTACTCCACCATCGAGAACACGGTCGCCATGATCTCCGGCAACCCGTTCGCCTGCACCTGGCTGTTCACGGACTTCCCGCGCACCGATAGGGTCGTCCTCGAAGCCAACACCGACCACTGGAACAAGGAACGCGGCCCGCGCCTCGAAAGGGTGGTCTTCCGCAACGACGTCGGACACGCCGAGGCCCTCGACCTCGTGTGCGATACGGAGGGCGAGATCGACGTTGTCACCGAAGTCTCCCCATCCGACGCCGCAAGGGTGAAGGACTCCGAGCACGGGGACCTGGTGACCATCGACGCCATGCGCGTCGTCTCTGGTCTCATCAACCGCAACGCTGCGCCCTTCGACGACGCTCGCGTCCGCCGGGCGCTCAACCTCGCCGTGGACCGCGAACGCCTCATCGGCGAAGCTTTCTTCGGGTACGCCCACCCGGTCGCCGCGATGGCGCCGCCGTACTCTTGGGAATCGCCGGACGACCTGGAACCCTACCCGCACGACCCCGGAGAGGCAAAGAAGCTGTTCAGGGAGGCCGGATGGCCCGAGGGGCGGGCGCTCAGGCTGGCGACCACGACGGACGTCGAGGCGGTGGCCCGGCACCTGGTAGAGGACTTCGAGCTGGCGCTCGGCATCGAGGTCGAGCTCGTGGAGATCCCGGACGAGGACCTGCTCGCCGCGCAGCGGGCGCTCGTGGAGAAGAACCTGTCGCTGCCCTTCGACGTGCTAGTCCACGCCTGGTTCGACCTGGCGGCGGGCTACCCGCCGGCGGTGATCCACCGCGAGTATTTCCACTCCGCCGGCGCCTTCCGAGTTGGCCCCGCGCTCCCGGAGTTCGAGGACCTCATGGCCCGCTCCGTCGTCGAGACCGACCCGAAAAAGCTCGGCGACCTCGGCAAAGAGCTCGACAAGCTCGTCTACGACGAGGCCCTGAACGTCTTTCTCTGCTGCCCGCAAGCTCTCGTCGCCGTCAACAGGCACGTGGACTTCACCGGCCACGCCGCCACCCTGGAGCTCGCAGAGACCGAGGTCACCGAGGAACACTGGTCGCGCAGGAACGGCGCTTAGAAGGACAGGACCCAAAAACCAAAGGAGGAATTGCATGGCCGATCCCAAGATAAAGGACACGGTCACGCTGGCCGAGGCCAGGAGGGTCATAGAGGCCGCGGAGAAGAAGGCGGTGGAGATCGGGCAGCCTATGGACATCGCCGTCTGCGACGCGGGCGGCAACCTCAAGGCCCACGTCCGCATGGACGAGGCCAACGTCGGGAGCATCACCATCTCGATCAACAAGGCCTACACGGCCATAGCCTTCCAGGGCCAGACCGCCGACCTGACGGCCGACACGCGCTCCGAGGGCCCGATCTTCGGCCTCAGCGACGCCCACGGCGGCCGGCTCGCCATCTTCCCCGGCGGCATCCCCCTCGTCCGCGACGGCCACATAGTCGGTGCCATCGGCGTCAGCACCGGCACCATAGAGCAGGACCAGGAGGTCGCCGAAGCGGGTGTGGCGGCGTTCTAGAGAGGCTTTGAGGTTTCTAGGTTCTAGGTTTTTAGGGGTGGGATGCGGAGCCTTTGCGGAGACCCGCCGCGGGGCTCCTGATGACGCACCCCTAAAAACCTCAAAGCCTTAGAGCCTCAAAACCTCCCCGCTACCTCTTGTTTCCGAACAGAGTACCGCGGGTCTCGTCGTCCATGTCGCGGTTTAGCTGGCGGCGGTGTTCCTTGCCGACTTCGAGGCCGCGCTGGACGGCGGGGCGGTTCTGGACGGCCTCGTACCAGCGCTTGAGGTTCGGGTAGTCGTCGAGGTTCTGGCCCTGGTTCTCGTGGGGGACGAGCCAGGGGAAGACGGCGACGTCTGCGATGGTGTACTCGTCGCCGGCGATGTACGCGGAGTCGGCGAGGCGGCGGTTTATGACGCGGTATATGCGGGCGGCCTCGTCCGTGTAGCGGTCTATGGCGTAGGGGATCGTCTCCGGGGCGTACTGGCGGAAGTGGTGGGCCTGGCCGAGCATCGGACCGACCGAGCCCATCTGGAACATCAGCCACTCGAGGACGCGGTATTTCTCGCGCGGGGTGGTGGGGAGAAATTGGCCGGTCTTCTCTGCGAGGTAGATCAGGATGGCCCCCGACTCGAAGACGGAGATGGGCCCGCCGTCGGGTCCCTCGTGGTCGACGATGGCGGGCATCTTGTTGTTCGGGCTGATCTCCAAGAACTCGGGCTTGAACTGGTCGCCCTCGGCGATGTTGATCCAGTTGACCTCGTAGGGCAACTCGAGCTCTTCGAGAAAGATAGAGGCCTTCTGCCCGTTCGGTGTGGGCCAGTAGTAGAGGTCTATGGGCTGCGCCATGATGCACTCCTTCCGGTAGATGAACTGTCTCTCAGGTCTTCTCGTCCATGCGCCGCACGAGCAGGACGGTCGCCGCGGTGACCGCCGCCAGCACCAGGTACGAGAGCGCGTCCCCGCCGAGGTCCGCCAGCAAACCCCCCATCGGGGCTCCGGCGGCGTAGCCCGAGGCCCAGGCGAAGTTGGTGGCGGCGAAGGCGAGGGCGGGGTCGAGGCCGGCCTTCTCGGTGCCGCGCGAGAAGAGGGCCGTGCCCGGCACGAGCGGCGCGTTGAAGGCCCCCGCCGCGAGCACCACGAGCAACCCCAGCACCCACGGGTTGGCGGCCCAGGCCAGGACGAGCAGGATGCCGACGGAGGCGACGAGGCCCGCGTAGACAGGCGGCCTGTAACCTGACCTGTCGGACCAACGCCCGAGCAAAGGGTGCACCACCGACTCGAACGCCGCGCTGACGAGAAAGACCGCGCCCACCGCCGCGGCACCCCAGCCGAGCGCGTTCAGGTCCAGCGGAACCAGCACCGCCAGCGCGGCGAACAGCAGCGGCGAGACCGCGATGAACCAGAGCCCCATCAGCAGCCGCGGGCTCCTGACGGTGCGGACGACGCTCAAGAAGGAACCGCCCCCGGTCACGGACGGCGCGGGCTCGAAGGCCGCCCACGCGGCGATGAGGAGGCCCGCCCCGGCGACCGCGGAGAAGGCCGGCAGGAGGCCGACGGTCGCGGCGACGCTGCCTAAGACGGGGCCGAGGAGTGCTCCGACGACGGCGGCGCTGAGCATCACCCCGATCATCTCGGCCCGTCGCTCCTCCGGCGCCCGCCGGACAAGCCACGTAAACGCCGCCACCCAGGACAAGGCGCTCCCGAACCCGCCGACGAACCGGATCAGCACCAAGAGCCACGCCGTGTCCGCCAGCGCGAAGGCCACGCTCGTGACGCTCATCAAGACCAGGCCGATAAGCGCCGCGACCCTCACCCCGGCCCGCGAGGCGACGTACCCGCTCGGGACGGCGCCCGCGAGCACCCCGGCCCCGAAAGCCCCGCTCAGGACGCCGACGATGGACTTCGAGAGGCCGAGCTCCCCGTTGAAGTACGGGACGAGCGGCGTCAGGGCGGCGTAGAAGATCGTGTCCACCAAAACTATCGCGCAGCTCAATGCCAGAAGTCGTCGCACGGCGAATATTCTACTGCCCGAACGGGCCGCCACCAGTACGATTACTCGCAGACGAAGAGAATCGGGGAGGTCGAGGCTTGGGCTACGGGTATGGAGAGGACGCACGGCGGGCGAGGGGCGTCCGCGTGGTCCGGGTGAAGTAGGTGGGGCCGCGTGAGGAACCGGTTCCCCTCGTCGAACGCGAGTACGAGGGCGAGCGCTTCGACGGGGCCGACTTCTCGGACGCGATGTTGGAGCGCTGCATCTTTCGGCGATGCTCTTTTCGCGGCGCGTCGCTCTCGTCCGCTGTGACGGAAGGCTGCGTCTTCGAGGAGTGCGACTTCAGGGACGCGAGGCTCAACGGCTCGGAGCATCGCGGGAGCGCCTTCACCGGCTGCGCGTTCGGGGGCGCGAGCCTCTTCTCGGCCTCGTTCGAAGGATGCAAGCTGGTGGGCGCATCGCTGGAGGAGGCGGACCTGACGGCGATCACGCTCTCCGGCGGGGACCTCTCCTACGCCAACCTTTTCGAGAAGGAGGACCTGAAGGGCCAGGACCTCCGCGGCATCCGGTTCGTGGAGGCCGAGCTGGCCGGCTGCGACCTCGCGGGCGCGGACCTGCGAAACGCGGACCTGACGCGCGCCAACCTCTCGGGCGCCCGCCTGCGCGGCGCCGACCTCCGGGGGGCCGACCTCGACGGCGTCGACCTCTCGGCCCTGGATCTCCGGGAGGCAAAACTGGACGTCGGGCAGGCCGTGCTCCTGGCGCGCTGTCACGGGGCCAGGGTGGATCTAGGTGGCTAGGGATCGCAGGGAACCTGACCCCGAAGCCTTCACGGCGAAACGCCCGGCGGCTGCTAACATATCGCCCGTGAAGGCTTTCTCGGAGATTTTGGGCGGCTGGCTGGCCTGGGGACGAAGGAGCCGGGCCAACAAGGCCCTGCTCGGGATCTGCGTCTCGTTGGCCCTGTTCGTCACGCTGGCGTTCGCGTGGGCGACGCTGCACCCGGACCCGGGCAACTTCGCGCGGTACTTCGCGTTCTACTGGGTGTGGGGGCTCTGCGCGGTAGGCGTGCTGCTGGCGATGGCCGAGTACAAGACGAGCCCGTTGCGCAAGGGCCGCGAACGCGGGCATTTGTTCATCCTCCTGTACATCGGGGCGCTGCTCATCGTCACGCGCGCCTTGAACATGGTCCTTTACGAGGTCTAGTCGTGTACCGCGCCCTCTTGTTCGACCTCGACGGGACCCTCTCCAACACGGACGCCGTGCATTTTCCGACCTGGATCGAGGTCTTAAGGCCCCACGGCGTGGAGGTGACGCGTGAGCTCTACGAGGAAGAGCTCAGCGGGCGGGTGGACCGGGAGGCTGTCGGGGCTGTCCTGCCGGATCTCTCCGACGAGGAGGCGGACGACCTGCTCGAAACGGAGGAGCTCCGCGCCCGGCAGCGCTCCAGCGAGATCGGGCCCCTCCCGGGTCTGAGGGCCCTGCTGGACGTGGCCCGCCGGCGCGGCCTGCCCCTGGCCCTCGTCACCAACTCCACCCGCGAGGACGCCGAAGAGGTCCTCCAACCCTTGGGCCTCGACGGCCTCTTCGACCCCATCGTCTACCCGAAAGACACCGGAGAGGGCGAAGACAAACCCACCCCCGTGCCGTACGAGCGGGCCCTCGAACTCTTGGGCCTCTCCGCGGGGGAGGTCGTCGCCTTCGAGGACTCCGCCGAAGGGGCCGGCTCGGCCGTCGAGGCCGGCATCCCGACCGTGGGGATAAGCTCCAACCACGCCCCGGAGGAGCTGGACGAGATCGGGGTCCAGATCGTCATCGGGGACTACATGGACCCCGCCGTCTACCACTTCCTCGGCTGGGAGTAGTGGGCCGGTGAGCGCCTACCGCGCCCTGCTCTTCGACCTCGACGGAACGCTCGCCGAGACGGACTCGCTGCACCTGCCCACGTGGGTGGACGCGCTGGCCCCCCACGGCGTCCGCGTGGACGAAACTTTCTATCGGGAGAACATCAGCGGCCGGACGAACTACGAGATCATCCGCGAGCTCCTCCCGGACCTCCCCGAAGAAGCGGGCCGCGACCTGGGCGACACCAAGGAGGCCAGCTTCCGCGAACGGGCCGGGGAGCTGGAGCCGCTGCCGGGGCTCGTGGACTTCCTGGACGACGCGAGACGGCTGGGCCTGAAGACCGCCCTCGTTACCAACGCACCGGGGGAGAACGTCGCGGCGATCTTGCCGGCCCTCAAGCTCCAGGACTTCTTCGACGCCACCGTCCTCTCCGAAGACGTCGAAGCGGTCAAGCCGGACCCGGCGCCCTACCGCGCGGCCCTGGAGAAGCTCGGCGTGGCGCCGGAGGAGGCGCTCGCCTTCGAGGATTCCATCTCGGGTATCGCCTCCTCCGTCGGCGCCGGCATCCCGACCGTCGGCATCGCCTCCACCCAGGACCCCGAGAGGCTGCGCAGGGCCGGCGTGTTCGTGGTGGTCGGGGACTTCACGGATTCGAGGCTGCGCGCGTTGATCGGGGGCTGAAAACCCCGGGAGTCGGGAGGCGCGGGGCTGCGCACCCCTTCGGGAGTCGGGAGTCGTGAAAATCATAAGTCTCGCTGACGCAGATGGGACGCGTTCTATATGGCGCGCGGGCGGTTCGTGAAGCTTTTATGGGTGCGGGTGGCGTAGAGAGTCCAGGAATCCTCGCAGCCTCTCCTCGTACTCGGGGTGGGTGAAGGCCTGGACGTGGGCGTAGCTTTCGAGCGTCCAGGTCTCGGCGTCCGGGTACGCGACGGCGAACATCTCCGCGTGTTCGTGGGGGATGACGCCGTCGCCGGTCGAGTGGATGACGAAGAGCGGTATGCCTTCCTTGGCGAGCTCCGCGGCCTCTCTCTGCGGCTTGACGGCCCAGGGGTCGAAGTCCGGCCAGAGCCTGCCGACGAGCAGGATGCCCGGCACGAAGAGGGACGGGACGCCCGCGATCCTGGGTATGGCGCCTTCGAGCAGGCGCGTCAGGTCCGCGTACCCGGCCTCCTCGACGACCGCGGCAACACCAGTCCCCGGGGCCGCCCGAACGACGGTTGCGCCGCCCATGGACCAGCCGTGGAGCACGATGTTTTGGCTCTTGTAGCCGCGCCCGGCGAGCCAGGCGAGGGCGCCGCGGACGTCCCTCACCTCGCGGTAGCCGAGCGTGCGCCGCCGGCCGCCGGAGCCGCCGTGGGCTCGCAGCTCCAGCAGGAGGACGCCGTAGCCGGCCCGGTTGTAGACGGGCGCGGTCTTGAGGAGGTGCTCGTCGGCCTTATCGCCGCCCCACCCGTGGACGAGCACCGCCGCCCGGTCGGAGTCTCCCGCCGGCGCCCACCACGCGCTCAACGGTATGCCGTCGGTGCTCCGCATCGTCACGTCTTCGTACGGGAGGCCCGCGTTGACGGGCGTCGCGTCGGGCGTCGGACGGCGCGGGGCGGTCATCCCGAGCACCACGAGCAGGCAGACTACGAAGTACCCGGACACGAGCGCGCCCACGAGGACGAGCGCCGTGCGGAGTCGGCGGATTTTTTCCGTGTCGGGGATCTAGAGATCCACCTCGACCGTCACGGCGTCCGGTGACTCTTCGAGCGGCACGACGACGCCGTACGCGCCCGAGCGCCAGTCCGTCCCGGCGCCGTTCACGGAGACGCCGCTGACAGAGGAAAGCCCGCGCAGTTCGAGCAAGACCTCGCGTCTCTCCGGCACGAAAGAGCCCTCGCGCTCGCCAATACGGACGATTATCCGATTTTCCGTAGCCTCGCACGTGATCACGCGGCGGGCGTATTCGCCGTTCTCGTAGCCGAAGCCGTCACCGGCGTCTTCGTAGAGCGAGGACTCCCCGGTGGGGGCGTTTGCGGCGGCGTGGACGAGCAGGGTGAGCGGGTCGAGCGGCTTCTGGGAGGTGTGGTCGGCGTCGGGGCCCATCGGGATGGCGGTGTTTGCCTTGAGGTAGATCGCGGGCTCGCCGAGGGGCGCGTGGGAGAGGACGTGGGCCGGGCCGTCCGTGCGCTCGCCGGTCCAGAAGTGGAGCCAGATGCCTTCGGGCAGGTAGACGTGGCGGTGTTCGAGGCCGGGGCGGGTGATGGGGGCGACCAGCAAGGCGTCGCCGAGGAGGAACTGGTCGTCGGCGGTGTAGGTGGTCT
>CAXUFZ010000107.1:0-11144 GCA_964250345.1 uncultured Rubrobacteraceae bacterium
TCCTTATACATCCTCCGGCCGAGCCGGGTGACGCGCGCCCCTTTGAGGTCCTCGCGGGTCCTGTTCGGGGCGTTGACGTTCAGGATGCGTCCTTTGGGGAGTCCCTTTAGCGCGACCTTCGCCAGGCGGGCGACGAACTCGGCGGCGGCCTCGAAGTGCAGGTCGCCGTTCATCGGCGAGAGCTCCTCGGCGCTCTCGTGCCAGGGCCGGTCTATGGAGAGGGAGGCGGCGATGCCGGGGACGCCGATGACGATGCCCTCCATGGCGCCCGCGACCGTGCCCGAGTAGGTGATGTCGTCGCCCAAGTTCTCGCCGTGGTTGATGCCGGAGACCACGAGGTCGGGCTCGAAGTCCATGAGGCCGAGGGCGACGAGGCGTACGCAGTCCACGGGCGTCCCGGTGCAGGCGTAGCCCTTGCCGCCGTCGGCCATCTCGCGCTCCTCGACGTGCAGCGAGCGGCCGAAGGAGATGCTGCGGCCGACACCGCTGCGGTTCTGGTCCGGGGCGACCGTGAGGACGTCGCCGACCCTCTCCAGCGCCCGGCGGGCGGCCAGCAGACCCGGGGCGTCTATGCCGTCGTCGTTGGTCAGGACTATGCGCAATCGGACCAGCTTCTCCGTTCCATTTCTGAGCAGTTTCTCCCCAAAAGGGTGAAGGATTCTATCACTAAGGCGCATCCGTACACGATGCCTATGTTACGAAAAATTATGGGGCCGGGATCGCCCGCAAAACGGTGGACAAACCCCGTGGAGTGCGATAGCGTACCGGGGTCATCGATTCGCGAAGTCTCTAGGGAGGAGCGTAACCGCCGTGGACGTCAGAGAATGGTTTAAGCATCGCTCCTATGACTACCGTCGGTTCTCCGACATGGAGGCGTTGGGCCAGAAAAAGCGCGAGCGCGGGCTCACCGTCAGCGCCGTTTTGCCCACCCGCGACGTCGCCGACACGGTCGGCGCGATCATCGACGAGATCCACGCGGTCAACGACCGCACGAACGGCAACCCCCTGATAGACCAGATCCTGGTGGTCGACGCCGACTCCCCGGACGGCACGGCCGACGTGGCCGCCGCCCGCGGCGCCGAGGTCTTCTCGGAGAACGAGCTTCTCCGCGAGCACGGCGACGCCCACGGCAAGGGCGACGCGATGTGGCGCGCCCTCTCCGTCGCCCGCGGCGACCTCGTCTTGTACATGGACACCGACACCCGCGACTTCGAGCCCCAGCTCGCCTACGGCGTCCTCGGCCCCATCCTGCACGACCCCGAAGTCCGCTACGTCAAGGCGGCCTACCGGCGCCCGTTCAAGAGCAGCGAGACCGTCGAGGTCGACGGCGGGGGCCGGGTCACCGAGCTCTCGACCAAGCCGCTCTTCAACCTTTTCTACCCCGAGCTCACGGGCTTCGTGCAGCCGCTCGCCGGCGAGTTCGTGGCGGATCGGGAGCTCTTCAACTCCATACCGTTCCTCACCGGCTACGCGGTGGAGACGGGCATCATGATCGACGCCTACAACATGGTCGGCCTCGACGCGATGGCCCAGGTTGACCTCGGCACCCGCCAGAACCGCCACCAACCCCTCCGCAGCCTCTCGCGCATGTCCTACGCGGTCCTGCGCGCCGTCGCCCGCCGGATGCGCCAGGACGGCCGCCTCAACCAGACGAGCGACCCGGACGTCCCCGTCGCCCCGTTCCAGTTCAGCGACTACCTCCACGCCGTCGCCACCCCCGACGGCCTCCAGCTCCAGGAGTACGTTGAGGAGCTCGTCGAGCGGCCGCCGATCAAGGAAGTGCTGAGGGTCCGGTAGACACCCCATGTCCGGCACCCACGACATGGGCGGCGAGCCGGCCGGCCCCATAGACCTTACCGGCCACGAGCCCGAAGACTGGGAGCGCCTCGCCGACGCCATAAACGCCGCGCTCGGCCAGAAGGGCCTCCAGACCACCGACGAACACCGCCGCGCCATTGAGAGCCTGCCCAACTACCGCGACCTCGCCTACTACGAACGCTGGGCGTCGGCGATGGAGAGGCTTCTCGTCGAGAAGGGCGTCCTCACAAGCGCGGAGATAGACGAGAAGGCCGCCGCCTTCGAGCGTCGCTGGGGGAGCGCGTGACGTTGGGTGCGGGTGGAAGTTCCGTTCGGCGGGAGTCGGGAGGCGCTCGCCTTCGGCTCGCTTCGGGAGTCGGGAGGCGCGGAGACCCGCGGCGACGCCCGGCGCGCCCGCGGGGGTCGGTTTGTTGGGCCGGGTGCCGGGGCGCGGGCGCTTCGCGAAACGCCCCCACACGGGGGGCGGGGCCAACGCGGCCCGGGCGCGGTGCGGGGTGGGGGATTTCCGATTCCCGACTCCCGATTCCCGCCTCCCGGGGGTCCGCTTGACGGCGCGTTTTTCGCCCGGAGATCCTGTGCGCGTGCGTCCCGGGGTCAAGCCGGGGCACGTGCGGACGCCGGATTATCTCAAGGGGAAGACGGGCGAGGTGGAGGCCGTTATCGGGGCTTTTCCCAACCCCGAGGATCTCGCCTACGGCCTCTCCGGGGAGCCGGGGCGCGTCCTGTACAAGGTCGGGTTCCGCCAGGTGGACCTCTGGCCGGGCTACGAAGGCCCGCCCGAAGAGCGGCTCTACGCCGACGTCTACGAGCACTGGCTGGAAGGAGACCCGCGATGAGCCACGGCCACGACCATCCAGAGACGGCCCCAGGAGGGGCCACGAGCCCGCTCGCGGCGCGGGTTCGGGCGATGGAGGAATTGCTCGTCGAGAAGGGTGTCTTCACGGAGGCCGAGATCCAGGACAACATCGCCTACATGGACGCCCGCTCCCCGGCCAACGGCGCGAAGCTGGTCGCCCGCGCGTGGACGGACGAGGGTTTCAGGGCCCTTCTCCTCTCCGACGCCAAGGCCGCCGCGAGGGAGCTCGGGCTAGATCCCACGCACCAGGCCGAGCTCGTCGTGGTGGAGAACACGCCCGGGGTCCACAACCTGATCGTGTGCACCCTCTGCTCGTGCTACCCGCGCACGATCCTCGGCCGCCCGCCCGACTGGTACAAGAGCTTCGAGTACCGCTCGCGCGCCGTCCGCGAGCCCCGCGCCGTCATGCGCGAGTTCGGGTTCGAGCCGCCGGAGGGCACCCGCGTCGCCGTCCACGACAGCACCGCCGACGTCCGCTACCTGGTGCTGCCGATGCGCCCGGAGGGCACGGAAGGGATGGGCGAAGAGGGGCTCGCGGATCTCGTGACCCGCGACGCCCTGATCGGCGTGAGCGTCCCCCGGACGCCGGCCCGGGCCGGCTGACCCCTCCCTCTAGTTGAGCCTGGCGGGGTCGAAGGGCGCGGGCTCTCCCTCGTAGCGGGACGTCGTGTTGGTCGGGCCTTCCTGGACGGCGCCCGGCTGGCCGTTCTCGACGGCGAAGGTGGCGACGGTGAAGGCGTCGGCCTCGGGGGTGACGACGCTGCCCTGGCCCGGTTCGGTGGGGACGCCTTTGAAGGTAGTTAGCCAGCGTTGCCGGTTCACGTCGCAGCGGACGTAGCCGCGGTTGGCGCCGTCGAAGAACTTCGTGTGCGGGTTGTCGGCGAGCGCGGCCTCGACCGGGGCGAGGAACGCGCCGGGGAACGAGGAGGTGATGGAGGTGCCGACGAACTCGGTGCCGACCGTCTTGCTCTCCGGGCGGGCGAAGTCCCTCTTGAGGTCGTGGACCCAGGAGCTGTGGATGTCGCCTGTAAGGGTGATCGGGTTCCTCACCCCGGCCCTGTCGGTGAACCCGAGGAGGCGCCGGCGCGCGGCGACGTAGCCGTCCCACTGGTCGAGGTTGAACTGCTCGGGCGGCCCGGCGGTGAAGTCGTACTCGGCGAGCATGGTCTGCTGGGCGGTGACGTTCCAGAGCGCGGGAGAGTTTGCGAGCCCGTCCTGGAGCCAGCGCTCCTGGGCGGGTCCGGACATGGTCTGGCTCTCCGATAGCGCCCCGGCGCAGCGCTCCGCGATGCCGTCGCCGCAGGGCTGGTCCGTGCGGTACTGGCGGGTGTCGAGCACGCTGAAGCGGGCGAGGTCGCCGAAGGAGAAGCGGCGGTAGAGGCGCATGTCGGGGCCTTGGGGCATAGACGAGCGCCTGAGGGGCATGTTCTCGTAGTAGGCCTTGTAGGCGGCGGCGCGGCGGCGCAGGAAGGCCCGCCGCGTCTGGTCGTCCTCGGGGATCCCGTCGGCGTAGTTGTTGTCCACCTCGTGGTCGTCGAAGGTGACGATGAACGGGAAGAGCCGGTGGACCTCCCGCATGTCCTCGTCGCCCTTGTAGAGGGCGTGGCGGGCGCGGTAGTCGGCGAGGGTCTTTATCTCCGGGCCGTCGTGCTGGCGGCCGGGGACGGCGTTGGGCTCGGGGCCGTACTCGTAGATGTAGTCGCCGAGGTGCACGACGAAGTCGAGGTCCTGCTCCTGGCGGGCCATCGCCCCGTAGGCCGCGTAGTAGCCGTTCTGGTAGTCCTGGCAGGAGACGAATGCGAACGCCAGTGCCCCGGCGGAGGCGCCGGGCGCCGGGGTGGTGCGGACCCGGCCTATGGGGCTCTGGTAGTCGCCGACCCTGAACTGGTAGAAGTAGTCCCGGTCGGGGTTGAAACCCCGAAGGTCCACGTGGACGGCGTAACCCTTGTCGGGGCCGGTGAAGGCCTCGCCGCTGCGGACCACTATCCTCATATCCTCTTCGGTGGCGACCCTCCAGCGGACGCGGACCGGCCGGTTCGGCAGGTCGCCCCCGGCGGGCAGGAGGCGCGTCCAGATCACGAACCCATCGGAGATCGGGTCCCCGCTCGCCACGCCGAGCGTGAACGGGTCGGAGGCGAAGTTCGGGTCGGCGAAGGCCCGATCCGCCGAGGCCTCGACGCCCAGGAGGACCGCGGCCACCCCCAAACCTCCCATGCGTACGAAGTCCTTGCGGCTAACGCGAAGCGGGTCCGCCATGCCACCCTCGATGCCCATGTCTCCCCTTTGTCTAAGAAGTCCGAACGGCCGAGATCATAGCAAGGTCGACAACCGCCTATGTTTCCCTCTCGTAAACTCCCCGTTAAATGTCGTCGGCCCGGACCACCATCCGATCGCCCGTCCGGCGCTCCCCGTCTTTCAGTCGTAGAAGAACCAGCCGAGGAAACTGTAGACACCGTAGAACACGGACACGAACAGCGCGAGCGCGTAGACGAGCTCCGGTCCCGTCCAGTACTCCTCGTCCCCGCCGGAACGGCGGTGGTGGAGCACCAGGACGCCGGACGAGAGGGCCAGCCCGGCCAGCAGGAGCGTCGTCACGAGGCGGGACCCGCCCTCCCCGAACAGCCCGCTCGCGGCGCCGTAGTCCCAGGTAGACAGCGCCACCCAGGCAACCGTCGTCGCGAGGGTCGTCCAGAAGACGGCCGTCAGCGTTCGGATAGCACCCCTCATCCCACGCCACCACCCCTGGTCGGTTTTCGAGGCGTTTGACGCTACGAAGACCGTCCGTCGCGCGCGACCTCTCCCCGCCGGCCTACCCCGTCGTCACCCTCTCGCGTTCGTTGGCGGCGAGGACCTTCTCGACGAGATTCGGCGGAACCTCTTCGTAGTGGCCGGGCTCGACGTGGAAGTTGGCCCGTCCGCCGGTGATGGCGCGCAGGTCGCGGGCGTAGGTGAGCATCTCCACCTGCGGGACCTCGGCCTGTACGACCTGGCGCGCGCCGCGCTGCTCGACGCCCATCGGCCTTCCGCGGCGCCCGGAGAGATCGCCCATCACGTCCCCGACGAGCTCCGACGGGGCCAGAACCTCGACCTTGACGTAGGGCTCCAGCAGGACCGGACGGGCGTCCTCGACGGCGCTCTTGAAGGCCATCGAGCCGGCGACCTTGAAGGCCATCTCGGAAGAGTCGACCGTGTGGAAGGCGCCATCGTGGAGGCGGACCTTCACGTCCACGACCGGGTAGCCGGCGATGGTTCCCTCGCGCATCGCCTCCTCGATGCCCTTTTCGACGGCGGGGATGAACTGGCGCGGGATGGCGCCGCCGACGATGGCGTTCTCGAACTCGAAGCCCGAGCCGCGCGGGAGGGGGCTTATCTCGATCCTCGCGTCCCCGAACTGGCCGCGCCCGCCCGTCTGCTTCTTGTAGCGGCCCTGGGCTTTGGCCCCGCCCGTGATCGTCTCCATAAACGGGACCTTCGGCGCCTCCGCCTCGACCTCGACGCCGTAGCGGCGGCCGATCTTCTCCAGCGCCAACTCCACGTGCATCTGCGCCAACCCCGCCAGGATGTCTTCCCCCGTAGCCTCCGACCGCTCCAGCTTCAGCGACGGGTCCTCGTCCGTCACGCGCCGAATGGCCTCGAAGACCTTCTCCTCCTCCCCCCGCGTCTTCGCCCCGACGGCGAAAGCCGCCGTCGGCTCCGGCAACTCGACCGGCTCGAAGGAGATGATGTCGTCCGGCTTGCAGAGCGTGTCGAAGGTCGCGGTGTCCCTCAGCTTGGCGACGGCTATGAGGTCGCCGGCCACGGCTTCGTCCACGCTTTCGCGGTCTTTTCCGACGAGGTGCGAGATGCCGCCGAGGCGTTCTTGAGATCCGGTACGGGGGTTTGTCAGGGCCTCGTCCGAGCGGCAGCGCCCGCTGACGACGCGCAGGACGCTCAGGCGGCCGGCGTAAGGGTCGACGAAGGTCTTGAAGACGTAGGCCGAGAACGGGCCCTCGGGGTCGCAAGGGATCTCGTCGCCTTCGGTGGAGGTCCAGCGCGATCGGTCCGCCGGGCTCGGGGCGCTGCCGGCTATCAAGTCGAGGATGCGGTCGACCCCGATCATGCGCCCGGCGCTCGCCGCGACCACCGGGATGATGAGGCCGTCGGCGATGCCTTTGCGGATGCCCTCGAAGGCCTCTTCGGGCGTGATCTCCTCGTCCGCCAAATACTTCTCCAGCAGCGTGTCGTCGCTCTCGGCGATGGCCTCGAAGAGCTGGGTACTCGCGGCGTCCACCGCGTCCTCCATGCCGGCCGGTATCTCCGCGCTCTGCTCCCCATCGACGAACGCGATGCCGGAGAGCAGCCCGTAGACGCCCCGGAGGTCGTCCTCGCTCCCGATGGGCAAGTTCAGCGGGACGACCGCCTGGCCGAACCGGGTCCTGAGTTGCTCGATCACGACGCCGAAGTTCGTCCGTTCGCGGTCGAGGTGGTTGACGACGATAACGTGCGGGATGTCCTCTTTCTCGCCCCGGCGCCAGACGCGCTCGGTGACGACCTGGATCGGGTCCTGCGCGTGGACGACCAAAACGGCGCAGTCGGCCACCCTCTGGGCCACGAAAGCGTCCCCGACAAAACCGCCGTCGCCGGGGGTGTCGAGGACGTTGAGCTGGCGCCCCTTCCACCCGATACAGGCCACGTTCATGCCGAGGGTCATGCCACGTTCGGTCTCCTCTTCCGAGCTGTCGAGGGTCCCATTCGCGGGGCCACTCCTGCCGGATGAGAGGCCGATCATGCCCTCCGCGATGCTGGTCTTGCCGCTGCCCCTGTGTCCGATCAGGCAAACGTTCCGGATAGTCTGCGTCTCCGCCGCCACGCTTCCTCCTTACCCGCGCCGAACTGACCGCCGCCCGTCCCCGCGGGCGGGGGCAACCAGCTTAACCCAGCCCAAATCTTCGCGCAGGCCGAAAGTCCCCGGATGCTACAATCGCCTCTCGAATGGAACGCTCCTTCTCACCCAACCCGCGCAAGGACGCGAAACAGGCCCGCGCGACGCGCCCCGGGACGGTCCCGCTGCTCGTCCTTCTCCTCGCCGGCCTCCTGACCGACGTGGCGCCGCACAATGAAGCGTATGCCAGCCTCGATTACACCCTTTCGCTTCTGGCGCTGCTGGGCGCCGCCGGTTGCATCGCGTCTTTCACGTATCGCTTGTCGCTGAACGCCGGCCCGCTGCCGTGGGCCGGTCCGACCGCGTCGAGGCTTCCGGCCCCGGCGGTCCTCGCGGGAATCTCCGAGAGCGCCGAGGACTGGCCGCTGCTCGTGGCGCTGCTCCTCGGTCCCCTGGTCGTCCTGCTCGCCGGCTTCGGGGGCTGGGTCTAGGGCCCGCGCGCCGAGCCGGTACGCCGCCCCGCGGCGGAGGATCTTCCACAAAGCAAAGGACGCCGATACATGCTGCAATTCTTGAGGGATCTCTTCGATCCGCTCTTCGACCTTATGGGGTTCGTCCTCACCACCTTCCACGGGTGGGGCGCCCCCTGGTGGCTCTCCATCGTCATGCTCACGGTCCTGGTGCGGACGTTCCTGTTTCCCCTGACCGTCCGTCAGGTCAAGAGCCTGCGCAACGTGCAGGAGCTCAAGCCTGAGATGGATAAGCTGCGCGAGGAACACAAGGACGACCCCCAAAAGCTCCAGCAAGAGATGATGAAGCTCTACAGCGAGCGCGGGGCAAACCCGCTCGGGGGTTGCCTGCCCGTCATCGTTCAGCTCCCCATCTTCCTCGTGCTCTACTACACCATAATGGAGTTCGAGAGCCTGGAGAGCTTCAGGACCGGCGGGCTGTTCTGGTTCCAGGACCTCACCGTGGCGGACCCCCTTTATATCCTGCCCGTGCTGTACATCGCGACCATGATGGTCTCCCAGGAGATAGCGATGAAGAACACCGCGCCCGAGCAGAAGAAGATCATGCGCCTCCTCCCGCCCGTCTTCGGCGTCGTGCTCGCCGTCGGCGGGTTCCCGGCCGGCCTCTTCGTCTACTGGGTCGCCTCGAACGTCATCAGCGTCTTCCAAAACCTCATCATCTACCGCAACGTTCCCAGGACGGGCTCAGAAGAGGAGGGAACGAAAGCGACCGGCGCTACCCCTGCCGACGACGGCTACCGGCCGAAGGACCGGACCGCGTCTCCGGTTCCCGGACAGAACGTGAACGGCAGCGGTGAATCCGCGGTCAAAACCGCGAAGAGGGGTCGAACCAGGAAACGCTAGGGCACGGTCCCTAGGGGCGTTGCCGGCGGGGCCGTCTCCAGCCGATCCGCCGAATCGCCGCGGCAGCGAGGACGAACGCGCCGGCGCACGACGCGAGCAGGAGGGCCCGTTCGAAACCCGGGGCCCCCGGCCGCGCGCCGGAGGTGTCGGGCAGCCGGTCGTCCGCGGGGTTGCCGGTCGGCGCGGAACCCGGGCCGAGGGCCGCCAGAGCCTTTTCGGACCCCGAGAGCGGTTTCGTGCTGCTGCAGAGGATGACTTCCAGCGCCCTTTCTCCGTAGGTTGTTCCTTCCGAGGCGAATACGAGGTAGCTCTTGTTCTCGTCGAACGGGTAGCCGCAGCTCGCGTCGGAGACCGCTGTTTGCACTTTCGCGGTCTCTCCCACGGCCCCTTTCCACGCTTCGGAGACCCGGAAGGTCACCGTCATGGGCGCCGCGCTGCTCAGCGAGATCGGCGGCCCGTCGATGTCGATGACCCTGCCAGCGAACACGGCGTCCGAATACGACAGTTCCCCCCGAACGAGCTCCTGGGGCGAGGCGCCGGCGCGGACTCCACACGAGCAGGCGGACGCGCAGTCCGGCGCGAGCAAAACGGCGCAGGCGACCGCCACCGCCACGAGCAAACTGCCGCTTACAACTCGGTGCCGCACACGCCCCCCGTAGCTCCCCACGCCGTCTCTCTCCACGCCACCTCTGGCTCGACCTTCACGCGGAAGTAGTACGATGCGTCTCCTTGCGGGAACCGGACGAACACTTCGAGCGCGTATTTTCCCGGCGGCAGGTCGAGGTCGATCAGGTCCCGGTCCAAGACGCGACGCGTTTTCAGGGCCCGCGTCTCGGGCCAAATGCGGTCTCCCCCGGGAACGAGTTCCTGGGAGCCGTTGGAAGCCGAGAGCAGCTTCGCGTCTTTACCGTCGAGCGATGCCGCCCCGACCTTGACGGAGGAGGGTTCCAGATCCCCGAGGTCCAGCCTCACCCCGGAGCCGGTGGGGACGGCGAGTTCTTTCTTCTCCGCCGGCACGGGGAACCCGGCGATATCCGCGCACCCGTCCGTCGAGCAGTACGAACCGAGCTCGCCCCTCTCCGTCCGCTCACCGAAGGACAGCGTCGCGGGCGGAGGTTCCAAAACGGAGGTGTCCGAGGCGGACGTGGCCGGTTCGGGGGCTTCGATCACCTGGAGCGCCGTCTTCGCCTTGCCACCCCCGACGGCCCGCACGGTCGCGGGTCCCGGTCGGGCCTCTTCCGGCACCTCGACGCGCGTCTCGAAACCCAACTTTCGTCCGGCGTCCGCCGTGCCTAGCTTCCACGTCTTCCCGTCCTGCCGGTACTCCAGCCGGATGTCCCGGGCGCCGTACGCCCGCGTGTCGTCCTCGAAGACGCCGGGTCCGGTGTCGTCGCAGAACAAGCGGCCGACAAAACCGTCGCCGCGCAGCGTGATCTGCCCTCCCGGGGCCGCCCGCTGCGGCGAGACCTCCACGGTCGGAAGGGGCGCCGCGCACGCAGCCTGCGACGAACCGACGGCGCACCCGGGGAGCAACGCCGCCAACGCGGTCACGGCCAGTATTCCGAAGGGCCCTGCGATCCTTCTTCCTCGCATCGGCGTCTCCCGTGTACGCGTTTTGCGGGTGAGTTCTCAATGCTTGTACAACGCGCGGTCCGCATCGGTTCCCGTAGCCTCCTCAGCGCACGGACTCGGCGATGCGGACCGCCTCTTCTTTGGTTACGTCCGCCTCCAGCCGGAGCGCCTGGCCGTCGCGCTCCCAGAGCAGCACGTTGGAGAGCAGGCCCGCGCTCCGGTCGACCTCCGGGGAGTCGCCGCCGGCGGGGATCCAGTAGCCTCTCTCGCCGTCGACGGTCACCGTCTCCAGGCCGGCCTCCTCCACGCCGGGCAGGTACGCCGCGCCGACGCCGCCGGGCGTCTGGGTCAGCAGCAGGCCGATTCTCGTGTCGCCCAGGGCAGGCAGACCCGTTCTTCGATCCCGGTAGAGGACCGTGAAGCCCGGGGCCCCCGCACGGTCGTAAGCCTCATCCGGCTTCCCGAGCTCTGGGGATCGGGGGAGGAAGACGGGCGCCTCCGACCTCGCGCGGGCCTCGCGCAGCGGGATCCTCTCGCCCAATCCGAGGCCCTTCCCGGCCGGTGGACGGCTCCCCCCGGCCGGTAGGGCGCTGGCCGCCTCGCCGGAGGATACGGAAGCCCCGGCGGCGGCGCTGTCGGCGGCGGCGGCCTGCGTCCCCTGCGA
>CAXUFZ010000108.1:0-5899 GCA_964250345.1 uncultured Rubrobacteraceae bacterium
AGATGGTGGGGGCGGCCGTGGCCGAGTTCGGGCGGCTCGACATCCTGCACAACAACGCGGCGGCGTTGGACCTCGTCGGGCGCGACGCGGACGTGGCGAACGCCGATGCGGACGTCTGGGAGAGGACGATGGCCGTGAACCTGCGTGGGCCGATGCTCGGGAGCAAGTACGCCGTGCCGCGCATGATCTCGGTCGGCGGCGGCTCGATCATCAACACGTCCTCGGGGGCCGCCGCCGCGGGGGACCTGAACAGGACCGCCTACGGCGTATCCAAGGCCGGCGTCAACGGCCTCACCCGGTACGTAGCCACGCAGTACGGCAAGCAGGGGGTCCGCGCCAACGCCGTCGCCCCCGCGCTCGTGCTCACGCCGGCCGCCAAGCGGACCCTGCCGCCGGAGATGGTCGAGATCCTCGAGGCCCACCACCTCACCGCCGAAACCACCGCGCCGGAAGACATCGCCGCCGCGGTCGTCTTCTTGGCCTCGGACGCCGCGCGTTTCGTCACCGGCCAGGTCCTGCCGGTGGACGGGGGCTTCCTCGCCCACCTGCCGACCGTCGCGGACACGCTGAGGGCGTCCGCAGGGACGTCCGCCGCGGAGTCCGTGGACGCGCGGGTCGGCAGAAGCGCCGGAGTCTGAAGGTGACCGGGGCCACGCCCCCCAGCAGAGGAGGATCATGCGACCGGTAGTCACAGAGATCACCATCAAAGCCACGCCCGAGGGGGTGTGGGACGTCCTGACCGATTTCGGGCGTTACGGGGAGTGGAGCGTGTTCGTTCGCGAGATCTCGGGGTCCCCGAAGGCCGGTTCCGCGTTGCGCGTCGTCTTGGCTCCCGAGGGGAAACGCGCCACGTCGGTCCGGCCGCGGGTCTCCGCCTCGGAGCCGGGCAGACTCTTCGCGTGGACGGGTCACCTGGGGCACCCCGCCCTGTTCGCCGGGATGCACGAGTTCGTGCTCGCCGGGGACGGCGACGGCCAGACGAGGCTGACGCACGCCGAACGGTTTAGCGGGCTGATACCCGCCATCGTCCGCAAACCGCCGAAAGGCGCCCACGAGGAGTTCGCCCGGTTCAACGACGCGCTCAAAGCGCGCGCCGAACGTTCCGGGGCCTGAGCGGTGTCCGCGGGGGCGGGCAGCGCGTCGGGTTGCACCCTCGTACCGGTCCTCCACGCTCGCCAGGTACGATTCCTGCGCGGACAGGGGACGCTTCGGAACGATTCTATGCGCGACGGTTGAGGACCTCGACCCGGTCCGGCTGCCAGACAGCCGCGCGGCCCGTCCCCCGGTGTCGCGACTCTCCGACAAGGACTGTGCGTTCCCGGACGACGGCGACCTGACCAGGGACCGGAGCCGGCGGCTCCGGAGGGCGGTCAAGAAGTCGGCAGACCAGGTGCGGGGGGCCGAGCGTAAGATCAAGACCCACCCGCACCTCCTCTACCCCGACCGCGCCTGCGAGCACGAGTTCCCGATAGACCTGCCCAATGCAGTAAAAGCTCGAGTACGTGCGTGTTGACGAGGAACCCATCTTCGGGGGCGGTGTACGTATGCACCCGCGCCACGCTCGAAGATTCGGACGCTACCCTCCGTCCGCGGATGGTGTCGCCCGCGGGGTCGGGCGTCTTTTCTTTTAGGTCCATGATCTTTCCTTCCCGCTGCGCCGTTCTTCGCTTGCACCCTCCGAGTCCGTAACCATCTCGTTGCGAGAAGGGCATGGTCTTATCCTCCTAATCGTGGGAAGGGCATGGTCGCGTTCGTGGGGCCGGTGACGCTCGACGGCGGCTCAGCCGAAGACGACTTGTTCGGTGGCGTAGAGGAACCGGGTCTTGGAGCGGTCCAGGAACCTCTCCTCGTCCTCGGCCACGACGGTCGTGTAGGTGTCGGACGTGAACCACTTGGCGGCGTCGGCGACGCTGTCGACCCAGAGCGCGCCGCCGCCGTCGACCGCGGCCGTCTCGACGCCCGGGATCGAATCGTCGGTCGGGTACAGCTGGACGTAGCGCTTCACCGTGACCTCGTCGCTCGGGAGCTCGGCGAGCAACGGCGTGTGCTGCTTCGTCCAGTACTCGATGAACTGCTCGTGGGTGAGGTCGTCGCGACGCGTCAAGAGGATGGTGATCTTGTACATGACCTACTCCTTTCCGCTGTAGTGCGGGTACAACTAGCTGGTATCGTGGCGTCGGGGGTCAACAATCGCTCCTCTCTCCGCCCCCAAGGGCTTGTCTTCGTACCCCCAGAGGATGCGCGCCGGGGACCGGGCCCACCAGGAAATGAACCGGAAAAGGGGCGGTAAAGTGGTCCGCAAAGTCGGGATAGGCGGACGCTGCGCGTGCCTCGTCGCCTTCGAGGTACGCCGGGGCGTCGCTAGGCGGGATCGTCTTTTCGGCTTACCCCGGCCGAGCAGGACGCGCGGCGCTTCCTCCGGGGGATTCGTCTTTCGAAGCCGACCGGCAACAGCCGCGGCGGTGCTCGATGTTGGCGGAGGTGCCGGAGTGTATGCGTTGTAGTTGGCCGGGGTGGGTACTCCACAAACTCGGTCACAACTGGCGCATCGCGGGGCCGCGGCGGGGCCTGGCAGAACCCGCGCGAGACCCCGGATCCTTCCCCGCGCGGCCCCGTTCTCACCTACCGCCGACGTGGACGATGGGGCGCCGCTCGAGGACGGGCTCGGCCTCCCGCAGGACCTCGTGGGTGACGGGGGCCGTATCGCCCTCGCCGAAGAGGACGAAGCGCACCACGTAGGCGACCGGGTTGCCCTCCGTCCAGCCGAAGTAGCAGTCGGGCGTCTTGCCGGTGGTGTCCCTGAGGTGCAGGAGAAGGGCGGCGATGGCGTTCGGGACGGTCGAGCTCTCCGCCCGAAGCACCCTGTGGTCGCCGACCCGCACGCCCCTGACCTCCAGCACGTCCTCGAACTCGGAAGGGTCGGCCACGTCCACCTCCAGGAACAGGACGGGTACGCCCTCCGGGACGCGGTTGTACTCGCGCTGCTCTGCGAGCTTGCGGTCGTACTCTCCGGCGTCGTCGCCGAAGCGAGGGCGGTGGGCCACGACCTGGATCCGCCCCCGTCTGCCGGCCTCTTCCACGAAGCGCCGGGCCGCTCCGTCGAGCTCTATGGCCTCCTGCCTGAGCTCCAGCGAGCGGCGTACCCGCGAGACGAGCGAGGTCGCCACGATCGCCGCGATGAACAAGGCGGCGATCCTGATGCCGTCGGGGCGCTCCACGATGTTGGCCGCGGTGGTGTAGGCGAAGACCAGGGTGACCGCCCCGAAGAACAGCGTCCCCTTGAGGGACCCGTGCCTCCAGAGGGACGAGAGCGTCACGGCGAAGGCCGCGGAGGTCATGATGACCAGGACGCCCGTGGCGTAGGCGCCGCCCTGGGCGTCGACGTCCGCCCGGAAGACCAGCGTGACGGCCAGGGCCACCGCGGTGAAGACGAGCACCAGCGGCCTCACCGCGCGGCCCCACTCTGGGGCCATCCCGTAGCGGGGGAGGTAGCGGGGCACGACGTTCAGGAGCCCGGCCATCGCCGAGGCCCCGGCGAAGGCGAGGATCGCGATCGTGCTCGCGTCGTAGACGGTGCCGAAGGCGCCCCCCAGGTGCTCGTGGGCGAGGTAGGAGAGCGCCCGGCCGTTGGCGCTTCCGCCAGCCTCGAACTCCTCGGCTGGTATCAGGACCACGGTGATGAAGCTGGTGGTCACCAGGAAGAAGCTCATGGTGACGGCGGCGGCGGTCAGCAGCCTGCGGGTGCCGCGGATGCGCCCCGCGGGGCGTTCCGGGTCGTCGCCGTCCTCCCCGCGCACGAGCGGCATCACCGCCACGCCGGTCTCGAACCCCGAGACGCCGAGGGCGAGCCTGGGGAAGACCAGCAGCGCCACCCCGATCATGACCAGCGGGTTGCCGTAACTGGCGAACAGCGCCCCCCGCCAGTCCGCGACGCTCCGGGGGTCGGCGAACGCGGCGTAGAGGCCGACGGCCACGACGACCAGGTTCAGCAGCAGGTACGCCCCGACTATGAGGACCGAGAGGTTTATGGCCTCCCTGAAGCCCCTCAAGAACACAGCCCCCAGGACACCGACCAGGGCGAGGGTGACGGGGATCTCACCGCCCTCCAGGGCCCCCGACGCCAGCGGGTTCTCGACCAGGTGGACGGCCGCGTCGGAGGCCGAGAGGGTTATGGTGATGACGAAGTCCGTGGCGATGAAGCCGAGGAGGGCAAGGACCATCAGCTTGCCCGGCCAGAACGAGAGCAGCCGCTCGAGCATGGCGATCGAGCCCTGCCCGTGCGGGCTCTCCTCGGCGACCCTGCGGTACATGGGCACCATGGCGAACAAGGTCAGCGCCACGATGAGCAGCGCGGCGATGGGCGAGAGCGCCCCGGCGGCGAGCGCCGCGATGCCGGGGATGTAACCGAGCGTGGAGAAGTAGTCAACCCCGGTCAGGCACACCACCTTCCACCACGGCTGCTGGCGCTCCTTGGCCCGCCTCGCGTAAGGACCTTCGACCTGCTCTATGCGCTCGGCAAGGAGCCACCGCTTGAAACGGGGGTAGGGCCCCGGAGCGGTCCGGTTCGGCGCGCTCATCGCGCACCCCCCCGCGGGCAGGGAAGGGAGCCCGACGAGCGGGCTGGGGTAAACATCGCGGACACCGCGAGACCTCCTTCTTCGGCGCCTGCGAGGTTAGCTGTCGGATTCGGGCCGAAGGATAAGCCCTACGCCGGCCAACGTTGGCCGGCGATTCACCCCAAGGACCTAAAAAGGTCCGAAGTGGGTCCCCCGCCCCCCGGCGCCACCCGGGGGCTCGGCGTCTTACTGGCATTCTGTTGTCGCCCCCCGGTATACGCCCCGCGACGGCCGTTGTCAACGGCGCAGATCCGGAGGCCATCCACCCGACCGCGCGGCGGGACCGGTCTGCCAGACCCCGCCGCGGCCCTACGGTGCGCCATTTGCGGCCGGGCTTATACTCCATCCACCCCATCGACGTGGTGCCATTGCGCGTCGATGAGGCTTCGGCGGCCTCGAACCGGTAGGCTAGAGATCTCCTGGCGGACGTGCGGCGCGGAGGCGACCGGCGTCTTTTCTTCAGCGACCATAGCACGCACGACCGTCGACCACGGTGGGGCCGTGGGTAGCAGGACGGCCATGCCGTAGCGCTCCATGAACCGCCGGCGGCTCTCGGCGGCGGCCTCGTTCACGGGGATGTCGCCCACGCCGGTGTAGTCGACGGTCGTGCGGAAGGAGTGCTGCCCCGCGGGCAGGTCCACGACGCGTCCCAGG
Source organism: uncultured Rubrobacteraceae bacterium (assembly GCA_964250345.1). Classification (GTDB taxonomy): domain Bacteria; phylum Actinomycetota; class Rubrobacteria; order Rubrobacterales; family Rubrobacteraceae; genus Rubrobacter_D. The sequence continues at coordinate 5,271 of CAXUFZ010000108.1, forward strand.
CGGTCGCGCACACCGCCGCCTCCCTCGCAGAGATATTTGGGATCGAGGAGGAGCAGGTCCACGTCACCTCGCCCTTCGTGGGCGGCGGTTTCGGCGGGAAGATGTTGTGGCAGCATCAGGTGCTGGGCGCGGCGGCGGCGAAGCTCGCCGGTCGCCCGGTCCGGATCTCCCTGTCGCGCGAGGGCGTGTACCGCGTGACCGGGGGGCGCGCGATGACCGAGCAGCGGGTGGCGATCGGCGCGGGCGCCGACGGCCGCTTCGACGCGATCATCCACACCGGAACCTCGGCGACGACGCAGCGCACCGCGCTGCCCGAGGCGTTCGTGTTCGGGACCAGGAGCAGCTACGCGGCAGGCAGCTTCGACCTCGACAACAGGCTGGTGTACCTGGACATCGTCGCCAACACGCAGATGCGCGCGCCGGGAGGGGCGGTCGGCAACTACGCCCTCGAGAGCGCGGTGGACGAGCTGGCGGTGGAGCTCGGCATGGACCCGATCGAGCTGCGCGTCCGCAACGAGCCCGGCGAGGACCCGACCGACGGCAGGCCGTTCTCTTCGCGCCACGCCGTCGAGGCCTGGCGCGCGGGCGCCGAGCGGTTCGGCTGGTCCGAGCGCGCCGCGATTCCCGGC
>CAXUFZ010000108.1:5909-11031 GCA_964250345.1 uncultured Rubrobacteraceae bacterium
GGGAGCGCTGGCCCCCCGCCGTGGGGGGGGGGGGGGGGGGGGGGGGGGGGGGGGGGGGGGCCCGCCCGCGCCGCGATTCCCGGCGCGGTTCGCGAGGGCGAGTGGCTGGTGGGCATGGGCTGCGCCGCCTCCTCCCACCCCTACGTTCGGATGCTCGGCGGCGCGGCGCGGATCACGCTGACCAGGAACAGCCACGCCAGGGTGGAGATCGCCGCGCACGAGATGGGCATGGGCACCGCCACCGCCCAGGCGCAGGTCAGCGCCGAGCGGCTCGGCCTGCCGCTCGATCGGGTGACCTTCGCCTACGGCGATTCGTCGTACCCCGGTGTCGTCGTCGCCGCCGGTTCGTCGCAGACCGCCTCGATCGGCGGCGCGGTGGTCGCCGCGCACCGCGAGCTGGTGGCCGAGCTGCTCGAGCTCGCCGGCGATGATTCGCCGCTCGCCGGCCTCGAGCCGGACGAGGTCGGCGCGATGGACGGCGGCCTCTGCAAGCTCGACGAACCCGAACGACGCGAGAGCTACGCCTCGATCCTCGACCGCGCGGGACGTGACGAGGTAAGCGCGGAGGCCGACGCTTCCCAGCCCCTCGAGCTGATGCACTGGTCGATGCACTCCTACGGCGCGCAGTTCTGCGAGGTGCGCGTCAACGCGGTCACCGGCGAGACGCGGGTCGGCCGGTTCCTCGGCTCGTTCGACGGCGGTCGCATCCTCAACGCCAAGACCGCCGCGAGCCAGTTCCGCGGCGGCATCGTCATGGGGATCGGGCTCGCGCTGATGGAGGAAACCCAGGTCGACGGGCGCAACGGGCGCATCATGAACCCGAGCCTCGCCGAGTACCACGTGCCCGTCCACATGGACGTGCCCGAAATCGACGTGATCTGGACCGACATCCCCGACCCGCACACGCCGATGGGGGCGCGCGGGATCGGCGAGCTTGGCATCACCGGCGTCGGGGCGGCGGTCGCGAACGCGGTCTACAACGCCACCGGCAAACGCGTGCGCGACTTGCCCATCACGCTCGACAAGCTGATCTGACACCGTCCCCGCCGGGCGTGAACGGCTTCCCGGTGCGCGTCCGGGCTGCTCGTACCGGCACGAGGTCGACCGGTGTTCGCGCGTTCGGCCTGGTCGCAGAAACGGTGAGTTGGAGGGACGTGAGCCCCCGCGTGCGCCCGGCAACGACCGCACGTTGCAGCGCGCCACAGCGGCGCGGCGGGACTTCCGAGGCCCGGAGAGGAGACCATGAAGATCGTAGCCGTCGAAGAGCACTTCGCAACCGACGACATGATCCGCCGGTGGGGGGCCTGGATCCGGTGTACCAGGACGATAGCTTTCAGACGTTTCCCTGGGATGGCGAGGCCGGAGGACGTCTTCGGGACCTGTCGGACGAGCGCGTCCGCCTGATGTGTAGACCGACTTCTACGCGGCGGCGCCCCCGCAGCTCGCGGCGCTCACCCAGACCCGATGGGGTGAACGCCCGCCACCCGCGAGCGGAACGTAGCCGAGCAGCTGACGAACGAGGTCCACCCCACACCGAAGGGCGTGCCGGCGGCCCAGACCTTGCCAGTAACCTTGCAGTGCCCACGCGGAGCCGAGCCTGGCAGAACACGCCAGCGGGCCTTTCGTGCTGAAATCCTGAAGTCTCTGGAACTGGCCGCAAACCCCGACTCGTGGCATCCTTCCGGCCTCGCACATCGCTCTCTGGAGGTGGAGGCCGTGGCGGAGAAGAGCGTACGACCGGCCGAGCTGGGGGAAGCCGCGGCGGTCGGCGACCTGGTGCGGGCGTCCTACTCGAAGTACGTCGGGCGCATCGGCAAGGAGCCCGCGCCGATGCTTGAGGACTACGCCGCCCTTATCCGGGCCGGCGAGGTGTGGGTGATAGCCGAGGGCGGGGAGGTGCTCGGGGTGCTGGTGATGAGGTCGGCCGAGGACCACCTGTTCTTGGGCAACGTGGCCGTCGCGCCCGGGCACCTGGGGAGGGGCCTCGGGCGCGAGCTAGTGGCCTTTGCGGAGGAGAGGGCCGAGGGGGCCGGCCTGGCCGAGATCCGGCTGTACACGAACGAGAAGATGTGGGAGAACCTCGCCGTCTACGGGAAGCTGGGCTTCGAGGAGACCGGCAGGCGCCTCGACGGGGGCTACCGGCGCGTCTTCATGCGTAAACGGCTTCGCTGACGGGGCACGACCGGCGACCGGACCGCGTGGGTCCAAGGGCCCCTTAAATGGCGCTACCCCGGCGTGGTGCTCGGCCGCAGGCGACGTCGATCGCTTCTACCAGTCCACGTTTCGCGTGGGCGTTGCGAGGTTATTAGCGAAACCTACGGCGGCCCGCTGGTACACCCTCGAATCGCTCTACAGCAACATGTGCGACCCGAGTAGCCGCCCGGTCTCAAACCCGTGCCGCTTCCCCCGCTCGGCTCGTCAGGATCGCGCTCGCGATCACATCGAAGAGATGATCGGCGCGTGGCGCGGACGAGGGTTGGTCGTTGAGCCACGCGAGCGCCCCGACCAGCGCGAACAGGTCGGTGCCGTCGACGTCGGTCCGTGCTGCGCCCGCGGCCTGGGCGCGGGTGAGAAGCCTTGTGCCCGCCGCGCGCATCTCGACGCACGAGGCATGGAGCGCGGAATCGGTGTCTTCGATGGCGGCCATCATCAGCGCCACAACGCCCCGATACTTGTGCGCGCAAGCGATGCAGTCGCGTAGCCACGCAACGAGAGCATCCCCAGGCGAGCCCAGAACTTCGAGCTCGACTGCCTGTGCCGCCAGCTCGTCGAAGCTTGCGCGGAGCAAAGCCTCGAGCAACGCCTCCCGCGTCGGGAAGTGACGGTACAGCGTGCCGAGCCCGACGCCGGCCCTGCGGGCGACGTCGCGCAGCGAGGCATCCGCGCCCTGCTCGTGCACGACGGCGCGCGCGACGACGAGCAGGTGGTCGTGGTTCTTCTTCGCGTCGGCCCGCATATGCCTCCCTTGACAAACGGAACAGTGTTCCGTATATTCGGAGCGCTGCTCCGTTAGGATAACTCATCCGCGCCGAAAAGGGGAAACGATGCCGACGAACACGATGAAGGCGATCCGTCTGCACGAGTACGGCGGCCCGGAAGTGCTGCGGTACGAGGAGGTGCCGATCCCCGAGCCGAAATCGGGCGAGGTACTCGTTCGCGTTCATGCGGTCGGCGTCAACCCCCCCGACTGGTACGTGCGCGAGGGCATGCCCAACGTGCCTCCGGAGATGAGGCCGAAGCTGGACTTGCCCGCGATTCTGGGGACGGACGTGTCGGGCGTAGTCGCGGCCGTTGGCGCGGACGTGGACGGCTTCTCCGTTGGTGACGACGTTTTCGGCCTGCTTCGCTTTCCCAGCCTGGAAGGCAGCGCGTACGCCGAGTACGTCGCCGCGCCCGCGTCGGACCTCGCGCGCAAGCCGGCTCGCGTCGATCACGTGCACGCCGCGGGGTTGTCCATGTCGGGGCTCACCGCGTGGCAGTTCCTGATCGAGCTCGGCCACGATCACCCGTCGCCCTTCCAGGCGGCGCAGCACCGCCCGGTGGCACTGAACGCCGGGACGACGGTGCTCATCAACGGAGCCGCGGGGGGCGTGGGGCACCTCGCGCTGCAGCTCGCCAAGTGGCAGCGTGCGCGCGTCATCGCGGTCGCCTCGGGCGCGCATGAGTCGTTTCTGGGCGAACTCGGCGTCGACGAGTACATCGACTACACCAGGAGCCGTCCCGAGGAGGTCGCGCGCGATGTCGATCTCGTGCTCGACACCGTCGGCGGTCCCGACAGCAGTCGCTTCCTACGCACCCTCAAGCGCGGCGGCGCGTTGTACCCGGTTTTCGTCGCCGAGTACGACCCCGAAGAGACCGCGAAGCTGGGGGTCACGACCTCGGGCACCCAGGTGCGCTCGAACGGCGCACAGCTCGCGGAACTCGGGCGCATGATCGATGCCGGCACGCTGCGCGTCGCCATCGACAGCACGTTCCCGCTCGCTGACGCCCGGGGGGCGCACGAACGCGCCGCCCGCGGGCATATCCAGGGCAAGATCGTGCTCACCGTCGCGTGAGGACGGCCCGTACTCGTCAGGCAAGCCCAGGAAGAACCCGTGACAACCATCCGCGACGCCGTCAACGACCTGTTCAACAACCAGGAACTTCCCGCGGAGGAGGCGGTCGAACGGCACTACGGTCCCGGCTTCCGTCAACGAACAGACGGAAGCCGGGACGACCGCACCGCGTTCCTCGCGCGCATCGCCGGCCTCCGAAAGGTCGTCGAGCACGCCACGATCACGGTTCTGGACGAACTCGCCGACGGCAACCGCTACGCGGAACGCCACGTCGTCGATCTGGTTCGACGGGACGGGGGTCGGATCTTGCAGGAAGTGTCCGTCTTCGCGGAGCGGGACTCCGAGGGGCGTTTCGTCCGAATGGAAGAGACCACTCGGATGCTCGAGGAAGACGAAGCCGACCGAATCCTCGCCAACGCACACTAGTCGCCACTGGTACCTGGTCACCGCGGAGGAGCCCTACCAGAGTGGCCGCGGCGGGCCCAACTCTCGGCTACGGGCCGCATCATCCGTTTGCCCCCTGACTCCTCGGTCCTGACACGCCTCTTCTTCGCGCGCCGTCCCCCGGGGAGGCCTCGGGCGTCGGCCACGGCCCGCACCCGAGCCGGCAGCTAGGCGTCTATCGCGGTCCTCCACCTCTCGGCATATCTTTGGCTCCTGCCCCCGTCCTCGCGCGCCCCGCGTACCCCGGTAGAAGCGGGATCCTGCTTGTAGCCTCCGTCCGGCCCTCTCGGGAGCAGAGCCGGAACCTCTCGGGGATCGAGACGGTCCGTGGCGAAACTCCCACCTCTGTAGCGGAAGATGAACGAGTCGATGGAGTCCCGGTCGTCCACGTTCATGCCTGGTGAACCTTAGACGCCGACTGACGCGAGGTATGACCGGCCCATCCGCTGACCCGTGGCAACCAGCCGGCGGTTCGGGACGAGGCGCTCGGCCTCGGCCATGAAGTGGGTGACCAGCAGCACCGTGACGCCGCGGCCGCGGACCGACTCGATCAGCTCCCAGGTGTCCCGGCGGGCCTGCGGGTCCAGGCCGGTGGTCAGCTCGTCCAGGATGGCGATCTGCGG
>CAXUFZ010000109.1:0-10909 GCA_964250345.1 uncultured Rubrobacteraceae bacterium
TGGCGTCCCAGGTGCGCACGCGCTCGCGGGCGTGGATCTCCGCGCCCGCCGCCTGGGCGGCGAGCACGTGGGCGACGCTGGCCTGCTCCGAGAGGACGAAGCCGCCGTCCGGCTGATAGACCGCCAGATGCTCGGGTGGGCGGCGGAACAGACCCGGGCCGTGTACGGCGAGAAGGCGGGGGACGAGCTGTGGACGCGCGTCCCGGAGGACGACCCGCGGCTCGACGCGTTGCTGACCGACGCCGGCTTCGAACGCGACGGGGACCACGCGCTCAAGATGCTCCGCAGGCTGGACGGACCGCTGCCCGAAGCCGCGCCGCCGGACGGGTGGACCGTGCGGGAGGTCGGCGGCGAAGAAGAGTGGGGGACCCGGGTCGAGGCGCATCGCGAGGTGTGGCATCCGTCGCGGGTTACGCCGGAGGCGTACCGTCGCCTGCGGGCGGCGCCGGGCTACGACCCGCGGCTGGATCTCGTCGCGGTCGGGCCGGACGGGGCGTTCGGGGCCTACTGCGTCTGCTGGTTCGACCCCGCGGGCCGCGCGGGCCTCTTCGAGCCCGTCGGGACCCGCGCGGCGTACCGGCGGATGGGGCTCGGCAGGGCCGTCATGGTCGAGGGGTTGAGGAGGCTGCGGGACCTGGGGGCCAAGACCGCCCTCGTCACCGCCGTCCACGAGAACGGGGCCGCCGCCGGGCTGTACGAGTCGGTCGGTTTCGAGACGGTCAACCGGGAATGGCTCTACGGCAAGAAGTTGTAGAGGGCGCGTAGATCCTCCTTCACCGGCCAGGCCTTGTGTGCGACCATGGACGCGCGAAAGAGGATGTTCACTATCTGAGTGGGGATTTGGGTGGGGAAGGGTGAAACCAAGCCGGTCGGTTTTTGGGAGGCTTTCCGGTTCTGGGTGAAGTTGGGGTTCATCAACTTCGGGGGGCCGGCGGGGCAGATCGCGATCATGCACCGCGAGCTGGTCGAGCGGAAGCGCTGGGTCTCCGAGAGCCAATACCTGAGGACGCTCAACTTCTGTATGCTGCTCCCCGGCCCCGAGGCCCAGCAGGTCGCCACCTACATCGGGTGGAGGCTGCACGGAACGCTCGGCGGGATCGTCGCCGGCTCCTTCTTCGTCATACCCTCGATCTTCGTTCTGCTCCTGCTCTCGTGGCTCGCGGTGGCCCACTCGGACGTGCCGGCTATCCGCGGCCTGCTCTACGGCGTGCAGCCCGTCGTCATAGCGATAGTCGTTGAGGCCCTGATCCGGATAGGCCGTCGCGCCCTCCGCCACCCCGCCCTCGTCGCCTTCGCCGTCCTGGCCTTCGTAGCCCTCTTCTTCCTGTCCATCCCGTTCCCGCTCGTCATCATCGCCGCCGCCTTGGGCGGCATAGTCCTCCAACGCTTCGTCCCGAACGCATTCCAAACCGGCGGCCACGGTCCAGAAGAGGCGTCCGCCGTCGACGAGACCTCCGCCGCTCCGCCCTCGATGCGACGCAACCTCAAGCTGCTCGCGACGTTCGCCGTTCTTTGGGCGGCGCCCGTGGGGGCGGTCTTCCTCCTGCGCGGCGGGGACGACGTGCTCTCGCGCGAAGCCCTCTTCTTCACGGGCGCCGCGTTCGTCACCTTCGGCGGGGCCTACGCCGTCCTGAGCTACATCTCCAACGTCGCGGTCAACGACTACGGCTGGCTGTCCGCCGACCAGATGGTGCAGGGCCTCGGCCTCGCCGAGTCCACGCCGGGACCCCTCATCATGGTCACCCAATACGTCGGCTTCCTCGGCGCCTGGAACAAAGCCCCCGAAGGCTTCGACCCCCTGCTCTACGGTACGCTGGGCGCCCTCCTCACCACCTACGTCACCTTCCTCCCGTGCTTCCTCTTCATCTTCCTGCTGGCCCCGTACATAGAGCTCCTCGCAAGCAACGAAAAGATACGCGCCGCCCTAACCGGCGTCACCGCCGCCGTCGTCGGCGTCATAGCCAACCTCGCCGTCTTCTTCGCCGGCAAAGTCCTCTTCCCGAACGAACTCTCCCCGGCCGGCCTCGACGTCTTCGCGCTCGTCGTGGCCGTGGCCTCCTTTATCGTCCTGCAGAGGTTCAAAACCCCGATCTACGCGATGGTCCCGGCAGGCGCCCTCCTCGGCATGACGTGGACGCTGTTGTGAAGGGCAGAGAGTAGTGAAATAGAGAGTAGTAAGTAGAAAGAACCCGGTATGTATCTTTCCTACTCTCTACTCACCACTCCCTACTCTCCGGGTTTCTAAAATGGAGCGCTGACGCCCTCCGTCGGGCGTACCACCAACACGGGGCAGTGGGCGTGGTGGACGACGGAGTCGGCGACGTTGCCCAGGAGGGCGCGTCGCATCCCGCCGTAGCCGCGGCTGCCGATGACGATCAGGCCGGCTTCGATGTCTTCGGCGAGGTGCACGATGGCCTCGTCCTTGCGCTCGTCCATCCTCAGGTGGGTCCCCGCGACCTCCCCGCCGGCGTCCTCGATCTTTTTGACCTGCGCGTCGAGTACCCCCTGGGCCTCCTTCTTGAGGTCTTCGCTGGCCTCGTCCACAAAATCCCTGTAGACGGCGGTCTCCGGAAACGTGGCCCCGACCGCGATGACGTCGAGCTGCGAACCCGTGGCCCTGGCGAGATCTATGGCCGTCATGGCCGCCAGGTTGGCGCGCTCGGAGCCGTCCGTGGCCAGCAGGATGCGCGTCGGAAAAGTGTTCATCCCATCTCCCCCTTCGTAGCCCATGTGCCTGGTGAAGATTACCCCGAACCGCCGCCGGATGCACGAGACCCGCAAACCCCGATGCCAGGCGCAACCCAACAAGCACCCCAGCCCAACAAAGGCCTAGCTGAAAGCGACCGCAGGGAGCGTGCTGAAAGCCGGCGTTAGCCGGCGGGCTGAGAGCGGAGGCGGAGCCGGAGCGTGCTGACAAGCGGAGGCCGCCAGGGCGCAGCGTGCGCGACGACCGAAGGGAGGAGCTAGACCGGCTCGTCCCGGGGCTCGACGAGTACCTCGTTGACGGCGACGTGGTCGGGCTGCGAGAGCGCGTAGACGACGGACCGCGCGACGTCCTCGGGGTCGAGGACCTTTGCTCCGGTCGGCCGACCGTACTCTTCGAGCGCCTCCTCGTCGCCGCTGAGGTCTATGAGGTCTGTGGCGACGTTGCCGGGTTGGATGGTGGTCACCCTGACGCCGGTCCCAGCGGTCTCCAGTCGTAGCCCCTGCGAGAGCGCTTCGACGAAGAACTTGCTGGCGGAGTAGACCGCGAGGCCGGGGAAGACCTTGCGGCCCGCGTTGGAGGAGATGGTGACGATGTGACCCCGACCCCGCTCCAGCATCCCCGGCAGCACCGCCCCGACGCAGTTCACGGCGCCCTTGCAGTTGACCTCGACGGTCCTGTCCCATTCGTCCTCGCGCCCGTTCTTCATGAGCGTGTAGAACATCACCCCGGCGCAGTTGACAAGCGCGTCCACCGGGCCGAGCTCCGCCTCGGCGCGCCCGACCAGATCCCGGACCTGCCCGCGGTCGGTCACGTCGGCGGGAAAGACGAGGCTCTCGGCGTCGAGGCCGGACTCGGCCTCCAGCAGCGCGTCCTCCCGGCGGGCGGCCAACGCCACCTTCGCGCCTTCGTCCGCCAGCGCCCGCACCACGGCGGCCCCGATGCCGCTGGAGGCCCCCGTTACCACCACCACGCTGCCGCGCAGCGCGCCGTTCGTCGGCTTGCCGGGTTTTTCTTGCGGGCCGGAGGCTACCTGTTGCTCCAGTTGTACTCGGAGTCGGGGGAGGGGCTCCACAGGTAGCCGAAGAACTCCAGTTTCTCGATGACCTTGCGGGCGCTCTCTTCGGGGGTCTCGTCCTCCGTCTTGAGGACGAGGTCGGGGGCGGCGGGGGCCTCGTAGGGGTCCGAGACGCCGGTGAACTGCTCGATCTCGCCGGCCATCGCCTTCTTGTAGAGGCCCTTCACGTCGCGCTCGGCGCAGACCTCTAGCGGCGCGTCCACGAAGACCTCGACGAAGTCCACGATCCTGCGCCGCACCTGGTCCCGCGCCTCCTTGTACGGCGAGATCGCCGACACGATAACACCCACGTTGTTGCGCGTGAGCAGGTTCGCCACGAACCCGATCCGAAGCACGTTCACGTTCCTGTCGTCCCGCGAGAACGTGAGTCCCTTGGACAGGTTCGTCCTCACGATGTCCCCGTCGAGGACCTCGACCTGCAACTCCCGGTTCCTCAGCTCGCGCTCGACGATCTCCGCGATGGTCGTCTTGCCGGCCCCCGAGAGGCCCGTGAACCACAACGTGAACCCGCGCTGCTCCTCCGCCCCGTTCTTCTGCATCCGTGCTCCTCTCCGCGATTTGCGATTCCTCCAACGCACCAGTCTACACGCGGGGGGCCGCCTCTTTTAGTCCCGCGTCACGACCGTCGTGGGGTCGTCGGCGGAGAGTTGGTCCCTGGTGTTGACCTCCGCCCCGACCGGCGCCCGCACGGGACCGTCGAGCAACGGGTCGTCCGTCTCGGCCATCCACGCCTCGAGCCGGCCGCGCATCTCTTCGAGCACGTCGGCGTAGGCGGGATCCCCGGCCAGGTCGTGCGCCTCGTTGGGATCGTAGAGCAGGTCGAAGAGCCGCTCTTCCGGGATGGGCCGGTCGGCGAGGCCGTTGGAAAGCACGAGGTCCTTGCTCGGCCCGTCGTCTATGTTGGCGAGGACGGGGGTTGGGTGCTCGTCGTCGAAGCGCCGAATGTATTTGTGCCGCCGCGTTCTGACGCATCGCTCAGGCTCGTAGGCGACGTGGTACGTCTTCTCCGCGAAGATCGCGTCGCGCACCTCGTCCCTCTCCCCATTGACCAGCGGCAGCAGCGACTCACCTTGCAGGTACGACGGCCGTTCGGTCCCGATCAGGTCGCACACCGTCGGGAAGATGTCTATGTGCGAGACGAGCGCGTCGACCGCCTTGCCGCCCGCGAAACCTCCCGGACCGCGCATGATGAGCATGACCCCGAGCCCCCGGTCGTGCAGGGTCGCCTTGGCGCCGGGGAAAGCGAGCCCGTGGTCCGTGGTGCAGATGACGAGCGTGTTCTCCGCCAACCCCTCGGCGTCCAGGGCGTCGAGCACGGCCCCGACGCCGCGGTCCAGAGACCGGGCGCTCTCCTGGAAGGCGGCCATGTCCAGGCGCGTCTCCGGCGTATCGGGCAGGTTGGGCGCGGGCGCCACGTAGTTGGCCTTCTTCGGCGAGGACGGGCGGAAGAACTCGCGGTGGGTCTCGAAGAAGCCGACGGAGAGGAAGAACGGCTTCTCGCCGGTCCGCTCCAGCAGGTCCAGCGTCACCGGCACGACGTCGTCGGTGCGGGTGGAGGGAATTTTGAAGACCTCGTCGTACCCGATGACGTCCGGCTTCTTGCTTATGTGCTGCTCCCCGATGAGCGCCGAGTAGTACCCGTTCTCGTGTAGCGTGTGCACGATGTGCTGGCGGTAGTCGTTGAGCTCGAAGCCGCGGTGGGCCAGCCCGATCATGCCGTTCGAATGCGCGTATTGCCCCGTCAGCAGACACGCCCGGCTCCCAGAACACGTCGGCGCCGCGCAGAAGGCCTGCCGGAACAGGACGCCCTCCTCGGCCAGCCTCTGTATGTTCGGCGTCCTGACGGAGTGGCCGTAGGGCCTGACGTGGCGCCCGGTGTCGTGCGAGTGGATGTAGAGGATGTTCGGGAGTTCTGGCAAGCGCTACCCCTTTGCGGCCGAAGACGCGTATCGGCGACTACTATACAGATCCACCCACTCCTCCGAGAGCTCGTCGGCCTGCCGCTTCATCCCCGGCGCCTCGACGGCGAATCCTTCCGGCTTCTCGATCCCGATGCCTTCGAGCAAACGCAGCACCGTCCCCTCGTAGTCTTCCACCAGGTCCTCGTAGACGACCTTGAGCGGCTCGACGCCGCAGCCGGCGAAGAAGTCCTGCCAGGCTTCGTTGTGCTCGTCTATCCTCAGCTTGAGGTGGTCGATGGCCGGGAAGCTGAAACGGAGGCCCCCGGTCGCCATCTCCTCGTCGGAGTCGCGGCGCCACTGCTGGGTCTGGAGCGCCTTCCAGAGGGAGACGGCCTGGCGGGTGGTGTCGCGGCGGCGCATCCAGACGAGCCTGCGCAGGTTCGGGAGCACGGAGGCCGGCACGTCGCACGGCGGCACGTCCCAGCGCCCGGACGTCCGGCGCGCGAGGCGCACGAAGTCCCTGAAGTAGGCCCACATGATCTTGGTCCCAAGCACCCCGTTCCCCGTCGTCCCCTCCTCGAAGGCCCCCGCGACGAGTCCCGCGAAGTCCGGCGGCTTCCAGCCGGGGTCGGACCGCGGCGGCTGCTCGGCGTACCGCCCCCCGTATTCTCCGAGCACGTCTTGAAACTCCGGGTCGTCGAGCAAAGCCCACACCTGGGGGTCGTTGGAGCGCTGGAAGTAGTCCCGCGGCTGCCTCGGCCTGCCCGTCTCCAGCAACACCTCGAAGTGCTCGGCCGGCTTACCCGCTATCCCGGTACGCCCGAGCGCGTCGCAGAGCAGCGTGCTCCCGCTGCGCGGGGTCGCGCAGATCAGGTACGACATCCCCGGCGCAACGCCCCCGGATCTTTCCTTGGCCTCGTCCATGAGATCTCCCGTCGTATCGGCTCGCGGACCAGCGAACAGCTCTTCGCAGCCGCGCAGTATATACATATTGCCTACCGAATCAATGAGTTTTATGAGAAAGACGATCGAGACGTACTTGACGGTTCCAGAGCGGTCGCGTAGGGTGCATTATTCAGTAAGTCAGTAGGCAAATAGTCTAACAAGGAGGTCGGGCGGCATGAAGTGGGAATTGGATCTCTGGTACGAGCTCTGGGACCGCGCCGGCAGCCAGGGCCTGGACACCTGGTACGACCCGCGTGAGACCGGGGGAGAAGAGCCCCTTCCGCCGCCCCCGGACACGACCGGGACGGCCGATGGCGAGCCCGGGGGTACGTGAGGCAACGCCCCCGTAGCAAACAGACTACGGGGGCGCGTTCCGGGTTCGGAGAGTCCCTCCCTCCGACTCGGGTGTGTCCGGCATCCGGGCGTGTCTGGGTCGCGCATCCCGCACTCCACAAACTTTTTTCGGGAATTTTCTGCCGGCACAGATCACCCCCACTTCGGCATGGCAATGGGAATTACCCGCGCCCCCACCGTGTTAACAAAATGTGAAGTGACTTACTTTGATACCCCGGTGCCTTGACCTCTGTGTCCGTGCGTTCTACATTGCGCCCGGCGCATTGTTAACGAACAAAGTAGACAATATATAGAAGAGATTTACCGCTTACAGGTACGACGAGTTTCCATCAAAGAGAGCCGGAGGCGGTCCGAGCCGCGTCGCCAAACACAGAACGGGCCGCTCCGGCCGGTGACAAAGGTGGTACGCCCTTGTCTGAGGTCCATGATAACCGCCGCGCGCGGTTGAGGCTAGCCGTTCGGCGGACGGTGGTTGGTCCGAAAAGGTGTTTGGGGCTCCCGCTTTTCCGGCAACGCGGGCGTTCGGATCGCTCGCTCCGTTCGGGGGAGAGCGTCCGATGACCTACCTCGGTTTGCTTTTTGCGGGGGCGGCGCTCTTCGTAAACGGGTTGGCATTGCTCGGGAGGATAGAGTCGCGGAGCGCGGCCCCGATCAACGTCCTCGCCGGCTCGCTTCTGGTGGTCGCGGCGCTGCACGGCGCATTCCCGGCGCGGGACCTCACGGCGGCGGAGGATCTCGCGACGGTCATCTCGACGGTCGGCTTCGTGGTGTTCGGCTTCGCCTACCTGTACGTCGGCGTCGTCAGCCACGTCGGCCACCCGGGGGACGGCGCGGGCTGGTATTGCGCGTGGGCTGCGGTCGTCTCCGCGGGCCTCGCCGTCGTCAACTTCGCCCGCTTCGGCGACGCAAAGTTCGGGACGCTGTGGGTGCTGTGGGCGATCCTGTTCGCCCTGTTCTTCCTGGTGCTCGCGCTCGGCATCGAACGCCTGGCGTGGGCGGCAGGCTGGGTGACGCTGATCGAAGCCTTTGTCACCGCCACCATCCCGGCGGCGCTCCTGATGCTCGGCTGGTGGGAGGCGGTGCCGCCGTGGGCCGCCGTCGGGGTCGGCCTGCTCTGCATCGCCGTCTTCGGCGCGCTGACCATGCGCCAACCGCCGAAGGCCGTTCAACCCGCGGACGCGCCGCCGGACGAGCTCGCCCTGGAGACCCCCACGAAAGGAGAAGCGCGTGCCTGAAACAGGCCGTCCCTCGTCCCGGGGCGGGCCGGAGAGAGGGTTGAACCAGAAGGTACAGAACGGTCCGTCCCCCGCGGCGGCCCCGAACAAGAGGAGGTAGAGATGCCGCCCGTATTGCCGAGGTTGTTGCCCAACGCGGAGAACCCGCTGCCCGCCCCCGAGTGGTGGAAGAAGAGCGACGAGGGGGAGATCCAGTTCGCCTACTGGGTTCCGAACGTCTCCGGCGGGCTCGTGGTGACGAAGCTGCCGATGGACACCGACTGGGACAAGGACGCCAACGTCCGGTACGCCCGGGCCGCCGAGGCCAACGGGTTCGCGGCGGCGCTCGCGCAGACCCGGTGGTTCGCCAGCTACGGGGCCGACCACCAGATCGAGGCGTTCACGATCTCGTCCCAGATCCTGGCCCACACCGAGAGACTCCAGCTCATAACGGCCGTCCACCCCGGCCTCTGGCATCCCGGCGTCGTGGCGAAGATGCAGGCCTCGCTCGACGTCGTGAGCGAGGGCCGGACCGCCATCAACGTCGTGAGCGGCTGGTTCAAGGGCGAGTTCACCGGCTACGGCGAGCCCTGGCTCGACCACGCCGAGCGCTACCGCCGCTCGGAGGAGTTCATCCGGGTCTTGAAGGGCATGTGGACCGAGGACGAGTTCAGCTTTTTCGGCCACTTCTACACGCTGGATGAGGCGCCGATGCTGCCGAAGCCGGTGCACCGCATCCCCGTCTTCCAGGGGGGCAACTCCAAAGACGCCAGGGAGATGTTCGGGCGGGTCTCCGACGTGCAGTTCATGAACGGCAACACCAACAGGGGCTTTCAGGAGATCATCGCTGACGGCAAGGCCGCCGCGAAAAAGTCCGGCCGCGACCCGAACGAGCTCAAGTTCGGGGCCAACGCCTTCGCCATCGTGCGCGACACCGAGGAAGAGGCCGTCGAGACACTCCGCTCCATCATCGAGAACGCCAACGTCGAGGCGGTCAAGGGCTTCGGCGAGGCGACCAAGGAGGCCGGGCGGGCGTCTAAAGACGGCGAGGGGATGTGGGCCAACTCCTCCTTCGAGGACATGGTCCAGTACAACGACGGGTTCAAGACCGGGCTCATCGGGACGTCCGAGCAGGTCGCCGACCGCATCATCGAGCTCAAGGACCTCGGCATCGACGTCATCCTGACCGGCCACCTCCACTACAACTGGGAGCTCGAGGACTTCGGCAAGAAGGTCATCCCCCTCGTCCGCGAGCGTGAGGAGGCGAAGAAGAACGGCCGGCGGTCGTTCGCCGTCGGCCGCCAGGCCCGGTAACGGGTTCGTAGACGGAAGGAAACGCGGGGCCGGGGACGCGTTGGTGGACATCCCCGGCGCAGAACGGGGCCAAGCATCGGCTTGGAGAAGGAGAAGTTCATGGCCGAGACGACGATGGGCAGGGCCGCGCCGTCCTGGGAAGGGCAACCGCAACCGGTGGGCCGCGAGGAGTGGCTGGCGCGGGCGCGCGAGGTCGGGGACGTGTTGCGGCGGGACGCGGCCGAACGGGACCAGGCCAACCAGGCACCTTTCGAAGAGGTCGCGCTGCTCAAGGACTCGGGACTCGTCACGTTGCTCGGGCCGAAAGAGCATGGAGGCGGGGGCGAGAACTGGGTGACCGCCTACCGGGTCATACGCGAGATAGCGAAGGCCGACGGGTCCATCGGGCAGCTCCTCGGCTACCACTACCTCTGGAACTGGCTGCCGCGCACCACCGGCACGCGCGAGCAGTGGGAGCGGCTGGAGGCCGAGTCGGCCAAAAACAGGTGGCTCTGGGGCGGGGCCGTCAACCCGCGCGACGAGGACCTGACCGTGCGAGATTTGGGGGGCAGAATCTCCTTCAGCGGCTTCAAGTCCTTCTCGACCGGCGGCCGGGTCAGCGACGTGACCGTGCTCGAAGGTGTGTTCGAGGGTTCCGACGACGATCACGTCTTCGCCGTCGTGCCGTCCACGGTGGACGGCCTCGTTCGCAACGCCGACTGGGACAACATCGGCCAAAGGCTCACCGAGAGTGGGAGCATCGAGATCCGCGGTGTCGAGGTGGACTGGTCCGAGGCGCTGGGCTACGTGGACAAGAAGTTCGTCGAGCGCGTCTACAACACGCTGACGCTGCCCTCGATCCAGCTCGTCTTCATCAACTTCTACCTTGGCATAGCGCAGGGGGCGCTCGAGACCGCCGTCCGGTACACGCGGGAGAACACGCGGCCGTGGCTCTTCTCGGAGGTGGACCGGGCGGTCGACGACCCGTACATCCTGGAGAACTACGGGGACATGTCCTCGCAGCTACTCGCCGTCGAGGCGCTCGTGGACCGGGCGGGGGATGAGATCCAGGCCGCCCACGACGACCCCGACGCGCTCACCGAACGGCGCCGCGGCGAGATAGCCGTCCTCATCGCCGCCGCCAAGGTGCGCTCGACAAAGGTCGCGCTCGACGTGACCGGCAGGATCTTCGAGGTGACGGGCGCCAGGGCGACGGCCTCCAAGTACGGCTTCGACCGTTTCTGGCGCAACGTCAGGACGCACACCCTGCACGACCCCGTCTCCTACAAGCTGCACGAGGTCGGCGTCTTCGCGCTGCGCGACGAGATCCCGGAGCCGACTTGGTACACGTAGCCGGGGTGGCCCGGCGACGGTTCGACGCGCGTGAGGAGGGCTATGTCCACTGAAGGGGGAGCGATGG
>CAXUFZ010000110.1:0-10852 GCA_964250345.1 uncultured Rubrobacteraceae bacterium
CCCTTATACATAAACAAATTTGGTTATGTATTTCACATTTTTTTTGTGGTACAGGGAGGTTAACCGCGCATTAGCGGGAGATTATTCGTTTCTCATCGGGGGCGGGCGCGGCCGGAGACCAGACGCCCGGGGTCCCGGCTCCGGTCCGGCTCCGGCCCCGTGTCGGTGTGGTCGGGGCCTGGAGGAGCCGCTCGGCGGCGTCTTTCGCGGGGGTGGGGTGGCGGCCGACCTCGCGGCGATTCACGAAGGTCAGCCACGGCTCTAGGCCCGGGATCCTTCGGGCGCCGGATCCTCGACCCCGGCGGACGGCCCGTGGGACGGGCTCCGCTTCTTCTCGAAGCGCCCGCGAGTGCCGAAGGCCCCACTTGACGAGGTCGAACAAAACAGGGCATCCCCCGGAGAGGTCGACGCTGTCGCGCGTGCCTCGACCGGCGGCAAACGACGCGAAGAAGGGCCGTCCCGTGTAGGACGGCCCTTCCGCTAGCCGGCGAAGATGTCTACCAGGCTAGACCCTGGTGCACTGGCCTTCCTTGTCGCCGGCCCTGTTGTTGCCGCCTGTCGGGCGCGGGTCGTTCTCCTGGCAGGAGAGGACCGAGGAGATCCTGTTGTTCTCGATCACGAGCCCGCCCTTGTTCTGGTTGGCCTGGAAGTTGGCGAGGATGGTGTTCCCGCTCGCCACCATGCGGGCCTGGTTGGAGAAGAACTGCAGATCGCCGTTGATCGTGGAGTTAGCCACCCGCGCGACGCCGTCCTCGAGCCCGTTCTCCAACTGCACGCTCCCGACGACCCTCGAATCCTGCCGCAAGAAGATGGACCTGAAGCCCTCGCTCTGCACGTTCCCCTTTACCCGGATGCCGTTGGCGAACAGCTTCGCGTTCCGCTCGACCAGCACGGTCCCTTCGACCTTCGTCCCGTTCAGCGTGCAAGAAGCGCCCTGCGGAACCCGCACGTTGTCCACCGTCGCCCCGCCGATCGTCCCCCGGCAACTCCGCTCCTCGGCCTGCGCCACCGACGCCGCCATCAACAGCGCCGCCAGACCCATCATCAGCGCCATCATCCCCGTCAACGAGACCGCCACTACCCTGCTCGACATAACCCTCACTCCTCTCTCGCGCCCCAGAAGACCCCGTCGGTCCCTGTAAGCTCTCTGCCATGCACCCAACAAGTGCCGGCCTCGGAGTGAAAAGATAGTTAAACGGCGCAGCATGAGAGCTTTCTAATATTGCTGCAAACCGGCGAAAAAGAGGCCCCGCCGAAGTGGCGGGGCCTCCTGCGCCAGGTGCGATGTTCGTCTTATCTCAGACTGTTGTAAGCATCAGCGTGGCCCGCGCCCAGCTTACCCCTGTAGCTGCCCGCGTTCAGCGAGCTGGCGTTGTACTTGATGATCTTGGTTACGCTCGGCTTGCCCTTCGGCGCGGTCGAGTCCAGGCCCGGTTTCTGAGACCGGATCAGGGCCGCCTGGCCGGCCACAAACGGCGCGGCCATCGAGGTACCGCTCCACTCTACGTACCGATTGTCCGGGAAGAGGCTGTAGATGTCCGTGCCCGGCGCGGCGATGTCCACCCACCCGCGGCCGTGGTTGCGGGAGCGGGAGTAGTTGGAGAAGCCGGATTTCCTCTTGTCCCCGTTGACCGACGCGATCCCGATAACGTTCGCCTCGGCGGCCGGGAAGCGGCGCTGGCTCGCGCTATCGTTGCCGATGGAGCCGACCGCGACGGCGCCCTTCAAAGGCACGCCCGTAAGGGCCGGTCCCGTCTCATCATCGTCGTCGCCGTCGTCTTCGCCCACATCGTCGTCGTCGTCTTCAGCTTCCAGGTCGTCCGACACGTCCTGGATCAGCCGCGACGGGCGCGAGGTGCCGAAGCTCATGTTGATCACGTCGACGTCGCGGTCCACGGCGTACTGGAGGGCTTCGGCAATCAGGTACACGTTCCCGTTGCCGTCGGAGTCGAGCACGCGCAGCGGCATGATCTCCGCGTTAGGCGCCGCGAGATGAACGATCCCCGCAACATGCGTCCCGTGCCCCACCATCTCGTCAACTTCGTTGTCGCCATCGTCATCCAAGTTGTTGCCCGTGTCCGTGGGCTCGTCGCTCTCGCTCACAAAGCTCTCACCCGCCAGCACCTTGCCGTCGAACTCCGGATGGTCTGCCTGCACCCCGGTGTCCAGCACGGCGACCGTGGAACCTCTGCCCGTGTTGACGCTATGAGCTTTACGCAACTTTAGCGCGCCCATCGCGTACTGACTCCCATACTTTGCCCCGCCAGTCGATGGCTGTGAATGGTCAGAGCCAGGGTAGCCTCCGTGTTTGTGCCTCTCGCTTTCGGGTGTCTCTATCGTGAAATTAGGTTCGGCATAGGTGATTCTTCCATCACCATTTATGTTGTTAGCCACCTCCTCCGTACTGGCTCCCGGCGAGGTTTGCAGCAGATAGATGCACGCGACGCTCTTGTTCTGAAGGAATATCTCCTTGGTGGCCGTGCCGTACTCAGCGTTTATCTCGGTTATCGCTCCCTCGCAAGTCCCACTTGGTTCCAGTTTCGCCAGATTGAGTTTCGCTACGATCTCTCCTCCGACAAAATCTCCACCGGAGTCGTCGCTATCTTGCGTATAAGCTTTGCCGGCTACGACGAAGCCGCAAACAGCCATAGAGAGCACGATAGGAGTCAGGGCTATCAACAACGTATGGGGTCGCAGGGATCTCATGCTACCTGCCCGCCGGATGAAACCCTCCATACTTTCCTCCTGACCAACGGCTCGCAGCCGACACGAAGTCTTGACAGTCTAACGGTAAGAGTGCGCGGTTAAAATCGGGTGATACGAAGATTAGAGAACTTTAATGGCTGTTGAGGTCGATAGTCATAGCCGGTGTAGTGAAGTTGCTTATATGTAGCGATAAGTCTGCTGTCCTTACTCAAGCTTGGAAGAGATGTCTAAGCACAGGCACGCCGGCTATATCGTGGAAGCCTGAACGCAAGCGTCAACGTTTTCCTATAAGAACAAAAGGCGCCCAGTAGTAAGGGTGAGGATGGCGTCTCTTTATTTCGAGTTGTGCCGCACGTAGAGAGGCAACCCGGCTCTGTCCGTCGCGTAGCCGGTCATACCATTCGCCCATCAACTCTGCTGTGGTTTCGTCCTGCACCAGCCATAGGCTAACCGCAAGCGTAGCAGCACCCGCGCCGAGAAAGGCCCGGGTCAGGCCAACGGTCTCGTCGCCGCCATAGACCTCGCTGCGCCCCGACTCGCAAGCGCTGAGCGTAACTAGGGCGCCGTCGAGATCCAGGTCCATGGCGTCGGCGGCCATCAGCCAGTCGTCGTGCAGCTTGAGCGCCGAGAACATCGGATTATCGGAGCGGAATAGGCCATGACAGGCGAGGTGAAGCACCCCGCATCCTGTAACCGCGCTTCTCAATGTCTCCATCGTGGCTGCCTCGCCGACGTATACTTCGTTCCCAGGCAGCCGTTCGGCGATGGCGCGCGCCTCAGCCGTCGCGGCAGGAATCGTCGGGTCGTCTACACCAAATACGAGAGTTTTGTCCTGGTTAGTTGATGTCCGCTCCTGGCATAGCGCGTAAACCGTCGCGCTGGGCGCATAAGAGAGCTCAAATCGCTCTACTAGATATCGCTCACCATCGAATAAAGCGTGAAAAGGTACCTGGTGTAGAGGGCCGTGGGGCACAATAACGAGTTTTCTAGCTACGGTTTCCCCCGAAACCCCGCCCGATGCCTCCACTAAGAGCGGTTCTAGCCGAGCAGCCAGTTGCTCATAAAGCGCAGATAGTACTTGCCGCGCCGATCGTTCTAGCATCGTCATGTGTCGTCCGGCAAAAACCTGACCAGCCCGGAAGCGGTCCCACTGAACAGTTAGCTTCTCTAAAAGTTTGCGAACCGTCGCCATCGTCCCAAGGTTCCGTAGGACCCGGACGCGGTCGCCTTCGCTAACGAACGCCATAATCTCTTCCCCGACAACATGGTAAGCAACAAGCGCGACGTCCGATGGAAGACTATCGTATAGGTTCTCCAGCTTCGTATCTTCAAATGGATTGGTCGCGGCTCCGGAGGCTGCCAATCGTAGTCGCAACCGGCTGATCTGTTCTTCTAACCTGACGGCTCGCGATCGTAGGTCTGAGAGGGGCATGCTGCTCTCCGCTTCGCCTGAGCCGCCAAGCAACTCGCTGTAGACGGCGTTTAGGTCAGCTTGCATATTGCGCAGCTTGATTCCCTGCTCAGGATCCACAATTGTACTGGATGCCGTCTCGGCCACGCCGGTCAGCAGATCCACCAGAGATCGGGACTTGGCCTGTTCTGCGATGGCAAAAGCGCGTTTGTCTCCCTCCTCGCTATTCTTGGATAGACACAATTGCAAAAGACCTTCGAAGGCGGCGGTTTTATCGTGTAGGAAGGAGGCCCGCATCGCATCCTGGGTGACGGCGCCCCGCAAATGTTCAATCTCCTCCACTGCGCTCTCCAGCAGCATTTCAGCTTCCGCGTCGCGTCCTTGAAGCCGTCGCAGGTATCCAACCCGTTCATGGAGCCGGTAGCGTAGTTGTGGCAACGACAGCCGGTCAGCCAGCCGCCGCGCTTCCCGCAAATGCGGTTCAGCTTTGCTCACGTCTGGCAGAAGCAGGTCAGCTAGGCGTAGATGCGCGTAAACAGTTTGTATAGGCCACTTGTTTCCAGAAACGAGTTTCCAGGCTTGATTGGCTGTTTCGATGGCAGCTTTCTTCTCTCCTCGTGTCTCCAACAACGATGCCTGCTCCAACATCACGCCGGAAACAAGTGGAGTGTTGCCCGCCTGCTCGAACATGGCAGCAGCCTCGATCAGCGACTGTTCCGCCTCCTGAAGCTCCAACCTAGCAATCAGAGCCGATCCCATACCCCACAATGCTTCCGCACGCAGATGGACTATACCCGTGTTTTGCAGCAAGCTGCTGGCTTCACGGTAAGTAGCTATGGCTTCAGAATACAAGTTGAGCGAAAGGTAGGCCTCAGCCGTGTTGACTAGGAGGATGCCGTGCTGTGCTGCGAGCGCATCCAGAGATTGGAACGAGCGACGTGCATGTTCGAACACCTTGAGACTACTCGCATAGTTGCCAATCCTCAGATGTGCCACACCCATGTTACTCAAAGCTTTAGCGTGAGACAATGTGAGTCCAGCTTCTTGGAAAACGCGGGTCGCAGTCTCGTGAGCCGTCAGTGCCTCGCTGACTCGACCGACGTGAGAAAGAAGAGTACCTCGATTATCGCTAATTTCGCCAATACGCTGGGTCAAACCCAAGGAACGGTAATGTTCCTCCGCCGCCGCATACGCATCCAGCGCCTCGTCGTAGCGGCCCATGTACTCCAAGCACCAGCCACGGTTCTGATGCACCGGTGCAGCTAACAGATCGTATTGTTCTTGAGTCGGTCTTGGACACCTGCCGCTTTTGCCGTCGAGGGCACGGAGGACAACCCAACCTGTATCGAGTGCTTCCTGGTAATGCCCTATTTCGAGAAGCGTGACCATGAGACCAACATTGGTCCGGAGAGCTTCAAGCTCCATGCCGAGGGTCATGTAGCCGTCCTGAGCAATCTTGACCATTTGTAACGCCTCATCGAACTCACCATTCTCGTTATACGTTCGAACCCGCATGTAAGCTGAACGCGGCACAGCGGCAGGCGCATCGGCGTTGTCCGCCAAGTCGGCGGAAAGCTCTGCCAAATGGTGCGCTTTGCCAGGATTGCCGCCTAACGATTTTTCGGCGGCATCGAGCAGCCGATCCAATCCATCGGCGTTCAGTAGGCCCGCGTCGCGGAGGAACTGGGTTTGTTGCTCCCGGGTTTCGAGAGCGAGGAGGTCGTCTATGAAGCCTGGTTCGATCCCGTTGTCGGAGGGCATGGGGGCATTTTATTACGCCTTTAGCTCGACGGGGGAGATGAGGATCTCGACTTCGGCGCTGCTTACCAGGATCTGGTACTCGCCGGGCGCTATACCCTCGAAGGCGAACTCGCCGAGCTCGTCGGTGGCGGTGGTTCCTACTTCGTCGGTGCCGGAGAGGATTTGGACGGCGAAGGCGTCGGGCTCGGAATGGTCGTTGGGGAAGACCTGGCCGTCGAGGTCGAGCTTGCCGTTCTGAGGTCGACGCCTGAAGTTGAGCGCGATGTCGGCGACCTCGGTGCTGTAGATGAGCTGGCCCTGCGCCTCCTGGGAAGCTGCGGACCGGACGCCGGCGAGCGGTTGCAGACCGCCGCCGAAGGTGAGGGTGGCGGCGATGCGCTTGAGGGCGCCGGGCTGCCGGCGGCCCTCGGCGTAGGCCTCGAAGATGCTAAGGAGTTCTTCGCGCTGGGCGGCTGGTGGGTCTTCGAGGACGATCTCCTTGCTGGCGCGGGAGAAGGCGCGGAGCCACTCGGCGTCGGCGCGGGTGGCGTCGTCGGCGTCGGCGAGGCGCTGTTCTACGGACCTGGCCTCCTCGGCGGGGAGGCGGCCCTCGGCCCAGTCGGCGAGGGTCTCGAAATCTATTCTCTCCGGGCTCACTGTGGCCTGCCTCCCGTGCATGATTCTCCCGTTCTGCGCGTCGTTCCCCCCGTCGTTACACGAATGCGACACGCTGTGGGAAAAAATACACTGGAGACGGATATCTTTGGGAGATGGGTCAACGTTCGCCCATCGCGAGGCGGAGGCGCTGGAGGCAGCGGGCGCGGGTGGGGCCTATGGAGCCTACGGGCATGTCGAGCTTTTGGGAGATGTCGGCGTATGAGGGCTCGCCTTCGTCGAGGTAGAGGGCTTTGAGGAGCTTCTGGCAGGGCTCGCTTATGTCGGAGAGACCCTGGTCGAGCCAGTCCACCATTTCCCAGCGTTCGGAGGGTTTTTCGTTGCCGAGGAGCCAGGGGGTGTCGGCGAGGTCGTCCTCGCGGCCGGGGCCCTCGCGGCGGCCCTTCTCCATCGCGCGCCAGGTGTGGCGGCGGGCGACGGTGGCGAGCCAGGCCTTGAGGTTGCTCTCTTCGGTGAGGGAGTCGAGCGATTGGATCAGGATGGTAAACGTGAGCTGCGAGACGTCGGCCGCGTCCTCGCGCGAGAGCCCGTAGCTCCGCGGGATCGAGAAGACGAGCCGCTGGTATTTGTCCATCACGCGCTCCCACGCCCGCCGCTCGCCCCGCTTGCAGCCGCGTATAAGCTCTCTGTCCGTCCCCCTCACGCCGCCAATCATAGTGCAACCGGATGTCGTATACAGCCGAACCCGGATAAATACACCATTAGAAGATTCTAACGGACCCTTAACGGGCCTCTAACCGTCCGCGCCTATCTTTCTTAATACAGAGATCGCCCGTCCGACCCGAAATCCCCGCGGAAGGACCCGAACGCAGGAGAGGAGAGAGTTGCAAGCGCTTCGTCTGGTGGCGCCCGCTCTGGTGCTCGCGACCGTCCTCTCTTCCATCTTTCTCGCCCTCGGCTTCGCCACCGCGGCCCGCACGACGGGCGACGCGACGCTTCCCTCTTCTGTGGCCTTCGGGCCCCCGACCGGGGCCCTCCCGGACCGGACCGCGTCCGAGGCCCCCGAGGGCAAGACCCTCTCCGCCACCGCCCCGGCGCAGGACGTCCGCGGAGAGGCCATCCCGGGCCTACCCCGCTGCCCAGGCTCGGTGCGCGTCGCCTACTCGGAGACGGCGGCGGACGGTCTGTCCGTGGTCCGGGCCAGGTTTCTTGCGAAGCCGCCGCCGGGCGCGGTGCGGGACTTCTACGCCGGGGTCTTTGGGCCGGGGAACTGGGAGATGGCGAACGTGGAGTACACGGGCGGCGAGTGGTACTTGCTAGCCACACGCGGCGCGCGCGAGGCCGTCGTTGAGGTTTCGTCCCGCGGCGGGGGCTCGCTCGTGAAGCTTGAGGTCAGCCGGCCTTTGGGTCAGGAGGACGGGGCATCGGCGGGCGGCTCGAAGCGGTAGCCCGCGCCGCGGACGGTCTGGATCACCGAGGGCTCCCCCCGGCGGTCGAGCTTGCTCCTGAGGTAGCGGACGTAGACATCCACCACGTTCGAGCCCGGATCGAAGGCGTAGTCCCAGACGGCGGAGAGGATCTGCTGGCGGGAGAGGACCTGCCCCGGATGCCGCATGAAGTACTCCAGCAGGGCGAACTCGCGGCTGGAGAGGTCGACCTGTTTGTCGCCCCGCTTGACGCGGCGGGAGCGGAGGTCCACGTTCAGGTCGCCGAAGTCCATCACGGAGGACCAGGGCTGGTCCGAGCGGCGGGTCAGGGCGCGGACGCGGGCGAGGAGCTCGTCGAGGTCGAAGGGCTTGGTCAGGTAGTCGTCGGCGCCGCCGTCGAGGGCGGCCACTTTTTGCTGCACCTCGTCGCGGGCGGTCAGCATGAGGACGGGGAGCTCGGGGCGGCGGAGGCGGATGCGCTGGAGGACCTGCTGGCCGTCGAGGCGGGGCAGCATGATGTCCAGGAGCACCATCTCGACGGACTCCTCGACGGCCATCCTGGCGCCCGTCTCGCCGTCCTCGGCGGTCAGGGTCGCGTGGCCGTGGGCGGCGAGGCCACGCTCCAGGAACCGCGCTATGGCGGGGTCGTCTTCGACGATAAGGACCAGCATCTCGCCCGCCAGTATAATCCAGGCGCGCCGTGAAACCGCAAGCGGCGCGGAAGAGGCTTCGGAAGGCGGGTTCTATTTTGTTCCGGTTCAAGGGCACGCGCGAGCAGAGTTGGCGGGTAACCGTCGTGGCCCTCGCCGGGCTGCTAGCGGCGATCACCGTCGCCGGCGTCACGGGCCTCCTCCTCAACCGCAACGTCGAGCTGGCGAACAGGGACCTCGTCTACGACGTGGACCTCGAGGACGAGGGCGACGACCTGCGCGCCGCCGTCCTCGACATGCGCCACTACCACCGCAACGTCTACTTCGGCGGCCCGAAGCGGGAGAATTTGAACAACCTCGAGCAGGCCCACAGGGACCTCGAAGAGGAGATCCGGGAGCTAGAGCAGATCGGTGTCAGGGACCCCGACGCGCCGCAGCCGGCTCAGATCCGGCGCACCGCCGAGGCCTACTGGAACGACTTCAACCCGCAAGTAGCGACGGAGCTCTACCAGAACGGCCCCGAGAACGGGGGCGACGCGTTCACCGCCGCCAGCAACAGGGGCCTGGTCCACATAGAGAAGATGAACCAGGCCGGCGACAGGTTGGATGAGGTCGGCGAGGCCCTCGCGGGGCAGGCGCTCCAGGACGTCCGGCGGGCCACCGCGACGGCGAAGGTCGTCCTGGCCTCGGTGATCGTCGGCCTCCTGCTCGTGGGCGCCGCCCTGGCCCTGGCCGCCGTGCGCGTCGTGAACGAGCTCCGCCGTCTCTACGCCGAGCAGCAAGAGGCCTCCGAGAAGCTCGCCGAGGCCTCCCGCCAGAAGACGGACTTCCTCGCCGACGTCTCCCACGAGCTCAGGACGCCGCTCACGGTGCTGCGCGGCAACGCCCAGGTCGGCCTCGCCCTCGGCGCCGAGGGGGAACAGCGCCAACTCCTGAACGAGGTCGTCGAGGAGTCCAGGCGCATGTCCCGGATGGTGGAGGATTTGCTCTTCCTCTCCCGCTCGGACTCCTCCCTGCCGGCCATGGACTTCGAGACGGTCTCCGTCGTCCCCTTCCTCTCCGAGCTCGCCGGCCGGGGCGAGATGCTCGCCAGGGAGAAGGGCGGCGAACTGCGGACCGACCTCTGGGCCGAGGGCTCGATGCGCGCGGACAGCAGCCGCCTCGGGCAGGCCGTCCTCGTCCTGGTAGACAACGCCCTCAAGTACGGCGGCGACGGCGATGTCACGCTACGGTCGGCGACCACGCGTTCGGGGATGCTCGGGATCACGGTCCAGGACGAAGGCCCCGGCATCCCCAAAGAGGAGCTCCCCCGCATCTTCGAGCGCTTCTACCGGGTGGACAAGGCCCGCTCGCGCAAGATGGGCGGCACGGGCCTCGGCCTCCCGATAGCCCGAACCATCGTCGAGGCCCACGGCGGCCACATCACCGCCGAGAGCGCCGCCGGCCGCGGAACCCGCATGTCCATCCACCTCCCCATGCTCTCCCCCGAAGACCCCCGCGAGAACATCGTCCCGGAAGGTGAGCCCGTCCAACACGAGAGCGGGCTCTAATCCCCGGGAGTCGGGAGTCGTGAACCCCGAAGACCCGCCACGTCCTTCGCCCTCCCACGGGCCGCGTGATCCCATACCCTATGTAGGGGCGGGTTTCAAACCCGCCCGCGCGCCCGATCCCCGCCGCGCGTGACGTTCTTCGCCGGGGACCTCCCGCGGACGCACCCCTCAAAACCTAGAACCTCAAAACCTCTTCCACGACGCCCAAACACCGCCAAACACCCGCATCATTAGAGCCTTCTCAGATTAGCCCCCTCTCATCGTCCGCTAATGGCTTCCTCATCTTCGGGACGCACAATACTACTCGTAAGGTTGGATAAGACGAGCGGACGGAGGGGGTGAACGAAGTGGCAAAGTTTTCCGAGATGGCCCCGGCCAGCGCCAGCGGTCGCGGGGGCTCCAAGAGCAACAGCGGTGGCGGCAAGAAGCGCCGGCGCCGGAGGCGCAGGCGTCGCCGCAACACCTAGCACGCGAAGAGCCCGGTCCACGAGCAGATGATCTATGGGAGGTGAAGAGATGTCTAGGTTCTCCGAGATGAGCCCCGCCAGCGCGAGCGGCAGGGACAGGAGCAACTCCGGCGGTGGCAAGAAGCGCCGGAAGCGCAGGCGCAGGCGTCGTCGCCGCAACACCTAGTCCGTAGAAGGCAACAGGGGGGTCGAACCCCAGAAGGAGAAAGAAGAGATGGCGAAGTTCTCGGAGATGGCCCCGGCCAGCGCAAGCGGCCGTGGCGGAAGCAAGAGCGGCGGCAAGAAG
>CAXUFZ010000111.1:0-10832 GCA_964250345.1 uncultured Rubrobacteraceae bacterium
GGACCGTGTACGTGGCGGCGGTCTGGTCCGGCTTGATCCTCAAAAGCTTACCGCTGAGCACGTTGGTGTTGGCCGAGGAACGCTGCGCGTCGTAGGCCGGGTTGCGGGTGGACCGCTCGTCTATGGGCGTGTACCCGTCGGACTGGAACGGGCTGGCGTCGTCGCCGGTGGAGAGGTAGAGGTTGCCCTCGGCGTCGAAGTCCATCTCGCCGCCCGCGTGGCAGCAGATGCCGCGGTCGGTCTCGACCCGCAAGAGCTCCTGCTCGGTCGAGAGGGCGATGGTGTCGCCCGTCATCTTGAACCGGGAGAGCCGGTTGTAGCCCTCGTAGGACGCGAAGGTCCCGGGACCGGCCCCGTCGTTGGGAGCGTCGCCGCCGGGTGTGTTCAGCGGCGGTGAATAGTACGCGTAGACCCAGCCGTTCTGGGCGAAGTTCGGGTCCACCGCGATGCCCTGCAGGCCGTCCTCGTCGTGGGAGTAGACGGGGATCCTCGCGGCCAGCGAGACCTTCGCGTTGGGGGTGACGAGGTAGACGCTGCCGTCGCGCGCGGTGGTGAGCACCCGGCGGTCGGGGAGCACCGTCATACCGATGGGCTCCCCGATGACGCCGGCCCCCTTCGCGAGCGTGACCTGCTGGAAGGCGCTATCCGGCGGCGGGTAGTCGCCCGCCGGCAACGTCCGCGCCGCGCCGCAGTCGGCGTCGGCCTCCCCGGAGGCGTAGCGGATGCCGCCGAGCAGGTGCCTGGTGAAGTTCTCCTCGGAGAAGGAGGCCTGCGTGTGGCCGCCGCCCGTGTAGAAGGCGCGCCCGCCGCCGGTGAAGGCAGAGCACCACGCTATCGGGTGGTCGTCCGCCGCCGCGGTGCCGTCTTGCTCGTCGTAGGTGTTCTCGTCGAGCTTGCCGAGCACGCGCACGCCCGTCGCGCGCGGACTGTAATCGTCGCCCCCACCGTTCACGCTGGGGTTGACCGGCTTCTGGAAGTTGTACCACTCGTCGTTGCGGACCCAGTTCTCCGGCAGGTGAGACGTCGAGGGGTGGGAGCGGTCCTCGACCTGGGTCGTCGCCTGCGCGGTCCCCGGCGGGTGACTCTTGAAGTAGCCGCCGATTAATTGCCCGTACCAGGGCCAGGTGTACTCGGTGTCGGACGCGGCGTGGACGCCCACGTAGCCGCCCCCGCCGGCGATGTACCGCTCGAACGCCGCCTGCTGCTGGTTGTCGAGCACGTCGCCGGTCGTGGAGAGCCAGATCACCGCGTCGTAGCGCGCCAGGTTCTGGTCGTTGAACCGGGAGGCGTCCTCGGTGGCGTCCACCGCGAAGCCGTTCTCCGCGCCGAGCCTCTGGACGGCCGCTATGCCGGATGGGATCGAATCGTGGCGGAAGCCGGCTGTCTTGGAGAAGACGAGGACCCTCTCCGTCGGGGCCGCCTGCGCCCCGGCCTCGCGCGCGGGCGCGAGCCAGAGCAACGCGGCGCAGGAGAGCGCCGCCACGAGGAGGGCCGCCGTGAGAATCCGAAACGCCGTGACACGCCGCGAAGATCCTTGCATACGCCCCTGTCTCCTTTGTTCCCCCGGCTCGGCGACGGCCGCCGCGCCCTCTTCCCTGCCGTGTTTCATCTCTTGTTTGACGGTCGGTTGAAGCGTGAGCATCCTCGGCGGGGGCTAGGTCTCCCCCGCCGAGGTGTTCCTCAGGTCGGTTCGTCCTTCTACGGCCTCACCACCCTGAAGTCCCAGGACTCGCCCGCGCGGTTGCCCGCAGCGTCCTCCGCGACCACCCTGACCGTGTGCCGGCCGTAGTCCATCTGCCTGCCCGGCACCCACCTTAGCCGGTCGGTGCCCTGGAAGTAGTCGAAGGCGGAGACCCGCTTGCCGTCGACGTAGAGCTCAAGGTCGGCCTTGGCGAGATCGGTGACCTCGTCCCTGGCTATGGCCTGTATCGTCGGCGTGCGGTCGCGGGTCCTGGACCCGTCGTTCGGGCTTAGGCCGCGCACGACCGGGGCCGTGGTGTCGCCCGGTTCGGGCTCGGTGACGGCGACCTCGACGGTGTCGTTGGCCGTGGCGCCCGCGTCGTCGGTAGCGGTTACGGTGGCGGTGTAGGTGCCGGCCTCCTCGTAGGTGTAGGTGGCGTTGGCCGTGTCCGCGGCGTCGGCGTCCGTGCCCTCGACCCCGAAGTCCCACTCGTAGGCGAGGTCGCCGCCGTCGGGGTCCTGCCCGTCGGCGGAGAAGTTCACCGGGAGCGGCGCCTCGCCCGAGGTCGGTTCGGCCGAGGCCGTCACCGTCGGCGCTTCGTTGGTCGCGCAGGGTTTGTCCGGCGTGACGTCGAAGGAGTCGAAGCTCGCTTCGGTCACGGGGTTGCCCTGACCGCCGCGCAGTGCGTAGAGACCAACGGCGTCCGTCGCGCCGAAGCCCCGACGGTCATCTCCGGCAGACTTCCAGTCCTGGCCGTCCTTGGAGAACTCGCCCTTGTACGTCTGGCCGTCCGTGGTGGAGAGGCGCAGGTGGACGGTGTCTCCGAAGTCCGCGGGCAGGAACGGCCCGCTGTACGCCGCGTCTCCGGTCTGGCCGCCAGAGTTCCACACGCCTGTGAATTGGTTGGTGCCGGGCTCGATGCGCAGGAACTCGACCCACTTGTTGCCGTTGCCCTTGTTGACGAACGCGAGCTTCATGTAGCCGTTGCCCTCCGGGTTGGCGAGCACTATGCCGCCCTGCTGGCCTCCGGCCGTCGTCGGCATGGTGAGCTTGGTGGTGTACGTTCGCGCGCCCTCGGGGACGGACTGCATGATCAGGTTCGGGGCCGTGTCCTGAACCTCGCCGGCGCCCGTCTGGATCACGAGGTTGCCGCCGGAGAGCCCGTAGAGCGACTGGTCCTCGCGGGTTATGCGGTTCCAGAGGTCCTTGTCCAAGCTAGCGCCCTCGAAGTCGTCCGAGAGGTTGCAGCCGCGGCTCAGCGGGGGCGGCGGCTCCT
The DNA here is from genome assembly GCA_964250345.1 of uncultured Rubrobacteraceae bacterium. Lineage (GTDB taxonomy): Bacteria > Actinomycetota > Rubrobacteria > Rubrobacterales > Rubrobacteraceae > Rubrobacter_D. The sequence goes on from CAXUFZ010000111.1 coordinate 2,958, forward strand.
CCGTGCCGGCGTCCGTGGCCGTCATGGCGAACACGTGCAGCTTGGCCTCGTTCGGCAGCTTGATGGATTGGACGCCCTTGGTGGCGTCGATGGGGACCGCCTGAGAGAAGATGTTGACCGGTGGGGCCGTGTCCCCGCCCGCGTCGTGGCGGTGGGGCATGGCGATCTCGGCCTTATCGCCGTGCTTGGGCGACTGCGCCCAGTCGGTGAACCTCAGCGGAATCTGCGCCGTCGAGCCGTCGGCGTAGGTGACCGTGGCGTTGGTCAGCGAGTCGCCGTGGTGGGAGGAGGCGAGGACCATGAGCTTGCCGTATCTGCCGGAGGGCAGCGGGATGGTCTGCCCGGCCGCCTCGACGGAGTTCTTCTTGCCGTCGGCGGGGCTGGGGAACTGGTAGGGGACGCCGCTAAGGTTCACGACGCCGCCTTCGGGCAGCGCCCCCGCGGGCAGCGTCTCGGCCGCGAAGCTCCAGCCGGCGGCGTCGAAGTTGCCGTCGGCGGGGGTCAGGTGGGTGGAGATGGCGTCGTTGTTGAAGAACGGGTTAAGGTTGACCGCCGCGACACACTGGCCGTCGGCGCGGACCGTGATCGGGACCTCCATCGAGCCCCGGTTGCCGTCGGGATCTGTCGCCGTCAACGTCGCCTTATAGGAACCGACCTGCTCGTAGGTGTAACTGGGGTTCTGCTCGTTGGAGGTGTCGGCGTCCGTGCCCGCGACGCCGAAGTCCCACCTGTAGGTCACGTTCTGGCCCTGGGGGTCCCTGGCCGAGCCGCTGAACTTCACGGCGAGCGGCGCGGGCCCGCAGGACGGGTCGGCCGAGGCCGTCACGACAGGCTCGACCTCGACCGTCACGGGCTTCGCCTCGCGCGTCATGCCGCGGTTGCCCTTGGCATCGACCGGCGTGACGGTGGCGGTGTAGGTTCCGCCCTCGGTATAGGTGTAGGAGGCGTTCTTACCGGTCGCCTTGTCCTCGTCGGTGCCGGGGACGCCGAAGTCCCACTCGTAGGTGACAGCGTCGCCCTGGCGGTCGACGGCGTCGGCGGTGTAGTTCACCGTCAGCGGCGCCGGCCCGCGGACCTTGTCGCCGGAGAGCGTGTTGACGAAGGGCTGTTCGACGTCCAGCTCCTTTATCTGGACCGTGCGGAGGGAGACCTTGTCGCCCGCGCCGTGGTTCTGGAGGCCGATGAAGCCCTGGGTGCCGCGGGAGCCGTCGGAGGTGTACTCGTTGACCTTCTGGCCGTTCAGGAACATCGTGTAGGTCTGGCCAACGACCCGTATCTCGTAGTCGTTCCACTCGCCGATAGGCCTCGCGTTGCGCGCGTCCTCGCGGTCGAAGTTGTAGATCGAGCCGGTCTTCTGCGGCTCACCGTCGCTGGCGGTCCCCTCCCGGATCTGGACCTCGTGCCCCCTGTTGACCGCGACGAACGGGTCGTTGCCGGGGTCGGGGAAGCGGGTGAAGACGCCGGAGTTGTCGGTGTCGTCGGAGAGCTTGAACTGCAGCTTGAGCGAGTAGTCCTGGAACTGCTTGCCGGAGTACCAGAGCATCCCCAGGCCGCCGAAGGAGGTCATCTCGCAGTCCTCGACGGTGAAGCCGCCGGGACCGGACTGCCTCCAGCCGGTCAGGTCGCGCCCGTTGAAGAGCAGCGCGTAGCCTTCATCAGCGGTAGGTGCTGCGGCGCACGGGCGGCGCGCTATGACCTGGACGGTCTTCTGCGAGCTCTTGCCCGTCGCGTCGGTCGCGGTGACCTTGGCGGCGTAGGTTCCCGGGGTGGTGTAGGTGTGGGCGGCGTTCGCGCCGTTGGCGGTGGCGCCGTCGCCGAAGTCCCAGGCGTAGGAGATCTCGTCGTTGTCGGCGTCGTTGGCCGCGGCGGCGAAGCTCACCTCGAACGGGACGGGCCCGTCGTTGGGGGTCGCCGTGGCCGAGGTGATGGTCGGGGGGACGTTCGCGGCGACGCCGGTCCCGCGGAAGCGCATCTCGTCGAAGTTGATCTCGCCGGAGCCGGCGTAGACGAAGAAGAGCGGCCGGCCGCCGGCGTCGGCGGCGCGGCTCGTGATCTGGGCGGAGACCGTCTTGTAGAAGTAGAGGCCGCCGCTGTTCCCGGCGAGGGGCACGGTCGCTGCGACCGGCCCGGTCGGGGAGCCGGCGCGCAGCTCGACCCTGGCACCGCCGCCGGGGTTGCCGGAGTAGGTCAGGTCGAGCGACTCCATCCGGCTCAGGCTCATCGGGTTGAAGGAGATCCAGTTCCCCTGCCCCATGCCGGTGATGAGGGCGCCGCCGCCCGGCTTGGTGCCGGACTTGTCGTCGTAGCCGGTGAAGCCGACGCCCTGGCGTCCGGCGGCGTGCTCCGCCTGGCGGAGCTTGGGCTGCAGGATCACGGTGTCCTGCCCGGTGAGCGGCTCGTTGGTCCGGGCGTCGCCGGTGCCAACGCCGTTATCCGTGTAGCGGGCGGAGATGACGCCGTAGGTGTTGGCCTCGGGGCCGTGGTCGGACGAGGCGGCGGTCTTCAGGATGCCCTGGCAGCCGTTGGTGCCGAGACCCGGGTGCACGTGCGAGTCGTGGCCGAAGCCCTCCTGCACGTTTACCCTGGAGCAGTCGATCTGGCCGTCCTCGGCGTCGGTCACGTTGATCCTGAAACGGATCTCATCGCCCGAGTCGAAGAACCCACCCTCGATGGGCAGCTCGATGTTGACCTTCGGCTTCGTGTTGCCGACGGTGACGATGACCTGGGCGGTGCTGCTCCTGCCGGTCTGGTCGGTGACGGTGAGCGTGGCCTGGTAGTCGCCGGGCTGCTCGTAGGTGTGGGTCGGGTTCTGGGCGCCCGAGCCCGCCGAGCCGTCGCCGAAGTTCCACTCGTAGGTGAGGGTGTCGCCGGGGTCGTCGTCCTTGGTGCCGGCGCTGGAGAAGTTGACGGTCAGCGGCGCGGGACCCTCGGTCTTGTCCGCGCTGGCCTTCGCGTCGGGGGCGCGGCCGTTGGCGACGTAGTCCACGCGCACCAGCTTGGTGTCCGGCGAGCCGGAGAAGAAGCTGGAGCCGTACTCGAGCACGTACATCGAGCCGTCGGGGCCGAACTCCATGTCGCCCGGCCCGTAGAAGCCTTCCATGAAGGGGTTGATGGACTGCACCTTGCCCTGGGCGTCGAGGCGGACCTCCTTGACCCAGCCGCGGCTCATCTCGGAGATAAAGTACGAGCCCTCGTAGTAGGCGGGGAAGGCGGTGTCCTTGGCGTCCGTGTTCTGCGACTGGCGGTAGACCTGGCCGCCGGTCGGGGTCCCGCCCTGGACCTCGGGGTACATGTACGGCCCGACGTCGGAGTACGGGATGAGCGGGTTGGTCATCGGGGGCAGGTCCTGGAGGCCCGAGGAGTTGGGCGAGTCGTTGACGTTCCTCATGCCGCTCGGGTCGTTGCAGGGGAAGCGCTTGAGCGAGCCGTCGGCGTTGCGCCGGGGCTCGCCGGGGAAGTTGGTGAAGTTCCAGTCCACGTAGGCGCCGCCGAAGTCCTGGTTGGCGAGGTCCTGACCGACGAAGCCGCCGCAGTACGGCCAGCCGCCGTTCATGGCCTTGTCGGTGCGGTTGTACTCCTCGAAGTGGCGCGGGCCGCGGTTGGGGTCGTTGGATCGGGAGTCAGGGCCGACCTCGCCCCAGTACAGCGTGCCGGTGTCCTGGTCGAGGCCGAGCCGGTACGGGTTGCGCAGGCCCATCACGAAGATCTCCGGCCGCGTCTTCGCCGGGTCGGCGCCGGGGTACTTGCCGCCGGCCCCGAAGAGGTTGCCGTCGGGGACGTCGTAGGAGACCTCGTCGCCGGGGAAGGCGTCGACCTCGCCGGCGGCGTCGGTACGCGGGTCTATACGGATTATCTTGCCGCGCAGGTCGTTGGTGTTCGAGGAAGACTTCTGCGCGTCGTAGTCGGAGCGGCCGGGCCGCTCGTCGTGGGGCGAGAAGCCGCCGTTGTCGGACGAAGAGGTGTTGTCGCCGGTGGAGAGGTAGAGCAAACCGTCGGGGCCGAACTGCAGGGAGCCTGCGGAGTGGCAGCAGATGTTGCGCTGGGTGCCGACCTCGAGCAGCTTCTTCTCGGAGGACTTGTCTATGGTGTTGTCCGGGTTGACCGTGAAGCGCGAGAGGCGGTTGTTTGTGTAGCTTTCGGGCAGCGGCGCGTAGTAGACGTAGATGAAGTTGTTCTGCTCGAAATTGGGGTCGAGCGTGATGCCGAGGCCGCCATCTTCGAGGCCGCTCCACACCCCGAGCGAGGGGTTGTTTATGGCGATCTTGGTGGTCCTGGTCCCTGGCTGGTAGACGAGGATGTCCCCGGCGCGGTTGATGAAGAACACCCGCCCGTCGGGGGCGACGGTCAGCTCCATCACCTCGCCGAGCTCGGTCCCCTGCGCCAGCACGACTTTCTGGAAGTCGCCCAGGTCGGGCGGCGTCTCCGCCTGCGCCGACGCCTCCCGCGCCGGCAAGAGCGCCGCGAACGCCACCGCAGAGACGGCGAGTACCGCGAGCAACGTCAGAGAGAGCGGAGAGAGCGCCGACCCGAAAGACCGAGACCTATGCATGTTTTTGTATCCCCTTCCTCGACCGACGGCCGACCTGCGATCACCGCGACGGCCGTCGCACCGGCCGTCGTACCCTACCTGCCTGGCTTTTGTGGCTTGTGAGATGCTGGAGTTGTCCCCTCCTGATCCCCTCCCGTCTCCCCATGGACGGAAGCTTGTAGCGGATCTTACCCGCACATACGGCAAGAGGTCAAGAGAAATAGCCGAACTTTTGATTGTTTTTTATCGTATGTGCCGATCTTTTTTATTTCCTGCGGGCCAATACCACCCTGATGCGTCGTGAACCTCGGGTCGTGTCCCTTCCCTGTCTCTCCCGTCTGGCGGTGCGTCTATCGGGCTTTTGCTATGTAGCTTCCACCTTGAACTGCAGCATCATCATGTGGTCCTCGTGTTCGAGTTGGTGGCAGTGGAAGGGGTACCTGCGGACAAACGGGGAGGTGCTTCCCGGTTCGACCGGAACTTTGGGCCACTTCGTGAGCACCCGGACCGTCTCGAAGGGGCCGACGAAGACGGTGTCTTTCCAGCCCTTCTCGTGGGGGCGGGGGGCCCGGCCGTCTCGTTCCATGACCCGGAAGTTGACCAGGTGCGGGTGGGCAGGGTGCTCGACGCCCTGCGCGTTCACGAACTCCCACACCTCCGCGTCGCCCTCGCGAGGGGCGGCGTCGATGCGGTTCCCGTCCCACATCAGGCCGTTGATCGTCCAGTGGCCGTGCGTCTGGTCGAAGACCCACCGCCGCGTCTGGCGCACCGGGCTCGTGTCGTCGCTCAGGTGCGTGGGGTCGACCTGGGCGGCCGGGGGCCGCAGCGTAGAAGGGACGCCGCTGGAGTCCTCGCCCTGGCGGGCGACCACGTCGAAGCACATCACGTCCTTCGTCCCGTCGCCGAGGCCCTTGAGGTTCTTGAGGATTAGGCGGGTGCCAGGTGGGTAGGACGCGAAGTCTACGACCACCTCGTAGCGTTCGGCCATCGTGATGGGCAGGGAGGTGACTTCGATGGGCTTTTCGAGGAGGCCGCCCTCGGTCCCGATCAGGGTCATCGGTTCGCCCGTGCTGAGGGCGAGCTCGAAGGATTGGGCGTTCGAGGCGTTGAGGAAGCGGAGGCGGTACCTGCGGGCCTGGACCTCGAAGCGGGGCTGGGGCTTGCCGTTCACCAGGATCAGATTGCCGAAGACGCCGCCGGGGTAGTTGAAGGCGTTGTCGGCGGTGAAGGTGCGGTCCTGGATCATCAACGGCACGTCGAAGGGCCCCTTGGGCAGGGGCAGCCGGTCCTCGAAGTCGTCGCCGAGGAGGTACATGCCGGCGAGCCCCTTGTAAACGTGGGGGCTCGTGAGGTCCATCGCGTGGTCGTGGTACCACATGGTGCGGGCGTTCTGGCCGTTGCCGTAGACGTAGCTCTTGGACCCGCCCGGCCGGATCGGGTTGTTCGGATGGCCGTCGTTGTTCCCGTCCGCGTACGCCCCGTGCACGTGGACCACCATGTCTTCGGGTAGGTTGTTGACGTGGTTGACCACCGTCCGGCGCCCCTTGCGGGCCCGGATCGTCGGCCCCGGAAAGATGCCGTTGTAGCCCCAGATCGGCGTCGGCCCGCCGGAGACTATGTCAGCTTGGGCCTCCCGCATCACCACCCGGTAGAAGTCCGTCGTGGCCGTCCGGCGCACGGGCCTGAGCACCGGGGGGACGACGAGCCGCGACTCAAAAGGCGCGGACGCCGCCAGGGGTTCGACCCCGACGCTCCGGGCGACAAACCCCGTCGGCAGGGCGAGGGCGGCCCCCCCCAAAAGACCGAGCCTCAACGCCTCGGCGCGGGTGCGCTTTCTATTCAAACGTTCCATCTCTCAAGCCTCCTGTTTCGCGGGGAACATCGCCCCGTCGGCCTCGTCCTTCTTCATTGCGTCTCACGCCCTCCCTGATGGGATGCCAGCGAGGGACAGCAGCAGGTCGCGCACCTCGGTCGCCTTGATGGAGTCGCGGCCGGCGTCGGGGTCGGAGCAGAGGAAGACGGGGCCATCCCTGGGGTCGTCGGGGAGGCGGCCGTGGGAGCCGCGAACCGGGGACGGGTCCAGGGGGACGACGTCCATCAGGTAGCGGAAGCCCAGCTTCTTGCGTCCGAGGGCGAGGGCGGCGCGGGCTTTGACGAGGCGGTCTTCGGGGTCCATGAAGAGTTCGGCCGGGTCGAAGCCGGGCTTGCGGTGGATCTCGACCGTCCGGGCGAAATCGGGCGCGCGCTCCTCGTCGAGCCAGTAGTAGTAGGCGAACCACGCGTCCGGCTCCGCCACCGCGACGAGCTCGCCTGAACGCTCGTGGTCGAGGCCGGCTTCGACTTTGCCCTCCGCGTCGAGCACCGCGTCCACGCCGTCTAGGCCTTCTACGAGGGCTTTGACCTTCGGGACGAGCGCGGGGTCTTTGATGTAGACGTGGGCCACCTGGTGGTCGGCGACGGCGAAGGCCGGCGAGGTCCAGGGGTCGAGGTACTCCATGCCATCCTGAGTGTAGACGTTGAGTAGGCCGGCGGCGCGGAGGTGGCGGTTGACCTCGACGTGGCGCCTGGCCGGCGTGATGCCGTACTCAGAGAGCACGACGACCGTGGCGTCCCTCGCGAGGGCCTCGTCCACGAGGCGGCCGGCGACCCGGTCTATCTCCCCGGCGGCGGCGATGGCCTCGGGCGAGTCGGGGCCGAACTTCTGGAGGTCGTAGTCGAGGTGCGGCAGATAGACGAGGGTCAGGTCGGGGTCGTCGTAGCGCATGACCTTCGAAGCGGCGGCGGAGATCCACTCCGAGGACTTTATGCTCGCGGTCGGCCCCCAGTACTGAAACAGCGGGAACGTCCCGAGGTCGGCGGTCAGGCCCTCCCGAAGCTCCGGGGGGTGCGTGTAGCAGTCCGGGGACTTGCGGCCGTCGGCGTGGTAGACGGGCCTCGGGGTGAGGACGAGGTCCGTGGACATGCCCATCGCGTACCACCAGCACATGTTCGCCGCCTTGTAGCCGGGGAGGTGGCGCCGGGCCGTCTCCCACACCTTCTCGCCGCCGACCAGCGCGTTGTGCTGGCGCCAGAAGAAGATCTCGCCCAGGTCCCGGAAGAACCACCCGTTCCCTACGACGCCGTGCTCGCGCGGCTGAAGCCCGGTCAGAAAGGTGGATTGCGCCGAGCAGGTGACGGCCGGCAGCACCGTCCCGAGCTCCGCCCCGAACCCGGCGCCGGCGAGCTTCGACAGACGCGGCATGTGCTCCAGGAGGCGCGGCGTGAGGGCCACGACGTCGAGCACGACGAGCTTCTTCCGGTTCACGGGGTCGCCTCCAGCCCGAGCTCGATCAAGCGCTCCCCCGTCC
>CAXUFZ010000112.1:0-10785 GCA_964250345.1 uncultured Rubrobacteraceae bacterium
GCCTCGATGTCCGGCATGGTCTCCAACCACCCCCAGCCCCAGGCCGCCTACAACCCCGCCAAGGCCGGCGTCATAACCCTCACGAAGTCGCTGGCCGGCGAGTGGGCCCAGCGCGGCGTCCGGGTGAACGCCGTCTCGCCCGGCTACATCAGGACCAACATGACCGCCGGCGGCATGGAGAACACCGAATGGTTCGACGTCTGGAAGGCCCAGACCCCCATGGGCCGCGTCGCCGAATCAAGCGAGATAGCCCCCGCCGCCCTCTACCTCGCCTCCGACGCCAGCACCTTCACCACCGGCACGAACCTCGTCGTGGACGGGGGCTACACGTCTTGGTAGTTGGTGTCGATAACCTTGCCATTTGGGGAGGCGAAGAAAGCTACTAGATCGCATCCTTAGCGGTAGGTCGGACGCCAACATCCCGTTCGAGCAGACCCGGACGCTGCTGGCCGCCGTGGGGTTCGAGGAACGGGTACGGGGATCACACCACGTCTTCAGACGCCCCGGTCTTCCCGGTAAGGTGGTTTTGCAGCCGACCAGCGAAGGCGCGTTGAAACCGTATCAAGCGCGACAGCTACGAGACGTGCTGATAAGGTACGATCTCAGGAAGGAGCTATGAACGAAGCGCCAAAGTACGAGATCGATATCTTCTGGAGCGAGGAAGATGGCAGCTACATAGCCAACGTCCCTGACCTTGAGTACTGCTCCGCCTGGGGCAACACTTACGAAGACGCGCTGAGGGAGGTGCGAGTCGCGATGGACCTTTACCTCGACATCCTTCGCGAGGACGGCCAGCCTGCTCCAAGGCCGAAGGTACGGCAGCACTCTTAGAAAGGTCGCGTAAAAAAGCTCTTCTCACCTGGCCTCACCGACTGACCCCTTTTCCGTCAGGAACGCGACAGAGTTTCATTGTTGCGGTAACGTCGCCGGGCTTCCTCGTCCATCACGCCGCCGGAGAGCGCCACGTAGAGGTAAAGCGCCAGGGCCAAGCACGGCCAGACCGCGAGCCAGAAGCCGGCCACCGCGGGCACGAATGCGTAGACCCAGGTTCCCCAATCCCTGTAAGCGGCGATTGCGGAGTTGAGCAACATGAGGGCGGCGATGACCCCGATCACCTTGCCGACCGTCAGCAGGGCCCACAAGATCGCCTCGCCGTGGCCCAGAAAGCGGCGGGGCTTGCCCGCGTCGTCGGTTTTGTACATCCACGTCCGCACCCGTCGGGCCTCCTCCGCGCCAGACTCAACGAGGATATGATGACGTTCCGGGGCGGGGCGCGCATGAGACGAGAGGTCGATTCTGACCGCCGAAAGTATGATTCGGCGCTACCCGTTCGGCATGACCATCGGCTTGACGTCGGCGGCGTCTTTGGAGCTGGCCTGGAGGGCGTCATCCGTGTGGTCGAGGTCGAAGCGGCTGGTTACGAGGGCGTCCAGGTCCACCTTGCCGGTCGCGGCGAGCTCGATGGCGGCGGGGTAGGTGTTCGCGTAGCGGAAGGTTCCTGTCACCCAGATCTCGCGCGTCTGGACGAACGCGAGCGGTATGCTCGTCTCCTCGTTGGGGCCCATCCCCACGACGACGGCCGTGCCGGCGGGCCTGACGGAGCGGATGCCGTCGTTCAGGGCGCGCGGGTTGCCGGAGCATTCTATGAGGGCGTCCGCCTCCACGCCGGAGTCTTCCAGCGACTCCTCCGCCACGTTCACCGTTCGCGTGGCGCCCATGCGCTCGGCCAACGCCAGCCTTTCGGGCGCCACGTCCGTGACGGTCACCTCCGTCGCGCCCTCGGCGAGGGCGACCTGAAGGGAGACGAGCCCGATGGGACCGGCCCCGGTGACGAGGACGCGGTCCCCGGCCCGCGTGCCGGCCTTCCAGTTGGCCCAGATGCCGACGGAGAGCGGCTCCATCAGGGCCCCGGCGTCGTCGGAGAGGCTCTCCGGCAGGGCGAAGGCGAAGTCTTCGTGGATGGCGACGTAGCGGGCGAAGGCGCCGTCTATGGGCGGGGTGGCGAAGAAGCGGACGTTGGGGCAGAGGTTGTAGCGGCCGGCGCGGCACTCGCGGCAGGTCAGGTCCGGCACGCCCGGCTCCAGCGTCACGCGGTCGCCGACGGCGTGCTTCGTGGCCCCGCTCCCGAGCTCGACGATGTGTCCCATGGACTCGTGGCCCAGGACCAGGGGCTCCTCGACGACGTAGCCGCCGATGCGGCCTTCCTCGTAGTAGTGGACGTCCGAGCCGCAGACGCCGACGGCCCGGATCTCGACCAGGACCTCGCGGGGTCCCGGCTCGGGGACGGGGCGCTCCTCCACCCTGACGTCGTGGGTTCCGTACATGATCGCCGCGCGGTTGTCCATCTCTCCTCCTTCTCGCAGACCGTCATGGCCTGCCCGACTCACCCAAGGGCTCTTACCCATCTCTTCCCGAATACGGGGTGCGGGAAGCGTCCGTGGGGTGCGGAGGCGGGCCGACGCCGGGGCACAGAGGCGGGTGCGGCTAGTGTTCGGGCTGTACCGAGACCTTCAGGCCGGCCCCTTCGGAGTGGACGGCCCAGGCGTCGTCGAACTGGTCGAGGGGGAAGCGGTGTGTGACGACCTTCTCCCAATCGAGGCGGCCGGAGGCGAGGAGGCCGAGGGCGCGGTCCATTACGTAGGGGTTGGTGTAGGAGCCGCGGATGGTGAGCTCGCGCTTGAAGACGTCGTAGGGTCTGACGGGGACCTCGGTGTCGGGGGCGGCGACCCCGACCCACATGATCGTGGCGCCGGGCCGCGCGGCCTCGACCGCCGCCCGCATCGTCTCGGGCCGGCCGACGCACTCGAAGACGCGGTCGGCCATGTCCCCGGAGACGGCGTCGGGGTCTATGGGCGTCGCCCCGATCTTTTCCAGGCGCTCCTTGCGGTTCGGGTTGGGCTCGCTGACGAGGACTTCGGAGGCGCCCGCGGCGACGAGCAGCATCGAGCAGAGGATGCCGATGGGGCCGGCGCCCAGGATCAGGGCCCGCTCGCCGGGGCGCAGTCCCCCGAGGTCGACCGCGTGCAGGACGCAGGCGAGCGGCTCCGTGAGGGCGGCGGCCTCGGCCGACAGGCCGTCCGGCACGCGGTAGGCCTGCGTCGCCGGCAGCACCGCGGACTCCGCGAGCCCGCCGTCGAGCGTCACGCCGAGGGCCTGGGGGTTCTCGCACAGGTGCGGTCGCGAGTCGTGGCAGTAGCGGCACATCCGGCAGGGGACGTTGGGGTCGATCACGATCCGGTCCCCAACCCCGAACCCGATGACCTCTCCACCCGCCTCGACCACGGTCCCGGCGAACTCGTGGCCCAGGGTGACGCCCGACGTGGCGAACGGGTACTCGCCGGCGGCGATGTGCAGGTCCGTGCCGCAGAGCCCGGAGGCCTCTACCCGGATCTTCAACTCCCCCGGGCCCGGGGACGGAACCTCGCGGTCCTCCACCTCCACGCCCTCGGTGCCAGGCCAGATCACGCTGGTGCTCATAAGGAAAACTCCCCTTCGCCTCTACTTGACCGCGCCGGTGGTGAGGCCCCGGATCAGCTGCTTCTGCGTGAGCCAACCGACGATGACAGGCACGATGATCGCGAGCGTCGTGAAGGCCGAGAGTTGCGCCCAGAACTGCCCGCGCGAGGTCTGCTGCGCGGCCACGGCCACCGAGAGCGGCTGCCACTCGATGGACGTGAACGAGACGCTGAAAAGGAACTCGTTCCAGCCGAAGATCACGCACAGCATCGCCGTCGATGCGATCCCGGCTCTCGTCAGCGGTATGACGATCCTGAATAGCATCTGCGACAGGTTGACCCCGTCGACCTCCGCCGCCTCCAAGATGCCCCGCGGCAAATCCTTCATGAACTGGTACATCATCCAAACCACTATCGGCGTGTTCATCCCCGTAAAGACGATGATGAGCACCCACACCGTATCCAGAAGCTGTAGCTCGCGGAAGATCACGAAGAGGGGGACCAGCACCGCGACCTGCGGCAGCGCCTTGGTCGTGATGAACCAGAACACGATGCCCTCGTTGCGCTGGTGCGCGTAGAAGCTCAGAGCGAAGGCCGCCGGGACGCCGAGGAGCAGGCAGATTATGGTCGAGCCGCCCACGATGACGAGGGAGTTGAAGAACGGCGACCAGAAGTCTTGCAGGGCGCCGGCGTACTGCTCGAGCGTGGGGGTGAAGATGAGCCTCGGCGGCAGCTCGTAGGCGGCGGCGTCGGCCTTGAAGCTGGTGACGATGAGCCAGAAGATCGGGCCGAAGATCACCAAGACCGCCACCCAGAGCAGGGCGTTTTGCAGGTAGTGGGCCCACCGGATCGGGGACTTCTGCTTGCCGGCCGAAGCGCTGCTCACGTCAGGCCTCCTTCACGACGGCGTTGGCCCCCCGCATGAGCGAGGAAAGGAGTATGAGGGTGAGGACGAGCGTCCCGACCCCGATGGCCGAGGCCGCGCCCACCTGCGTCCCTATGACGGCGGTGTCGTAGGTGAGGTACTGCAGGTTCATCGAGCTCGTGCCAGGCCCGCCGGCGGTGCCGACGTAGATCTCGCCGAACGCCTGCAGGATAAAGATGGTCCCGAGCAAAATGACCATCCGGTAGTAAGGCAGCAGGTACGGTATCTCGATAAAACGGAACACCATGAAGCGGCTGCACCCGTCGAGGGTGGCCGCCTCCCGCTCCTCCTCCGGGATGGTCTGGAGCCCCGCCAGGAGCACCAGCATAAAGAGTGGCTCCCACTGCCAGGCGATCATGGTGGCGACCATCAGCAGCGGCTGCTCGGCCATCGGGTTGAACCCCTCGATGCCGACGAGGCCGGCCATCCAGGTGACGAGGCCGAAGTTGGGGCTGAACAGCTCGTTCTTCCAGATGAGCCCCGTCACGACCGGCATGATAAAGAACGGCGTGACGAGCAGGGTCTGGATGAGTCCCTTGGCGAAGAAGTTCCGGTTCAGGAGTAGGGCGAGGGCCAGCCCGATTGCGCAGCAGAGCACGAGCGAGATCGCCGTGATCGCCAACGTCTGCAAGGCGATGGTCAGGAACTCGGCGGAGAGCACCTCCAGGGTGTAGTTGCCGAGCCCGTTGAAGACCCGCCCGAGGTCCGGGCGGGTCAGGTTCCAGGCGTAGAAGCTCAGGTAGATGGTGTAGATGAACGGTATCTGCGTGATTATCGCGATGATTATGAGCGCCGGGTAGAGCAGCGTCTTCCGCTGCCTCCCCGCGGAGGTCGGCTTCATGCCGCCCCCGCCCGCCTTGCCGGCACCGCTTGCAGCCGCCACCTACACCACCACGCTTTCTCTCATCGTGTGCCTTGCCAACCCGCCCTTAGCTCTGGAGGTACTGGCCCTGCCTGGCGACCTTGAGGGCCTCGTCCTGGCACGCCTGCTGCATCTGCTCCGGCGTCGAGTCGCCGGTGACCACGCTCGCCAGTTGGCGGCCCATGAAGTCCCCGAGCTGCTGCCACTCCGGGATCGGGATGTACTGGATGCCGGCGTACGGCACCGGGTCCCTGGTCGGGTTGTTGAGGTCCGCCGTCTCGATGGAGGTGAGCTCGACGTCGGTCCAGGGGTTCTCGCCGTAGGGCGTGTTCTCGGTGGTGGAGCGGCGCGTGCCCGGCGGGACCCGGCCGTAGCCCAGCTCCTCGCCGACCAGGTTTATGTAGTCCTTGCTCGTGCACCACTTGAGGAACTCGAAGGCCGCCTCCTTGTTCTTGCTGGCGGACTCGATGCCGAGCGACCAGCACCACAGCCAGTGCGACCCGTTCTCCGTGACGGCCGTCGGCGCGTAGGCGAAGCCGACGTTCTCGGCGACGTCCGAGTCGGGGCCGGCCACGAGGCCCCCGGCGACGGTCGCGTCGTACCACATCGCGGCCCTGCCGGAGGAGAACAGCGTCAGGCATTCGGGGAAGTTGTCCGAGGTTATCCCCGATTGGGCGACGTTGGTGGCTATGTTCAGGTACGCCTCGATGGCGTTGCGGATTTCCGGCGAGGTCATCTGCGGCTGCCAGTTCTCGTCGTACACCCGGCCGCCGTAGGTGTTCATCATCGTCATGAACGGGCCCATGTTCGCGCCCCAGCCCGGCAGCCCGCGCATCGCCATCCCGGTGACACCGTTGTCAGGGTCGTGCAACTGCTCGGCGAAGCCTATGACCTGATCCCACGTCGGACGCTCGGGCATCTGGATGCCGGCCTCCTCGAAGAGGTCCGTCCGGTAGAAGAGCGACGAGCTCTCGCCGTAGAAGGGCAGCGAGTAGAGCTGGTCCTCGTAGGAGAGGGCCGTGCGCCACGTCTGCAGGACGTCGTCGAGGTCGTAGTTGCTGCTCTCTTGCTGGCTCATGTCGTCGAAGTACGGGTTCAGCGGCTCCAGCCACTCGCTCGCCGCCCAGATCGGGGTCTCATACGCGCCGACCATGACGATGTCGAAGTTGCCCGCGTTGAGCGAGACATCCTGGGTCACCCTCGAACGCAGGTCGTTCTCCGGCAGGAACTGGAACCTGGCCGTGATGCCGGTCTGCCGCTTAAAGTTCTGGATCAACCCCTCCATGTCCTCCATCTGGGGGTTGTTGACCGCGGCTATGGTGATCTCCGACCCGGAGAGATCCCCGCCGCCCCCGCCGCAACCGGCGAGCCACGGCGCCGCCATGGACCCGGCCGCCAGCGCGCCGCCCATCTTCAGGACCTGCCCTCTGGTGAATTGCCTGCCCCGGACACGAGCGCCGGGCATCGGCGTAACCTTTTTTGCCACCGCTTTTCTCCTTTCCTTCTCCACGCCGAAGTCTAGACGCTGCGCGGGTTCTGTGTCAATAATTCAGCGGCTGCACGTTTGTGCAAGACGGGAGAGGGGAGATATTTTGGGGCTGCGTCTTTGGCTTGCATGTGCGCGGGGCTGTATGCATAGTGGTTTAGAGGGCTAGGTTCGGCTTGGCCCGAACGCGCGACGGGGACGTGTCGGAGGACAAGTTGTGGCTGCTCGGGGAGGCGGCGCAGCTCTACTACATAGAGCGTTTTACGCAGGAGAGGATCGCGCGGCAGCTAAACCTGTCGCGGTCGAACGTGTCGAGGATGCTCAAGGAGGCGCGGGATCTGGGGCTGGTGGAGATCCGGGTCCGGGCGCCGATGGAGGCCGCGTCCGGGTTGGGACAGGAGCTCCGCTCGCGGCTCGGTTTGAGGGAGTGTCTGGTGCGGGCGGCGGGGCGGTCCTCGCGGGACGACGTCGCGGCGTTCGGGGCGCTGCACCTGCAGCGGCACATAAACGACGGGGACATCGTCGGCGTCGGGTGGAGCAGCGCGGTGCACGGGATGGTCGGCAGCGGGCGCCTGCGCGAGCGCGAGGGCGTGACGGTGGTGCAGTTGAGCGGGAGCGTGGGCGGGTCGGTTCCCGATCTCGACGGGGCCGCGATCACGGCCGGCCTCGCCCGCGCGCTCGGCGCGAAGGCCTACCTCCTGCAGGCCCCCGTCCTCGTCGCCGACGAGGCTGTGCGCGAGGGCCTCGCGCGCGACCGGCACATAGCCCGCACCATGGAGTTGGGCGTGCGGGCCGACGTCGTGGTCGTCGGCATCGGTACCGTGGACCGCAACGCCGGCCAGTACCGGGCGGGCTACCTCGACGATGACGACCTCGCGCACATCGCCGGCCGGGGGGCCGTCAGCGAGGTCTGCAGCTCGTACCGCGCCCGCGACGGCTCCCGGGTCCCCGTCGAGATGGACGCGCGCAACGTGGGCATCGGCCACCGGCAACTCGGGCGGGTGCCGACCCGCGTGGGGATGGGGTGGGGCGCGCGAAAGGCCCTGGCGAACATAGGGGCCGCGCGCTCGGGCCTCGTCAACGTCCTGATCACCGACGAGGCCACCGCCAACGACATGCTCGCCATCCTGAACGACGAACCGTCCTAGCCCCGGCCTAACCCCTGCGCCGCGTCCGGCGCGGATGTACTCTTGACGCGCACACGGACCGAGAGAGGAGGCGCCTTGGGCGCGACCGAGAGGACAATCGGCATCGTGCGGTCGATGGCCGCGGCGGTGGCGGAGAACCGGCAGTACCTCACGAAGCTGGACTCCGAGATCGGGGACGGCGACCACGGCAACAACATGCGCCGCGGCTTCCAGGCCGCCCTCGAACGCCTGGACACGGCTGAACCCTCAACCCCGGCCGACGTCCTGAAAGCCGTCTCCGTCGCCCTCGTCGGCAAGGTCGGCGGCGCCGCGGGCCCGCTCTACGGCACGGCCTTCCTCCGCGCCTCCTCCGACCTCTCCGGCAAGGACGAGGTCTCGCCCGCAGACGCGGCCGGAGCCCTCGAAGCCGCGCTGAACGGCCTGCGCCAGCGCGGCAAGGCCGAGGTGGGAGACAAGACGATGGTGGACGCCCTCGCCCCCGCGGTCGAGGCCGCCAAGGGGGCCGCGGATGCGTCGGGCGCGAGCGTCGCGGCGGTCCTCCGGGCGGCGGCCGAGGCCGCGGAACAAGGGGCCGAGTCCACCGTCCCGCTCACGGCGAGGAGGGGCCGGGCGAGTTACCTCGGGGCGCGGGCCGAGGGGCACAGGGACCCCGGCGCGACCTCCACGCACCTGCTGCTGGATGCCGCGGCGCGCGCTTTAGAGGGTTCCGAATGAGCGTCGGGCTCGTGCTCGTCTCGCACAGCCAGAAGATCGCCGAGGGCACGGCCGACCTCGTGCGGCAGATGGCGGGGGAGGTCGAGATCTCGGTCGTCGGCGGCGACGCTGAAGGCGGCTTCGGCACGGACCCAGAGAGAATTGAGGGTGCGATCCGCGGCACCAAGGCCGACGAGATCCTGGTCTTCATGGACCTCGGCAGCGCCGTCCTCTCCACGGAGACGGTCCTCGAAATGCTCTCGGAAGAAGACCGCGGCCGGGTCCGGCTCGTGGACGCGCCGTTCGTGGAGGGCGTGTTCGCCGCCGGCGTCTCGGCCTCCGCGGACTCCGACGTCGACGAGTGCGTCGAGGCCGCGATGGAGGCCCGCACCGAGCCCAAGCTGCACGACGGGTAGCGTCGCCCGGGCGGTGTTCGTGGCTTCCGTGCGTTCGGGAGTCGGGAGGCGCTCTCTGACGCTCGCTTCGGGAGTCGGGAGTCGGGAAACGCTTGGGGGGGTGACGGCTCCCGACTCCCGGGTGTTTGGGGCGAAACCTAGTGGTGTGCGGCGCGTAGGTACAGTGGTTCGCGCGGGCGGTACGACAGGGAGGAGAGGTTATGGGAGCCGGGGCGGTTAGGGGGACGGATCTGGGACGGACCACCCACGTCGTCCCGGGCATGACCGAGGAGCAGGCGGCCAGGGCGCGGCGTCTGGACGTCCCGACGGTGGTCGTCGTGCTGCTGGTGATACCGGCTTTGATCCTGCACTTCTCCGAGCCGTCGGGCGCGCTCGCCGCCTTCAGCGCGGCGCTGAACTGGGCGATCTACGGGTGGTTTCTCTTCGAGTTCCTCTACATGCTCCGCCTCGCCCCGGACAACCGCGAGTTCCTCCGGCACAACAAGCTCGACCTCGCCGTCCTCATCCTGACGGTCCCGCTCCTGCCCGGCGTGTTGCAGGCGCTGTGGGTCCTCCGGCTCCTCCGGCTCATAGACATGATGCCGGCCGTGCTGGGGCGCTTCGTCAACATCACGCTGCTCCCGTACGCGGTCGTGCTGGCGTTCATCGCCGTCTTCGGCGGGGGCCTGGCCTTCGCCCGCCTCGAAGGCGTCAGCGTCTTCGACGGGATGTATTGGGCCAACACCACCATAAACACCGTCGGCTACGGCGACATCTCCGCGCAGACCCCGGCCGGCAAGGTGCTCTCGATGGTCCTGCAGTGGACCGGAAACGTCATCCTCGCCATGCTCATCGGCGGCGTCGCCGCCTTCGCCCAGCAACTCCTCCTCGGCGGAGACTTCCAGGAGCTGGGAGAGGAGGTGGACGAGCTGGAAGAGGACGTCGAAGAGGTGGAGGAGGACGTGGAGAGCCTGCTGGAGAACGTCCGCGGCCTCTCCGCCACCGACCGCGTCGTCCTGCAGGAGCTGGCCGAGATAAAAGCCCGCCTCGACGAGATGAAACCCGGGGAGCCGGGGCGCTAGAAAAGCCTCGGATACCTCCCTCCATCTGTCCATCTTTTCACGTTTTGTCCGGGCCTCTTGGGGTAGAAATATGTCGTAGTAAGGAGAGACTTGCACGGGAGGCAAGCATGGTAGACATCAACAAGAGCAACGAGGGCATCCTCGCCGAGGAGAACGCGGATCAGCGCGAGGCCGTCGTGGAGCTGCTCAAGACGGCTTACTTCATGGAGCTTGAGACGGTCATGAACTACGTGACCAACTCCATCAACCCCGATGGTGTCAGGGCCCAGGAGGTCAAGGAGAGCATCGAGGAGGACATCCAGGAGGAGCTCGGGCACGCGCAGCAGATCGCGGCGCGCATCAAGGAGCTCTACGGTGTGGTGCCTGGTTCGGCCGACTTCAAGGCCAGCCAGTTGGCGCTGCAGCCGCCGGAGGACCAGATCGACGTGGTCCACGTCATCAGGGGCGTCATCGACGCCGAGGACGGCGCCATCCAGCACTACACCCGCATCGTCGAGGAGACCGAGGAGATCGACCCGGTTACCAACGACATGTTCATAGCCATCCTCCACGACGAGCAGGGTCACCGCCGCCTCTTCGAGGGCTTCCTCCGCGAGTACGCCGCCGAGGGCAAGGCCTAACGCGCCACAAAGCACCGTATCGGGCCCGGCCGGAGCACCGGCCGGGCCTTTGGCGTGCCGCGGGGTTCGTTCGTTAGGGATGCTGCGATATAATCCGGGCCTAACGTGATGGGAGAGAC
>CAXUFZ010000113.1:0-10753 GCA_964250345.1 uncultured Rubrobacteraceae bacterium
CCCTCGCGGCGCCGCCCGCCGCCTGACCCGCGCCGAGCGCCGCGAGCAGCCGCGCCGCGAGGTCACCTCTCGCCCCTTCGTAAGCCTCCGCCATCGCCTCCACGGTCTCCCGGCCGACCAGGATGTTGCCCTGCGCGGCGTAGTGCTCGCCGGTCACGCCGCCCGCCCAGTCGAAGCACTCCGAGCCCGTGAACGTCGCCGCCCGTCCCCGCGCGTCCACGACGCCGATCTGGCGGTGCTCCCGCTCTTCGTCCGCCGAGGTCAGGGCTTCGACGGTCTCCTCCGCGGTCCTTCCCCGGGCCATGAGCTCCAGGCCGCTCGGGCCGTAGTTGTAGTTCGCCATCGCCTGGGTCGCCACCGCGCCGACGCCCGCCCGCGCCCACGGGACCACCGCGCCGACGGCCAGAAACTTGGACTGGACGGCGACACCCAGGGAGTCCGTCTCGGGGTCGAAGGCGGCGATGGAGAACGTGGCGACGATCTTTTTCAAGGCGCGATCCACCTCCCTGTATAAGTTTTGGGTCGCCTCCTTCTGAGGCTTTCAAGCTCCGGGTTCGAGGTACGGCTGCCGGGACCCCACCCCGAAGAGGACCCCTGCAACCTCAAAGCCTAGTCGATGCAGTGGCAGGCGGCAACCCAGTGCTCCGGGCTCACCTCGCGCCAGACGGGGTCGTCGTGGGCGCAGGCGTCGGTCGCGTAGGGGCAGCGGGTGCGGAAGCGGCAGCCGCTCGGCGGGCTCACCGGGCTCGGCACGTCGCCCGCGAGCACGATGCGTTCGCGCTCCGTCTCCACGTCCGGGTCGGGGACCGGGACGGCGGAGAGAAGGGCCTGGGTGTAGGGGTGCATCGGGTTCGCGTAGAGCTCGTCGCTAGGGGCCATCTCCACCATCACGCCCAGGTACATCACGCCCACGCGGTCGGAGATGTATTTGACGACGGAAAGATCGTGGGAGATGAACAGGTACGTCAGTTCCCGCTCCCGCTGGAGCTTCTTCATCAGGTTGATAACCTGCGCCTGGATCGAGACGTCCAGGGCACTCACCGGCTCGTCCGCCACGATAAAGTCCGGGTCCACGGCCAGTGCCCGGGCGATCCCGATCCTCTGTCGTTGGCCCCCGGAGAACTCGTGCGGGTAACGCCCCGCGTGCTCTCTGCTCAATCCCACCGTTTCCAGAAGATCGTGCACCCGCTTCTGGCGCTCGCCCTTGCTGCCGGCCAGGCCGTGGATGTCCAGGCCTTCGGCCACGATCTCCGAGACGGTCATGCGCGGGTTCAGCGAGGCCTGGGGGTCCTGGAAGACCATCTGCATCCGGCGGTTCAGGCTCTTCGCCTCGCTGCCTTTCGCCTGGTGAATATCCTTGCCACCGTAGACTATCTGCCCGCTGGAGGGCTCGTAGAGCCTCACGAGCGTACGGCCGACGGTGGTCTTGCCGCAACCCGATTCGCCGACCAGGCCGAAGGTTTCGCCCTTCTGGATCTCCAGCGAGATCCCGTCCACCGCCTTGAGCGTCGCGCCCCGCCCGACCTGAAAATGCTTCTTGAGGTCTTTTACCTGTAGCAGTGCTTGCCCGTTCGCGTCGCCGTTGGTCCCCTGCTCCGTCATCGTTGCCCTCCTACCCGCGCCGGGGGCTCGACTCTGGGAGCCATCTCGTGATGCAGCCAGCAGGCCGCCCTGTGCTCTTGAGAGAACGAGGTGTAGGCGGGCATCTCTTCGGAGCAGACCTTCATGGCGTAGGGGCAGCGGGCGGTGAAGGGGCAACCCTTCGGCGGATCCAGGGCGTCAGGCGGGGTGCCGGGGATGGGGATTAACTCCTGCGAACGGTCCGCCGTCGGCAGCGGGATCGAGGCCAGGAGGCCCCAAGTATACGGCATCTGGGGATTGTAGAAGACGTCCCTGACCGTCCCCGTCTCCACGACCTTGCCGCCGTACATCACCGCGATGCGGTGGGCCGTGCTGGCGACCACGCCCAGGTCGTGCGTAATCAGGATGATGGACATGCCAAGCCGATCTTGCAGCTCGCGCATGAGCTCCAGGATCTGGGCCTGGATCGTCACGTCCAAGGCCGTCGTCGGCTCGTCGGCGATCAGTATCTGCGGGTCGCACGCGAGGGCTATCGCGATCACGACCCTCTGGCGCATCCCGCCGGAGAACTGGTGCGGGTACTGCCTGACGCGCTCCTCGGCGTTCGGGATGCCGACCAGCTTGAGGAGCTCCACGGCCCGCTCCATCGCCTGGCTCCCCTTCATACCGAGGTGCTTCCTGAGGCTCTCGACAATTTGCCGACCCACCCGCATCGTCGGATCGAGCGAGGTCATAGGATCCTGGAAGACCATCGCTATCTTCGGTCCCCGGACGCTTTGCATCTGCCCCTCGGAAAGTCCGAGTATGTTCCGCCCCTCGAATAGTATCTCGCCCCCCTTGACCCGGGTGTTCGACTCGGGGTTGAGACGCATGACGCTCCTGGCCGTGACGGACTTTCCCGAGCCGGACTCGCCGACAATCGCGAGCGTCTCGCCCCGCCGCAGGTCAAAGGAGACCCCCCGCAGGGCCTGCACTTCCCCCGCGTAGGTACCGAAGGAGATGCGCAGGTCGTCTACTCTGAGGATGGCTTCCCCGTTGGCGAGGGCCACGTTACTTCCTCATCCTCGGGTCGAGGGCGTCTCGCAACCCGTCGCCCAAGAGCCTGAAGCTGATGGTCAGGATGACCAGTACGATGGCCGGGAACACGAGCAGGTGCGGGTAGAACCTCATCTGATCCGCCCCGTCGCTGATCAGGGCCCCCAGCGAGGCGTTCGGCACCTGAATGCCCAGCCCGATGAAGCTGAGAAACGCTTCGAAGAAGATCGCCGATGGGACCGTGAACATCAACGTGATGATGACGATGTAGAGCACGTTGGGTATGAGATGCTTCAAGATCAAACGTCCGCTTTTGGCACCCAGGGTTCGGGACGCGAGGAAGAACTCCTGCTCCTTGAGCCTGAGCACCTGCCCCCGGATGAGGCGTGCCGTCGTGGGCCATCCGGTCAAGGCTATCGCAATAGTTATCGAAAGAATCCCGGGGCTGAAGACCAACATGAGCAGGATGATGACGACAAGGTTGGGTATACCAACCAAGATCTCGATAAAGCGCTGCATAACGTTGTCTACCCTGCCACCGTAGTAGGCGGATACCGCCCCGTAGAACATGCCGATGCCGAGATCCAGGGCGGTGGCGAGGAACGCGATGTACAGGGAGACCTGCGTCCCCTCCCAAACGCGGTCGAACATGCTGCGCCCGAACTCGTCCGTGCCGAACCAGAAACCGTCGAGCGACGGCGCCCGAAACTGGCGGGTGAGGTCCTGCCCGAAGGCCGTGTACGACGTCAGGTACGGCCCCAGAAAGGCGAGTGCGATAACGAGCAGGATCAAGGCCGCCGACACCAGCGCGACACGGTTCTTCTTGAGCCTGCGCCACGCGTCGCTCCAGAAACCTATCGACGGGCCGGTGATCTTCTCGGCCTCTCCCGCGCTCGTCTCGGCGGGACCGAAGAGTTCCGGCGTGAGCGTGAGCTGCGTGTCCTTAGTCTCCATGTGTCACCTACTCCCTAGATCCCGCCACGCGGATGCGCGGGTCGATTATGCCGTAGAGGATGTCCTGTATCAGATACGAGGCTACGAAGAAGAGCGCGAACAGGAGCGTGGTGCCCATGATCACGGAGTAGTCGTTCACGAAGATGGAGCGCACGAATAGCTCACCGAGCCCCGGCACGGAGAAGACCTGCTCGACGATGAGAGTCCCGGTCAGGAGCGCCGCCGCCAGCGGCACCAGGATGGTCACCAGCGGGATCATAGAGTTCCTGAGCACGTGCCGGGCCACGACCGCGACGCGGGTCAGCCCTTTGGATCGGGCCAGCGTCACGTAGTCTTGACCGAACACCTCCAACATCTCAGTCCTCGTGTACGTCGCCACCACCGCGCCTACCGCGATACCGAGCACTAGCGACGGCAACACGGAGTGCATCCAGCTATCGAAGAAGGCTATGGGGAACAGCCCAAGTTCGACCGCGAGCCACTTCTGCAAGAGCGGCGCCAGCACGAACGAGGGTACCGAGATGCCCAGTATGGAAAGCATGGAGGTAAATTTGTCCACGGCCGTGTTGTGCCGCATCGCCGCGATGGCCCCGAGAACGATCCCGCCGATGGTACCGATAATGAGCGCCTGGGCTCCCAGGAACGCCGACACGGCCAACCTGGGTCCGAAGATTATGCTGGTCACGGGCGTCCCGTTGAAGGCGTAGGAGTTGCCGAGATCCCCCTGCAGCAGGTTCCCCATGTACCTGAAGTACTGGACCGGTAAGGGATCGTCCAGCCCGTACTTGGCTTCGATCTGCGCCCTCGCCTCGTCCGAGAGCTTCTCGTCATTGAATGGCGAACCCGGAAGGAGTTGCAGCAAGATCCAGGTCGCCGTCGCGATAATCAACAAAATAATGAAGGCGTTGACCAAGCGCTTGAGCGTGTACCTAATCATCTCTTTGCCCCCTCACCGGATGTCCGCAGGCCGATGAGAAGGATTGGAGCCTGATTTGCGGCCCGATCCTTCCCGGCGGAGATCTTCTTCCGACCCTTCACCAGACCGCTTACTTCCCTTCGATGCTGGCGTACTTGAAGCCGGGGCTGCCGCCGAACGCGTGGTCAACGAAACCCTTGTAGTAAGGTTTCTTGATGCCGGCGCGCGTCCGGTAATACTCGGGCGCGATCACCGCCTCGTCGAACAGTATGGTCTCCGCCTCCAGCATCATCTCCATGCGCCGATCCTGGTTGGCCTCCGCCTTGGCGTCCGCGATAAGCTGGTCGTAACGGTCGTTCTGGAATCCGGTTCTGTAGATTGGACTGGAGGAGACGAAGAGGTCCAAAAACGTCATCGGGTCGTTGTAGTCCGCGCCCCAGCCCGAGACGAAGGAGATTTGATAGTCCTGATTGTCTACCCTGTCCAGTCCGGCCTCGAAGGGGAGGATCTCTATCTCGAAGTCAGCCCCTAAGTTCTCGCTGTACTGATTCTGAATAAAGGTCGCTATGTCGCGACTAAGGCTATCGTCCCCGAACAGCATGGTGATGTCGGGCGCCCCGCCAAGCTCTTCCACGCCCTGTTCCCAGAGCTGTCGCGCCTCGCCGGCGTCCGTCGGCATCTGGTCGCCGTTTGCCTCACGAAACGTCTGGTTCCCGGGGCCCGGCGTGATCGCCGGCGGCACCAGAGCGTAAGCCGGCTCGGAGCCGTTGGCGAGTATCTGGTCGGCGAGGGCCTGTTTGTCGAAGCCGATCATCAACGCCCTGCGGATGTTTACGTTGCCCAGTGCCTCGTCGTCGTGGTTCATCAGACCGAAGAAGGTGGTGGCTTCGACTATCCGGTAGAAATCGGGGCTATCCTGGTACTGCCTGACGTTGTTGCCCGACAGGCCGGTTATATCCAGTTCTCCGGACTCGTACAGGTCGATCGCCGTGTTTTCTTCCTTGACGATCTCCATGTTGATGCGCGGGACAGCGACGTTGGACTTATCCCAGTACCCGTCGTTCTTCTCCAGAACGGTCCGTCCGCCAGCGCTGATCGAACCCTGCGTCACGGTGTAGGGTCCGTTGTAGAGAAGCGAGTCCGCGCCCTGCGCGTAGCCGTCGCCCTGATCTTCGACGAACGCCTGCTGCTGTGGGAGGTAAGTCGGAAAAGTCGTAAGTTGCAAGAAGAAGGGCGATTTGGCAACGAGCCCGACGCGTAGCGTCCTATCGTCCACCGCCTCGATGGCGACGTCTTCCAGGCTTCCTTCCTCGGCATTGTACTCGGTGGCACCCTCTACGAACTGCGCGATTATGTAAGAGTATTCGCTCGCCGTTTCAGGATTTAGCGCCTTCAACCAGGCGTATCTGAAGTCCTGGGCGGTCACGGGGTCTCCGTTGGACCATGTCACACCGTCGCGCAGCGTGAAGGTGTAAGTAAGCTCGTCCTCGCTCGTCTCCACTCCTTCGGCCATCGCCGGCACGGGCTCGTCGTTCTCGTCGAGCCGGTAGAGACCCTCCATTGTATTGATCAGAACCGTGAACGACACCTCATCCGTGGCGGTCGCGGAGTTCAGATCGTCGATCTCAGTCCTGAGGTTGTAGGTGAGGAAGTTGGATCCACTCCCCCCGCCGCCTCCACCCTGACCGCCGCCGAAGACACTGCCGCAACCCGCGGTGCCCAAAAGCGAGGCGCCGACCAAGCCGGCGCCGCCCATCTTCAAAAAGTCCCTGCGGGATAGCTGTCTCAGAAGCAGCAGTGCCTCCGACTCCGGCCTAGACTTGTCTACTTTTTCCATACGCTCTCCTCTCAAATCGGGATGTTCGCCGACCAACGCCACAACGCGCTTTCGGGGCTTCGTGTAAGCACGCGGCGGCGTCAAATGCGTTCGCTTTTGTAGCTTTTACACCTATCTACACCTGCAGTATAAGCCCTTCTCCGACATCCCTGCAATGCACCCTCAAGACGCCCTTCGTACAAATGTACAAGAGCAAACATCTACGAACGCCCTCGGCTGCAAACGATGCGTCTTTCAGCGATCTTGCGGGGACCGAGACGAGATCCATAGTGTCCAAGATCCCGTCCCAGCCCCCCGTAGTCTTTCTCTAGCGTGTTTACTTGCCTTCTATGCGCAGCAGCTTGTACTCGTCGGCGGCGCCATACGGATGGTCTACGTTCTGCGTGACGTAAGGCTTCTGGATTCTGGCGTAGACCCCATGGGAGATCGGGCCGATCGCGGCATCCTCAAGCAGGATCCTCTCGGCCTCTTCCATCGCGCTCATGCGCTCGTTGTTGTCGGTGCTCGTTTGGGCGGTCTGGATCAACTGGTCGTAGCGATCGTCGGAGAAGCCGACCCGGTTGAAGGAGGAGTCCGAAAGCCAGAGGTCCATGTACGTCAACGGGTCGTTGTAGTCGGCGATCCAGGACGAGGCCGCGATCTGGTAGTCGCCGGTGTCCTCGCGCTCGAGAAGGTCCTCGAAGGTCGTCACCTGCGTGTTGACGTTCGCGCCCAGATTCTTGCTGAACTGATCTTGGAGGAAGGTGCCGACATCCCGGGTGGTATCGTCGTCGCTGACGAGCACCTCGATGGTGGGGTCCTCTCCCAACTCCTCGACGCCCCGCTGGTAGAATTGCCTCGCTTGGTCGGGGTCGAAGGCAGGCAGCGTATCGCCCACGGCCTCGCGGAAGGTCTGGCCTCCGGGCCCGGCCACACCCGGTGGCACGAGCCCCACGGCGGGTACGTAGCCGTTGTTTTGGATTCTGTTCACCACGGCCTCCCGGTCGAAGCCGATCTGGAGGGCCTTTCGAATGTTCAGGTTTCCGATAACGGGATCTTCGGCGTTCAGGTA
This sequence comes from uncultured Rubrobacteraceae bacterium, assembly GCA_964250345.1. Classification (GTDB taxonomy): domain Bacteria; phylum Actinomycetota; class Rubrobacteria; order Rubrobacterales; family Rubrobacteraceae; genus Rubrobacter_D. The sequence continues at coordinate 7,375 of CAXUFZ010000113.1, forward strand.
AAGGAAGTATGTGAGGAAGTACGGCGCGGTCACGTACTCTTCGGAGCCCCGGAACTGGTCGAAATACTGGCCCGCGAGCACAAAGACGTCGAGCTCACCCGACTCATAGAGGTTGAGCGCCGTCTCGTCCTCTTTGATGATCCTTACGTTGACCTCATCGACGTCGACGTTGTCCGCGTCCCAGTAATCGTTGTTCTTGGCAAACACCACCTGGCTGGAGGCATCGAACTCCGTCATAGTGTAAGGACCGTTGTACAAGAGCGAGTCCACACCCAGGGCGAAGTCGTCACCCTGTTGCTCGACGAACTGCTGGTTAAGCGGAAGGTAGGTCACGAAAGAGGTTAGTCCCAGGAAGAACGGCGCCGGCGCCGCCAGGGTAACCTCTAGCGTCTTGTCGTCGGGCGCAGCTATGCCTACGTCCCCCTCGCTGCCCTCGCCGGCATTGAACTCCGTGGCTCCTTCGACGAACTGGGCGATGATGAAAGCGTAGTCGCCAGCCGTGTCGGGGTTCAGGGCTCGCATCCAGGCGTACATGAAGTCCCCGGCCGTGACAGGGTCCCCGTTCGACCAGGTGATCCCGTCCCTAAGCGTGAACGTGTACGTCAACTCATCGTCGCTGACCTCGACGCCCTCGGCCATCGCCGGCGCAGGCTCGTGGTTCTCGTCGAGCCGGTACAGGCCCTCCATCACGTTGTTCAGAACGTTGAACGAATAACTGTCCGTGGTGGTGATCGAGTTGAGGTCCAGAACGTCGGCCTCGAAATAGCCGTTGAAAACCTTACGGCCTCCGCCGCCACCCTGCTGCTGGCCGCCTCCGCCGCCGAAGATGCTGCCACAGCCCGCGGTCCCCAGCAGCGCCGCGCCAGCCAAACCGCCACCGCCCATTTTGAGAAAGTCCCGCCGCGAGAATCCCCTCGGGTCCAGCGGCTTCCCTAGGCCGGGCTTCCCTCTCTTGACCGACATGTCTTCTCCTCTCTAAATCCCGCGCCTACCACGCGTCCATCGTACGGTTCGTTGTACGAATGTCGGCCGGTTTCGGGGTGTTCCTTCGGCGCATACACAGGGTTTGTCGTTCGGCAGTATAAGCGCACCTTTAATATTCATGCAATAGGAGGGTACGGGGAGCGTTTGTACAGACGTACAAAGAAGGGTTCTCGCGGCCCCAAAACGCCCCCGCCGACCATCCGGCCCTTCGCACGAATCGCGCGCCCGTCCCAGGCGATCGGCCGAGAATGCTCCTCTGCCGTAGAATGGATCCGAGCCACCTCGCCGCGCGGGGCCTACTCGCCTCGTGCGGGCGCCTCGGAGGCGAGGACGCCGAGTTTACCTACGAACGCGTTACGGGAGGGACCGGATGATCGTTCGAAAAGACCAAGCACCAATGGTTCAAGATACCGAGCAACGGACGGAGCAGTTGGAGTATTCGGACGCGGGCGGGTTGACCCAGTTCGGCGCCTACGTCCAGACGCTGCAACCGGGGGCGAGATCTTCCGACCGGCACTGGCACGAGGAGGAAGACGAGTTTCTCTATATGCTCTCGGGGGAGGCGACCGTGGTCGAGGAGGACGGCGAGCATCTGCTGCGTACCGGCGACGCGGCCTGCTGGCCGGCGGGCGCGGCGAACGCCCACCAGGTCGTGAACCGCTCGGACGCGCCCTGCACCTACCTCATCTTCGGAACCCGGATGGCGAGCGACGTCGTCCATTACCCCGACGGGGGAAGGACCCTGCACGACTTCGAGGACGGCACCTGGCGGCTGCTTCGCACGGACGACGGGTCCCTGATCAAGGGAGGTAAGATCGACCAGGTCCGTCCCCTGACACGGCGGGATGACCAAGGCTAATTGGACGCCCTGGCGCCGATTACCTCGCGTGCCGAAGCATTCGAGCACCGACCAACTCGGGCCAGTTCGGAAGACTGTGGATCCAGAGACGTTTTGTACGAGCGACGCTGATCTGGTCAAGCGCACAGGACGAAGAATATGCTTCGCCGCGAACGCAGCCGGTAAGTGTGCTGCGGTGGAGAGTTACGCCTGCCGTGAACGGTCTCCGAACCAGCGGGCCATCTGTTCGAACGCGAGATCCCGGTTCGCAACGGCTACCGCGAACTCCTCCAGCTCATCGTTCGTCGCCGTCAGCTCGTGGCCCAGGGTGGAGAGGAGATATGCGCCCGCGGTCACGCCCGTCCTCTTGTTGCCGTCCACGAAGGGATGCCTCTGTATGACGCTCTCGGTGAGCGCCGCGGCCTTCTCGGAGATCGTGGGGGAGTGCTCCCGCCCGAACGAGGCGGACCACGGACGTGCCACCGCGGCTTCCAAAGCTCCCGAGTCTCGCACACCGTGGGGGCTGCCGTACTCCTGGACGACGACCGTGTGGAGGAAGAGAAGCTCCGCTACGTCGGGGCGCAAAGGCTACCTGTCGGCGAGGTTCCTCAAGGCCTGATCGTACTGCCCCATAAACCGGCGCATGAACTCCGCCACCTCTGGGGAAGGCCTCCGAACCGCGGGCTCCACCTGGATCTGCCCGTTCCCCGAAACCACTTTCACCTCGGAGCCTGCTTCCAGGGCCAACTCCTCCAGCATCTCGGGGGGGATCGGCAACATCACCGACCCACCGACCTTGTTGAGCTTGCGTCGCGTCTCCAAGCCGCACCTTCCGCCTGCATCGTACGCAAAACAAAGTTTAACGAAACCGGCCGCACGTCACAACGCCACCGGACGGATCGTTACGCTTGCCGTCAGTAGCGGGCGAAGCCCCAGTACGGGTCTTCTTCGACGCCGCAGACGGCGGTGCCGGCGGAGCGTTCGGAGATGTATGTTCCGTCGCCGAGGTAGAAGCCGACGTGGGTGACGAAGGTTTCGCCGAAGAAGATCAGGTCTTCTGGCTCGGCCTTCTCCCAGCCTTCCCGGCTCTTGAAGGGCGCCCGCTCGAACTGGTCGTCGGCGTCGCGGGGCACGGCGACGCCGCAAACTTGCATCACCCGAAAGACCATGCCCGAGCAGTCCATCCCGACGGTGGAGTCGGTGCCACCCCAACGATACGGTAGGCCGAGGAGGGTCTGTGAGACCTCTACGGGCGTGGATCCGACAGGCGTGCCCACGGTCCGCATCGTGTCCAGCTCTACGGCCGCCGGGCTTCCGTCGGGCAGGCGGATGTTCCCCCCGTCACCCCGCAGCAGCGCGCCGAGCGGGAGGCCGGCGCCGCTCCGAACGACCGTGAGGTTGGGGGCCCAACCGGGGATCTCGGCCAGCGCGTCGGGCCGAGGCCACGCCCGGTAGCCGCCGGGGGGGCGGGGGTTGGGGTGGGCGGGGGCGGCGCCCTGTAGCGCCGTGGCCGACTGCGACAGGGCGAGGGCGCCGGCCGACACCACGGACACGCAC
>CAXUFZ010000114.1:0-10748 GCA_964250345.1 uncultured Rubrobacteraceae bacterium
GTTGTTGGCCCGCCGCATGAGGTCCAGACAACCGCCCACGAGCCCGAGCCCGATCCCGCCCTGCGTCAACACGAACCCGGGCCGAATACGCCGGATAAACGGCGCCGCGGGGTCGGCCAGCACGTACTCGTCCGGGATAAAGGCGTCCTTGAAACGCCAGCCCCAGGTGCTGCTGCCCTCCAGCGCGATAAACTCGCCGCCGTTGCGCATCTTCACGCCGTCGGCGCCGGAGGGTACGACCATCATCGCGTAGCCGTCCTCGTCCTCGACGCCGGCCACCACCGCGAAGTAATGGTCCCGATCCTCGACGTTGGAGACCCACGGTATGGCGCCGTTGAGCACGAAACCGTCCGACCGGCGAGCGGCGGAGAGCTTGATGCGCTCTATCCCCGAGAGGTGCTTCATCGGGTTGGAGAGCCCGGTTCCGGCCCGGACGTTGCCGGAGATGACGTCGGGTAAGACGTTCTCCTTCAGGTAGTCGTTGTCGCTGTTCTGGACGTACCAGGCGCAGACGGTCTGGCACCAGACGCAGAAGCCGGTGCTGAGGCAGGTCTTGGAGACCTCTTCCATCAGCCGGATCGTGTAGCCGACGCCGCGCCCGGCCCCGCCCAACTCCGCGGCGGTGCCCTGACGGAAACCTCCCAGCTCGCCCATCCGGCGCATGAACGTTTCGGGGTAGACGCCGTCGACGTCGATCTCCTGCAGGTTCGGCTCCAGGTCCTCGGCGATGGCCTCCCGCAAATCGTCGAGCACGCCGTCGAACGGGGTCTCCCGCCCGACGGCCGTCTTTTCCTCCGGTACGGTCACCCCCCGGTCACCAGCTCCGAGGAGAACTCGACGGGGTTGGTAAACGTGTTGACGACCGGCGACCACTTGACGGCGGTCCTCTCCATCTCAGCCAGTTCTTCGTCGGAGGCGTCGCCTTTCAACGTCGTCTTGACCCTTACCGCGGTGAAGCCGGCGGAGACGTCCTCGCCGGTGTTGCCGGTTCCCCAGACGGCGCCGGTGTCGATGTCGCCTTCGAGCTCTATGGAGATCTCGTACAGGGCGATCCCGCGCGCCGTAGCGTTGGACATGAGCCCCACCGAGATGCAAGAACCTAACGCCGCCAACGCCGCCTCCGAAGGGTTGGGCGCCGTGTCGGTCCCGAGCAGGTTCGGCGGCTCGTCTATGACGAACGCGTCCAGGTCCCGGACGAACGAGTGGTTGACCATCGCCCCCTGGCAGACGGTCGTCGCCTTGAGCGTCCGCCGCGCCGCCTCCGGCTTCGCCCTGACCTTCCCCCGCAGCTCTTCGAGCCCCTCCGCGTCGAGGCCTTTCAGTTCGACCTTCTCCGTCATCGCTTCCTTTCCGCCTCAGGCCCCGCCCGAAAGACGGCGGAACCCCGGCCCTAGCTCACGATGACATCAGTTTAAAAAGTAAACTTATGGTTTTGTATGGCCGCCCGTTCAGAGAATCGAGGGGTTGCGGGACGCCCACCTTGTACGGACGGAGAAAGGGCGTATACAACGCTTACCAGACGGGTCGGCGCTCTGTCGCCTTCCTTGCTGGGGTTGGATCGCGGGACACTTCCGGGCCGGTAGTGCCTCCCGGCGAGGGGTCGAGGGGCACGTTCGGCGGGGGTGGTCGCGGGCCGTCGTCCGCCGGTTAGTGCGGGTCGGCGTCCTTTGGCAGCCGGAGAAGGAAGGCAGAGATGACGGCGGCGAGGACGACGCAGCCCGCGCCCGCGAGGAAGGCGACGTGGTAGCCCGAGTTTAGGGCCGCGGTGTCAGATCCGGCGAGGCCCGTCGCGAGGGCCGCGACGGCGGCGAGGGCGGCGAGGCCCAGGGCGCCGCCCATCTGCTGGCTTGTGTTCACGAGGCCCGAGGCCAGGCCCGCTTCGTTCTCCGGGACGCCGGCGGTGGAGGCCAGGATCACGGCCATGAAAGCGAAAGACGCCCCGACCCCGAGGAGGAGCATCCCGGGAAGGACGTCGAGGAGGAAGTTCCCGTCGACCGGCGCGCGGGCGAAGAGCAGGAGGCCCGCGGCCATCATGCCGAGGCCGCCGAGAATCGTGGGCTTGATGCCGAAGCGGTTCACGGCCCAGGCGGTGGGTCCCTGCGAGATCGCGCCGAGCGCGACCGTCGCCGGCAGGTAGGCGAGGCCCGTGGAGAGCGAGTCGTAGCCGAGGACCCGTTGGAGGTAGAGGGCGCTGAAGAAGAACCACCCGACCATCCCGACGACGGCGAGCGCCATGACGACGTTGCTCGCGGCCAGGTTGCGCGAGCGGGCGAAGACGCCCGGCGGCACGAGCGGGGCCGCCGTCCGCCGCTCGACGACCACGAACGCGGCCATCAGCCCCGCCGAGAGCAGGAGCAGCAGCGCGAAGACGATCGGCGGGTTGGTCGCCGCCCCGACTATGGCGTAGACGGCGGCCACGATGGAGGCGGTCACGAGGAAGGCTCCCGGCAGGTCGAAGCCGCCGCCGGTGTCGGGCTTGGGGTCGGGAGGCAGGAGTGGGCGGCAGAGGGCGAGGGCGGCCAGGCCCACGGGGAGGTTGACGAAAACGATCCAGGGCCACCCCATCGTCTGCGTCAGGACGCCGCCGAGCAGGACCCCGATGGAGGCGCCGCCGGAGACGACGAAGGCCCAGATGCCCATGGCCCTCGCCCTCTCCTTTGGCCCCTTGAAGGTCGTGATGATGATCGAGAGCGCGGCGGGGGCGATGATCGCACCGCCTATCCCCTGCAAAGCTCGCGCCGCCACGAGCACGCCCTGGGAGCCGGCCAGCCCGCACAGGAGCGAGGCGACCGTGAAGAGCGCGAGACCCGCGGCGAAGACCCGCCGCCGCCCGAACAGGTCGCCGGCCCGGCCGCCCAGGAGCAGGAAGCCGCCAAAGGTGAGGAGGTAGGCGTTCACCACCCACGAGAGCCCCGCCTCCGAGAAGCCCAAAGAGCCCTGGATGGCCGGCAGCGCCACGTTCACTATCGTGCCGTCGAGCACGATCATGAGCTGCGCCGCGCACACCAAATACAGCGCCAGCCACCGCCGGTCCGTCTGACGTCCCCCGACCGCCTCCGGCCCGGGCTCGATCGCGTTCTCCTCCGCCAAGTTGCACCTTTCTCGAAAACCGTCGCGACGACCGGCTAGTTATACGACTTCAGCCCCTCGTTCGGGGGATATTCGCGCGGGTACAAAAACCCGTCCCGTCAGCCGCCCTTCACGACGCGGAACGTGAGGTGCGTGACACCCGGGGCCTCTACCACCCTCGGGCCCTCCAGATCAACGGGGGCGGTCCCCAAATGCTCGAAGAGCCGGACGCCCCCTCCGAGCAGGACGGGCACCAGGTTGACGTGGATCTCGTCGAGCAGGCCGGCCCGGATGCACTGCTGCGCGACGCTCGCGGCGCCCACGGCGACGCCCTTCTCACCCGCGGCCCCCTTCGCCCGCTCGACGGCGCTCTTGACCCCGTCCGTGACGAACGCGTACGGGGACCCCTCGTAAACCCATTCCTCGGGGACATCGTGGGTGACGACGAAGGTCGGCACGCCCAAGGGAGGGTTGCCGCCCCAGCCGTTGGCGATGTCGAAGGTCCTGCGTCCGGTCACGAACGCGCCCATCGTGCGGTCCACTTCCCGGAGAAGCTCGGCGCTCTGCGGCGAGATCCTGAACACCATATCGGTGCCGGGCATCTCGTAGTCGGTGTCGCCGGCCCCGTACCACTCGAAGAGCCGCTCGCCGCCCTCGCCGAGGGGCTTTTCGGGACCATCGTTCGGCCCGGCGATGAAGCCGTCCAGCGACATCGTGAGCCCTACAGAGACTCTACCCATACTGGTTCTCCTCTCTAAAGTCTATCCGCGGGCTGGTATCTGTTGCACGCACCAGCGGTTGCCGTCCGGGTCGCCGAAGAAGACGCATCCGACGTTGTCGAGGGACTCACCCCCGCGGGCCGGGCGATAGGCGCCGTCGTCGAAGACCAGGACCTCTCCGGCATCGACGCCCCGTTCTGTGAGCTCCGCGTGGGCGGCGCGTACGTCCGGGACCACGAGGAACACGCCTGAGAGCGAGCCGGGTTCCATACCCATACCAGGTATCGAGAGATGGATCGAGCACGCGGATCCCGGCGGGGTCATCTGGACGAGGCGGACCTCGTCGTTGACCTTGAAGTCTATGTCCACCGCGAACCTGATCTTGTTCGCATAGAAATCTATGGCACGGTCCTGATCCGAGACCGGAACCGTGACCACCTCTATCTTCCAGTCCATTACGCTGACTCCTTTCCGCTGGTGGATGATCCCCCGACCGTCCTTTTTCCGTGCGTCGCCCCGTCCGGGGGCTGGTCGTAGAACACGAAGAGGTCTCCGCCGGGTGCCAGCCAGCGCTCGACCATGCCGCGCGCACGCCCGGGCTCGCGGTGAAAGAGGCCCACGCGAACCGCGAAGACCTTGTCGAAGCGGCGATCCCCCGGGTCGAAGTCTTCGAGATCCGCGACGAGGAACTCGGCCTTGACCGCCTCCACGTGTGCCGCGTTCCGGCGCGTCGCGGCCCGGACCATCTTCTCCGAGCGGTCAATCGCGGTGAGATGCCCCCTCCCGAGGCGCTCGCAGACGAGCGCCGCCGCGACCCCGTGCCCGCACCCGATCTCGAGCACCCGGTCGTCGGGACCTACGTTCATCTGCTCGACGACGTGCCGCAGACGCTCGCTCATCCCCACTCCTCCGATGAACGGTCCTCGCCGTCGGCGAACGAGAGGCCGCGCGCGTCGAGGGCCCGGCGCAGACGCCCGAGCGCCTTGGGTCCCACGCCGTGCAGGCCCAGGATCTCCGCCTCGCTGCGCCCCGCGAGCCGCTCCAGCCGTCGGTAACCGGCTCCGACGAGCGCCCGTCGCGCGGGCTTGCCTATCTCGCGCGGCAGGTCGATCTCCTGCCGCAACCCCTCGATATCCCCGGCGACTTCGGAGAGGTCGTCGCCAAACTGGTGACCCAGGCCGTCGAACCCGCGGACCGTGGCGCGCGGAAGCTTCGCCTCGTACAGAGCGAGGTGCCCGAAGGGGACCACCTCGTCGTTGCGGCCGTGGTAGAAGAACACCGGCAGGCCTTCGGGGAGCTTCGACGCGAAATCCTCCCGCAACGCGCCCTCTTCGAACTCCCAGCCCCCGGTCCCCACGTAGGGCGCAGCCACGAGGAACAACCCCGCGACGGGCTTCTCCGGCTCCTCTTCGGAGAGGTACTTGAGCAAGACGAAAGCGCCCGCAGAGTGCCCGACGAGGATCGCTTCGCCGTCCATCGCGGCGAGTTCTGCTGCGATCTTCCCTTTCCAGGCCCCGGCCTCGGAGCCGTCTTCGTCCGGCATCTTGGGCGAGCGCACCTCGTAGGCGTCTCCCAGCGCGTTGCGCAGGCTGGCCGCGAGCCTCTCATCCTCCTCGTGGGCGCCCACTCCGGCGCCGTGGACGAACAGCACTTGCTTCCTCACGGCGTCGCCCGGGTCATGGTCGACTCATAGCCGCCTCCGGGCCAGGTCCAGGAACCGGTGTTGGTGTCGCCGTCGTCGCTGAACCGGCCCTCGAACCTGGCCGGAGAACCGACGTCGCCGTACCAGATCCTCAACGTGTCACCCTCGAGCTCGTAGGCGTATTCGAGGACCTCCCCCGAGTTACCGAAGTAATGGGACTTGAGGTGTCCGCTCTCCTCGTCGTAGCCGACGTACTCGACGCCGCCGACCTTGCTCCCGCCGTGGTCGAGGTCGACGCGCTGCACGAGGAAGTAACCGCCCTCCATCCACTCGAAGGTGACCCGACCACGTATCTCGGGACCGGACACGTCCCACGTCCCGACCAACCCGTCGAGGCTCCTCAACGCCGGATTCGGTTCTGTCGGCTGCTGGGGCCTGTTGTCGTCCGCCACGACTATTTCTCCTTTCGTCGGTCCTACTCCGCCGGCCTGTAGGTGAGAACGACGGCGCCCGAGTCGAACGTCCGGGTCCCGACCAGTTCCAGGGTTTTCGTGTCGAGGCCTTCATCGAAGAGCTTCTTCCCGCCCCCGACGACGACGGGGAAGACCATGATGCGGTACTCGTCCACCAGGTCGTGCTTCACCAGGGTGTTGACCAGCGTGGCGCTGCCGAAGACCAGGATGTCCTTGCCGGGCTGCTGCTTGAGGGCGGAGATCTCGCCCGACAGGTCCTCACCGAGGAGGCTCGCGTTCCACTTCAGCGGCTCCTCCAGCGTCGTCGAGGCGACGTATTTCGGGTAGCCGTTCATCCAGGCGCCGTACTCGCCGGCCTGCTGCGCCATCCCAGGCCAGGCCGCCGCGAAGCCTTCGTAGGTGGTCCGTCCCAGCAGCAACGCGTCGGCCGCGGCCAGCTCGTCGAACTTGTACTGGTTCCGGTCCTCGCTCTCGAACTGGAAGGTCCAGCCCGGCTCTTCGATCACCCCGTCCAGCGACACGAACTCCGACACGACGACTTTTCTCACGTCAGACCTCCCTCGATGGTCGTTCCACGACCCGGAACGTCAGGTGGGTGGCGAACGGAGACTCGATCGTCCCGGTCCTCTCCAGCCGGATCCGGCCGGTATCCAGGCGCTCGAACAACCGCGGGCCACCGCCGAGCAGCACGGGTACGAGGTGAATCTTTATCTCGTCGACGAGCCCGGCCTCTATTCCCTGCCGGGCGACGTCCGCGCCGCCCCCGATGACGACGTTACCCTCGCCCGCGACCGCCCTGGCCTGCTCGACAGCGCTCTCGATGCCGTCCTGGACGAAGGTGAAGGGCGGGGTCCCTTCGGACACCTCTTCCGGGGCGCCGTGGGAGAGCACGAAGTGGGGCACCCTGTAGGGCGTACCCGCGAAGCCGCCCACCTCTTCCCCGAGATCGTAGGCACGACGTCCCATCAGGATCGCGCCCGTCTTCCCGATGGACTCCTCGACGACCCCGGTGTCGGCGGCGTTCCTGCCACCCGGGGGCGGAAAGAACCAGTCGTGAAGCCCCGCGTCTTCGCCGTCCGGCCCGGCGATAAAGCCGTCGAGCGACACTGCCATGTCCAACAATACCTTGCCCACTACAGCCCCTTTCCTGGTGGAAGATCTTCTACCCGTCGGCCCCGGGCACGGACGCGTCGAGGAACGGCGTGACGGCGGGCGCCAGCGCGGGGGAGGAGAAGATGTCGTAGTGCGTCGCGCCGGGCAGGATGGCGAGCCGGTGCGGGGTCATCCCGGAGTAGTCCCAACTGCCGTCTTGCCGGCCGCCTCCGAGCAGCCCGAAGAACTCGGCCGCGTGCGCGGGCGGGATGCTGTCCGCGTCGCCCGCCACGATCGCGCCGATACCGCCGTGCAACAGGATCAATGGCTCTCCTTCGCCGTGGGCCTCGTAGTACATGCTGAGGCCGTTGACCTCGGCGTAACCGTTCGTGGGGTCGCCGCTCATCCCGCCCGACCTCCTTCCAGCCTATAGGTGAGGGAGACGGCCCCCGTACCGAACGTCTTGGAGTCCACCAGCGTCAGCCCCCTCATCTCTCCCCAACCCCCGAAGAGGCGCCTCCCGCTCTCCAGGACCAGGGGATAGACCGTCAGATTGAGCTCGTCGAGCAGCCCGGCCCGGAGCAACGACCGGACGAGGTCGCAACTGCCGACGACCGTGATGTCCTTGCCGTCTTGCTGCTTCAGCTCGGCGATCCTGTCGGCGAACCCTTCGCCCGGGATCAGGGTCGAGTTGTTCCATTCCAGCGGCCCTTCCAGCGTCGTCGAGACGACGTACTTGGGCACGCTGTTTATGTAGTCCACTATCGTTGTGCCGACTGGTTGGTGCGGCCAGAAGGCGGCGAACTCCTCGTAGGTCTTCCGCCCCAACAGCAGCGCGTCCGACGCGGCCATCCCGGCCTCGTTCTCCCGCTCCATCTCGTCGTTGGAGTACGAGAAAGCCCACTCGTTCGGCGACTCCACGACGCCGTCCAGCGACAGCATCTCCACCGCAACCAATCTCCTCATACCTTCTCCTCCTTACCCCGACGCCTGGCCGCCGGCGACGGCCCCCGCGACGATCCCACCGACCTTCTCACAGATCAGAAGGGCCAGCGGCCCCAGGCGACCAGGACGCTCATCAGCAGGGCGACGAGCGGGGCCAGCGGGCTCGCGCCGAGGACGAAGACGTTGGTTACGGTCGCCCCGACCATCAGGCAGGCCAGCCCGAGCGCGGCCAGCCCGGAGAGGCGCGGGATCAGGACTCCTACGGCGCCGGCTATCTCCAAAGTACCCACCAGGTACCTGAACCACTGGCCGACGCCGATGGTGGCGAACATCTCCACCGTCGTCGGTTCGCCTACCATCTTGAGAACGCCGGCGAACGCGAACTGGATCGCCAGCAAGATCTGAAGCGCCCACAACGCGATGACCAGGGCACGCCCCCCACCCTCCGACCTCCGCGTCTCCCCCGTCGTGCCGGCGTCGCTCATGATGCCCTCCCGTCCGTCGCTATCTCCACCGTGTGCTTTTGTGTACAGCGTTCACAATCGATAAAGGTAGAATACGGTTTGTGTACGGTGTTCACAACGGGGAAATTGGCGTGGCGCGAACGAAAAATCTCATCCGCGGGAAGGCTCGATAGCAAGCATGAGAGCGGGTTCTTCCAAACGTGAGACGTACCGTCACGGCGACCTGCGTCGGGCGCTGGTGGACGCGGGCATGGGGTTGGCGCGCGGGGGTGGACCCGACGCGGTGGTGCTGCGCGAGGCGACCCGGCGGGTCGGGGTGGCGCCGAGCGCCGCGTACCGGCATTTCGAGGACCGGCGGGCGCTGCTGGACGCCGTCTGCTCGGCGGCCCAGGCGGAGCTGGCCGTTGCGATAGAGGACGAGTTGGGGGGGCGGGCGCGTGATGAGGACCCGGCCGAGGTCGCGCGGGCGAGCTTGCGCGGCGTCGGGACGGGCCCTGCGGTTCGCGCGGGAGGAGCCCGGGCTGTTTCGTACCGCCTTCTCCGCGTCGGAGAACCTGCGGAACTCCGGCAGCCCGGCCAGGGCCGGGAAGGGCGGGCTGACGCCTTTCCAATTGCTGGGGGCCGCCCTGGACGAGATGGTCGCGGCGGGGATACTGCCGCGCGAGCGTCGTCCCGGCGCGGAGTTTCTAGCCTGGTCCGCGGTGCACGGTCTGGCGATGCTGCTCATCGATGGGCCGTTGCGCGGCCTGGATGAGGCCACGGCGTACGACGTTGGGCAGCGCCTGATCGACATGGTCGAACGCGGCCTGTAGCAGGGAGGTTCCAGGAGTGCCTAGCGGGACCGAGTATTGACTACCCACCCCTGGAACCTCGAAGCCTCCGAAGGAGGCGACCTCGGACCTCTCTAACGTTTGGGGGGACGCAGTTCGGGGAGTTCCTCGCAGCCCGCGTCGAGCAGCCAGGACTCGCCGAAGCCCTTCATCGCCTCGACGACCGGCACGAGGTCGCGGCCTTTGCTTGAGAGGTCGTACTCCGCGCGGCGGCGGTAGTCCTTGAGGGCCGTGCGGGTCACGTAGCCCTCGCCTTCGAGGGACTTGAGGCGGGCGGCGAGGGTGCGCGACGAGCTCGCGCCGACCTCGACGATGGTCGCGCGCAGCTCGGTGAAGGTCTTGGGTCCGGTCGCGAGGTCCCGGATGATGTGGGGCACGGCAGCGCGGCACAGGACCAGCGCCGTCAGCTCGACGGGGCACTCGTGCGGGGCCGTCTCGGGGGGTTTCGCGGGTAGGACTCTGCGCGCCATGCTGGGGGCTACTCTATCAGCTTCGGCGGCGGGACGACCGGAAGGGCTACCCCCTCGCCTCGGCCTCCGCCTCGACTTCGGCCCGTTCCCGGAAGAGCGCGCCACCGGAGATGGCGACGATACCGTCCTCCATCGAAGTGATCTCTCCCCCCATGCTCGACCAGACGCCGATGGAGAAGTCTTCGTCCGCTGGCTCCCCGATCTTCTGCCCGTAGAAGACCTCGTCGCCCCCTGAGACAAGCGGCACGGCGGGCTCCAGGAACCGATCCCCGAGCGGGAGGCTAACCCCCGAGATCTTGCCGACGAGCGAGACGACGCCTTCCTTGGGGTAGTCGGTCTCCACGTCCGCGTAATCTTTGCCCCGTTTGCCTTTGGGGAGGACAAACAGGGCATTCGTCATGCGTCGGACGTAAGCGTCGCCCGCGCCGAGCTCCTCGACGACCATCTCGTGCAGGTAGGGTCCGCCATCGATCACGGAGAGGTGGCCCGAGTCCTCGACGTCGAGCCCCGCCAGCCCGAGCACCTCCGTGACCGAGGCCCCGAGCGGCACCTCGAAGACCTTCAGGTCCAACCCCTCGCCGTAGACCTGCAAGAACTTGGTGGTTGTGGGGCGGCCGAGAAAGAGCGCGTTGAAGACGTTCAGGAGCGTCTCGGAGTTGTTGACGAGGATGCCGGCGTCGGGGGGCATCCCGGGGCGGGTGTCGCCGCCGGGCGACGCCACGCGGCGGGGGACCTGTGTGCCGGTGGCGTGCTTCACGAGGGTCTTCTCCTCGCCCAAAGCGTAGCCGTTCGGGACGGGACGGAAGTCGAAGATGGCGCCCGAGCGGAGGGCGTAGGGGGCGTACCACTCGCGGTCCTTGTCGTGGACGCAGAGGCTGATCTGCTCCAGGTCGAATAGAGATTTCAGGGCCTCGAAGGTCAGGAGGAACTCGTCGAGGTACTGGCGGTGGATCAGCTTGTCCGCCCGGTAGCCGGGCTCGCTCTCGGTGGCGTTGACCAGCAAGTGGGGCTGCGGATCCTGGTACTTGATGTGCGTCGGAAAAC
>CAXUFZ010000115.1:0-10736 GCA_964250345.1 uncultured Rubrobacteraceae bacterium
CATCGCTCCCCTACGACCCACAAACCACCTTCCGTCACCGCCCAACCGTAGCAACTTGTCAAAATTGATAATAACATGGAGAATAAGTTTGCGCTGCGTGGTGGGTCCGGTTAGAGTTGGGTCCGGGAAGTCAGAGAAGGAGGAGCCTTTTGATCGCCGACGTCACCCGTTCGCTCGGGACGGACTACTACATGATCGACGACCTGCTCACGGACGAGGAACGCGACATCCGGGACAAGGTCCGCGCCTTTGCCGACGCCGAGGTCATCCCCGTCATCAACGAGTACTGGGAGAAGGCCGAGTTCCCGTTCGAGCTCGTCCCCAAGCTCGCCGAGCTGAACATCGCCGGCGGTTCTATACAAGGCTACGGATGCCCCGGCATGAGCCACGTCGCGGCCGGGCTGTGCGCCATCGAGTTGTCGCGGGGCGACGGCAGCCTCAACACGTTCTTCGGGGTCCATTCGGGGCTTGCGATGGGGACCATCGACATCTGCGGGAGCGAGGAGCAGAAGGAGCGGTGGTTGCCGGCGATGGCGCGGCTGGAGAAGATCGGGGCCTGGGGCCTCACCGAGCCCGACCACGGCTCGGACTCCGTCATGCTGGAGACGACGGCGAGGCGCGACGGCGACGGGTGGGTACTCAACGGCAAGAAGCGCTGGATCGGCAACGCCACCTTCGCCGACATCGTCATAATCTGGGCCCGCGACGTGGAGGATGGCCAGGTCAAGGGCTTCGTCCTGGAGAAGGACGCGAACGGCGAGCACCACCCCGGCTACACCACCGAGCTCATAAAGGGCAAGATGGGCAAGCGCGCCGTCTGGCAGCCGGACATCTACCTGGAAGACGTGCGCGTTCCGGCGGAGAACAAGCTGGAGCACGCCAACTCTTTCAAGGACACCAACAAGGTCCTCACGGCGACGCGCAGCGGCGTCGCGTGGGAGGCCATCGGGCACGCCGTCGCGGCCTACGAGGCGGCCGTGCAGTACTCCAAGGAGCGGGTGCAGTTCGGCAAGCCGATAGCCTCCTTCCAGCTCATCCAGAACAAGCTCTCGAACATGCTGGCGGAGATCACCAACATGCAGCTCATGGTCTTCCGCCTCTCCCAGCTTCAGGAGGCGGGCAAGATGACCGGTCCCATGGCCTCGCTCGCCAAGATGAACAACGCCAAAAAAGCCAAACAGGTCTGCGCCGACGCCCGCGACACCATGGGCGGCAACGGCGTCCTCCTCGAGTACCACGTAGCCCGCCACCTCTCCGACATGGAGATCGTGTACACGTATGAGGGGACCGACACGATACAGTCGCTCATCGTCGGACGTGACATCACGGGGATAAGCGCCTTCGTTTAGGTTTTGAGGTTCCAAGGCTTTGAGGTTCTGAGGTAAGGACCTTCGATTCGGCCTGTCGTTCCGGCAACACGCCGGGGTGGCGGGCCGTCGTCGTTCGCGCAAAAGCGCGAGGCGCGCAACCGTACTAAGCTTGTACCTCAGAACCCAAAAACCTCAAAGCCTCAAAGCCTTTTGGCAACCGAAGGGAGCGACCATCAAAGCTATCCGACTGCACGAGATCGGCGGCCCAGAGAACCTCGTCTACGAGGACGTGCCGGAGCCGGAGCCGGGGAGCGGCGAGGTCGTCGTGAGGCTCCGGGCGGCGGCGCTGAACCGGCGGGACGTGTTCGTGACGCGCGGGATGTACCCCGGGGCGAAGCCGGACGCGCTGCCGGTCGTGCTCGGGGCGGACGGGTCGGGCGAGGTCGTGGCCCGCGGCGACGGGGCCGGCGGGCCGGACGAGGGAACCGAGGTCGTCATCAACCCGGCGCTGTTCTGGGGAGACGACCCGGCGACCCCGGGCAAGGAGTACCGCATCCTCGGCCTGCCCGACGACGGGACGTTCGCGCAGTTCGTTAAAGTGCCGGCGGACCACGTCCTTCCGAAACCCTCGCACCTGTCGCACGAGGAGGCCGCCGCGGTGCCGCTCGCGGCGCTCACGGCCTACCGGGCGCTCGTGACGCGCGGGCAGGTTCAGGAAGGCGAGACGGTCGTGGTACCCGGCATCGGGGGCGGGGTGGCGACGTTCCTGGTCCAGATCGCCACCGCGCTCGGGGCGCGGGTCTTCGTGACGAGCGGGGACGACGCGAAGATCGAGGCGGCCAAAGAGCTCGGCGCCGAGGGCGGCGTCAACTACAACAACGACGGCTGGTCGAAAGAACTGAAGGGCATGGCCGGCGGCGTGGACCTGTCGGTGGACTCCGTCGGGGGTCCGACGTTCGACGCACTGCTCTCGCTGGCGAAGCCGGCGGGCCGGATCGTCACCTTTGGGGCGACGGCCGGTCCGGTCGAGAAGCTGGTCCTGCCCAAGATCTTCCTGAAGAACCTCACCGTCCTCGGCACCGCGATGGGCACGCCGGAGGAGTTCGGGGCGGTGCTCGAGCTCTACCAGGAGCGAGGCCTGCGCCCCGCCGTCAACCAGACCTTCCCATTAGAGGAGACGACCGCCGCGATGGGCTTGATGGAAGAAGGATCCGGCATCGGCAAGATCGTCCTGGACATCCCCGCGTAGTGCGTGAGAGGGAGTTGCCCGGACCGAGCGCAATCTGAGAGTCGCCCACACGATCATGCCCACCGTGCTGCGCGTTGGCCCGTACCGTTTCTTCTTCTACGCCGGGGACCGCGAAGAGCCGCCACACGTCCACATCGAGCGCAATATTAACGTCGCCAAGTTCTGGCTGGACCCGGTCAGGCTAGCCCGTAGCGGCGGGTTCCGTCGCAACGAGCTCGACCGTGTGCGAAGATTGGTGGAAGAACATCGGTCGGAGTTGCTAAAGGATTGGGATGAGTTCTTCAACGACTAACGTTGCCGCGGTGTACGCGCAGAGCGTCTCCGTCTCAGAGGATACGCTCACCGTTGAGCTATCGGATGGACGGTCGCTCTCCGTTCCGCTCGCCTGGTATCCGCGTCTCGTACACGGCACACCCGAAGAGCGCTCGAATTGGCGATTTGTCGGCCAGGGCTCCGGCGTGCGTTGGCCGGAGCTCGACGAAGATCTCAGCGTGGAGAACCTTCTGGCGGGCCGGGCCTCCGGGGAGAGCCAGCGGTCGCTCAAGCGCTGGTTGTCGCAACGCGACCCCTCCGGCCCGCAATGACGGACTACAGGCTGGAGTTCGGCTGGGAGGACGACGGGGGGCTTGGGGAGCGTCTGATCCGGGAGGTCATAGACGGCGACAAGACGGCTACTTGCGCCCCCCGCTCGGACTACACGGACGAAGAACTTATCGAGGTGGTCGCCGCCGAAGGCGAGGTCGTCGACGTGGTAGACGCCGGCGATGTCCCCCGCTGCCGCGTCCGCCTGCTCGCCGTCTACGAGACGACCTTCGGCCTCCCGGCCCCCGGCGTCGTGGCCGGCGAAGGCTTCGACGACGCGGAGGCGTTCCGCAAAGATCACCACGCGGCCTGGGCCGAAGAGATGGAAGAAGAGGGCAACCCGCTCTCCGACGGCACCGTCCTGGTCGTCGAGGAGTTCGAGCTGGTCGAGGTCTTACAGAACTGACTTACCGCGCGCCGCCCGGCACCTCGAATTCGTAGGTCTCGCCGTGGGCCAGGTAGCGGACCCGGTCTCCGAGGCCGGCATTCGTGACCGCCCTCTGGAAATCCTCCAGGGGCGATTCGAAGCGGGTGTAGTCGTTGTAGTGGATCGGGACCGTCGTCCCGGCGTCCATGATCCTCATCGCCTCCAGCCCCTGCTCGGCGTCCATGGTCACGAAGACCCCGAGCGCCTTCGTCCCTCCCAGGTGCAGCAGCGCCACGTCGATGTCCGGGAAGCGGCGCGGTATCTCTCTCAAACGATCGTGGACCAACGTGTCCCCGCTTACGTACATCCGCAGCCGGGTCTCGTCCGGGGTCCCAAACTCCATCATGCCGCCCATCACCGGCGGCAGCACGGCCCCTAAGGGTCCCGGCCCGTGCGTCCCCGGCATCGCGGTCACCCGCAGCCGCGCCGCGCCCTTCTCGACGTCGAGCGGCTCCCAGGTCCCGAGCGCCCGCGTCTTCGTGAAGCCGACCTTCTCCAGGTACGAGGTCGCGTGGCGCGTCGAGACTATGGGCGTCGCTTTGTTCAGCCGGCGCTCGACCAGGCGGTCGAAATGGTCGCCGTGCAGGTGCGAGAGCAGCACGAAGTCCAGCGGCGGAAGGTCCTCCAGCTCTACCGCCGGGTTCGTCAGGCGTTGCGCCGTCAGGCCGTAGCCGAGGTGGACGTGGTCGCCGGCGTGCAGAAAGTTCGGGTCGGTCAGGATCGTGAACCCCGCGTACCGGATGATGACGGTCGCCGTCCCGACGAAGAACACGGAGCCGGCCCCGAAGTCCGGGCCCTCGTTTCTCCTCGGCAGGATCAGAGGTTCTCTACCTGTTGTCACGGCTCACCCCGAGGTCGGGGAGGCTTCGAGCTCCTCGACGACCTCCTCCGGGCCGGCGAACTCCGGCCGGCCGAGCGTGCCCAGCCGCTCCAGCAGTTCTTCCGGCGCGTCGTTGGCCTCGGCGGCGGAGATGAGATCCTCCTTGCTCGCCGGATACTCGACGCCCTCCAGGTACTGCGGCGCCTCTTCGGGGTTGAAGTCCACGGATGCCTCCCGGGATAGTTGACACTCCCCGCTATGTTCCCCCGCGGTCGGCCCTTAACCCGTCTTCCGTCTTACAGGCCCCATAATTCCCGATAGGCCCTCAGCACAACCTCGCGAACGTTTTCCGGCAGATCGTCGAAAGAGATCTCCCGCCGCATCCGCTCCGCCGGCGGTCTGCCACGCTGAAGCGTGCCGCCGTCCTCCCCCACCATCAGGTACGGGTACTCGCCAGGCTTCTTCAGGTCGAAAAGCCCCGTAAACACCGCCGTATAACGCCCGACGGACCCGCCGCCGGCCTCGTACAGTCAGACGTAGCGCGGCCTGCCGCCCGGCAGCAGGCGCTCATGCCTGTTCCGCATGGTCATGGCGGCATTCTATATTGACCGCGCCGGACGGGGCGTGACAGAATGAGCCCGTTTCGGCGGCGAGCACGGTGAGAGGTTGACATATGGGCGGAGGGTTCATCTCCCGGGGTTTTCGGGGCCGTCGCCGGGAGTCGCGTCAGGGCGCGCAGGTCCCGCCCGGCCAGTACCTGGTCGAGGGCTTCCCGGTCCTCTCGGCCGGCCCCACGCCCCGCACGCCGCTTTCTGAGTGGGACTTCACGATCTCCGGCGAGATCGACGAGCCAAGAAGGTGGACGTGGGAGGAGTTCGCCGCGCTGCCGTCCGAGGCGTTCACGCGCGACATCCACTGCGTGACCAAGTGGTCGAAGCTAGGCACGACCTGGCGGGGCGTCTCGGTGGACACCCTGCTCGGCGGCGTCGAGACCTCGGCCGAGCACGTGCTGGCCTTCTGCGACGGCGGCTACACGACCAACCTCCCCCTCGAAGACGTCACGGGCGGGCGGGCCTGGATCTCCTACTCCTACGAGAACGAGCCGCTCGCCCCGGAGCACGGCGGCCCCGCCCGCCTGCTGGTGCCGCACCTCTACTTCTGGAAGAGCGCCAAGTGGGTCCGCGGCCTGCGGCTGCTGGCCGCGGACGAGCCCGGCTTCTGGGAGCAGCTCGGCTACCACAACTACGGCGACCCGTGGCGCGAGCAGCGCTACTGGGGCGACTAGGCCGCCGTGGGCGCCCCCAGGCCGCGGCTCGCCTGGCGCCTCGGCGACGTGACCGGGGTGCGACCCGAGACGACCCGCGCGCGGGTCGTCTCGCTGGAAGTCCCCGGCTGGGAGGGCCACAGGGCCGGCCAGCACGTGGACGTCAGGCTGACCGCCCCGGACGGTTACCAAGCCCAGCGTAGCTACTCCGTGGCCTCCGCCCCGGAGAACGACCGCGTCGAGCTGCTCGTGGAGCGCCTCGACGACGGCGAGGTCTCCACCTACCTGGCCGACGAGCTGAGGGTTGGGGACCGGCTCGAGCTGCGCGGCCCCATTGGCGGTTGGTTCGCCTGGGACGCCCGGGACGGCGGGCCGCTCCTGCTGGTCGCCGGCGGCTCCGGCGTCGCGCCGCTGATGTCCATGGTCCGGCACCGCCACGCCGCCGGCAGCCGCGTCCCCACCCACCTCCTCTACTCTTCACGCTCGGACGAGGAGATGGCCTTCCGCCGGGAGCTCGACAAACTCGCGTCCGGGGATGGGAGCCTCGGAATCTCCTACACCCTCACCCGCGAGAGGCCGCCCGGCTGGTCGGGCTACGGGCGCAGGATCGACGGGGAGATGCTCGCGGAGGTCGGGCCCCCGCCCGGGGCTCGGCCGCTCGCCTTCGTGTGCGGCCCGACGCCGCTGGTCGAGTCCGTGGCGACCGCCCTGGTGGGCCTCGGCCACGACCCCGCGCGCGTCAAGACCGAACGCTTCGGACCGACGGGAGGTTAGACGTGGACGGGAGCAGGCTGGACGGCAACGCCGCCGCCGGAGCGCTGGGCGAGCTCTTCGCGTTCGAGACGACCACCGCAAGGGTCGCCTGCGCCGGATGCGGCGCGGACGACGAGATCGGGGCGCAGATCGCCTACGTCACCGAGATAGGCACGGTCGTCCGCTGCGCCTCGTGCGACCGGGCCCTCATCCGTGTCGTCTCCGGGCCCGGACGCCGCTGGCTCGACCTCCGCGGTGTCCGATACCTCCAGATCGGCAGAGCCACCCAACGCCCGCCGTCCTGACCCCAACCTGGAGGACGCGGAGGCTACTCGCGATCTGCCGGCTTTATAAAGAAGGCCGGGTCCTCGGTACCGGCATCCGTCCACCCATCCTGCCGGTTCTCCCCGGCCGGCTCTGCCGCGCGACGGTCCCGGCCTCCCGCGTCGGATAGCCCGCGCGGCTCCTCTTCCACGGGCCGCTCCTCTTCTCGCCTCATGCTTCGCTCCTCTCTCCACAGATCGTCCCCCACGCGGGGGTCCGGTTCGTCCGGCCCCCCGCGGGACCAGTCTCTTACTTCGTGAACTGCGCCTCCTCCGTCGATCCCGTCAGCGCCGTGGTCGAAGCGGCGCCGCCGGCGACGACCTGGGCGATCTCGTCGAAGTAGCCGGCGCCGACCTCGCGCTGGTGCTTGGTGGCGGTGTATCCGCGCTCCTCGGCGGCGAACTCGGTCTGCTGCAGCTCGGAGTAGGCGGCCATGCCCCGGTCGCGGTAGCCGTGGGCGAGCTCGAACATGGAGTGGTTGAGCGCGTGGAAGCCGGCGAGCGTGACGAACTGGAACTTGTAGCCCATCGCCCCGAGCCTCTCCTGGAACGTTGCTATTTCCTCGTCGCCGAGCTTCTTCTTCCAGTTGAAGGATGGGGAGCAGTTGTAGGCGAGCAGCTTGCCGGGGAACTTCTCGTGGATGGCGGCGGCGAAGCGCTCGGCCTGATCCAGGTCCGGCGTCGACGTCTCGCACCACACGACGTCCGCGATGGGCGCGTAGGCGAGGCCGCGTGCGATGGCCTGCTCGATGCCGGCGTCGACGCGGTAGAAGCCCTCCATCGTCCGCTCTCCGGTCAAAAATGGCGCGTCGGCCTCGTCCACGTCTGAGGTGATGAGGTTGGCCGCGTCGGCGTCGGTGCGGGCGATGATGACGGTCGGGACGCCCATGACGTCGGCGGCGAGGCGGGCGGAGACGAGGTTGCGGACGGCCTGGCCGGTCGGAATGAGGACCTTGCCGCCCATGTGGCCGCACTTCTTCTCGCTCGCGAGCTGGTCCTCGAAGTGGACGCCCGCCGCCCCCGACTCGATCATGCCCTTCATCAACTCGAACACGTTGAGCGCCCCACCGAACCCGGCCTCGGCGTCCGCGACTATCGGCGCGAACCAGTTGACGCCGTTGCGGCCCTCGGCGTGGTGGATCTGGTCGGCCCGCTGCAGGGCCTGGTTGATCCTCTTCACCACGTGCGGCACGCTGTTCGCCGGATAGAGGCTCTGATCCGGATACATGTGCCCCGACAGGTTAGCGTCCGCCGCCACCTGCCAACCGCTGAGGTAGATGGCCTCCAACCCCGCCTTGACCTGCTGCACCGCCTGGTTCCCCGTCAACGCCCCAAGCGCCCGCACGAAAGGCCGCTCGCTCATGAGCTTCCACAGCCGCTCGGCCCCAAGCCGCGCCAGCGTCTGCTCGACCACGACCGACCCCCGCAGCCTCGCCACGTCGTCGGCCGTGTAAGGGCGCTCGATGCCCGCCCAGCGCTCTCCCCCCCACTCCCGCGTCATCTCCGTCGTCCCGTCGGTTCCGTTCTTGCCGTTCCTCATCGCTCCTCCGTTCTCCGCGTTCTCCACAGGCTGCGTTTGGCATTTATGTGCGCATATATGTGCACACCGGGCACGGTAGTCGCCCGCCGCCCGGGGGCGTGGGTACGTGGCCGACGCTCCGGGGCAGGAGGACCGGGGCCGGCGACCTGGCTGGGGGGCCGCCGGTTCGGTCTCTTTGGGTGTTGGGGTGGAGGATCTCCGTCTCCCTAGTCCAGGTACTCGTAGCCGGGGAGGGTCAAGAACTCGACGAAGTCGTCCTGGGTCGAGATGCGGTCGAAGAGCTCCGCGGCGGTGCCGAACTCGTCGTTCTCCCAGCGTTCGGGGCCGACGATGTCGTTCTTGATCTTTTCGAGCTCTTCGTCGAGGGTGGTGCGGAAGAGGTCCGGGGTGACCTCGGTGCCGTCTTCGAGGATGCCCTGGTCGTGGTGGATCCACTGCCACACCTGCGCCCGGCTGATCTCCGCCGTCGCCGCGTCCTCCATGAGGTTGAAGACCGGGACCGCCCCTCTACCGGCGAGCCAGGCGCCGAGGTACTGGACGCCGACGGAGATGTTGTTGCGGAAGCCGTCCATCGTGATGGGCCCTTCCGGCTTCTCCAGCAGGTCGGCGGCGGTGACGCTCACGTCCTCGCGCTTGTTGGAGATCTGGTTCGGCTGCGGCATGTGCTCGTCAAAAGCTTCTTTGGCGAGGCCGACCATGCCGGGGTGGGCGACCCAGGTGCCGTCGTGGCCGTCCTCGGCCTCGCGCTCTTTGTCCTCGCGCACCTTGTTGTTGGCGAACTCCGTCCATTCGGGGTCGTCGGAGCGCGGGATCTGGGCGGCCATCCCCCCCATCGCGTGCGCGCCGCGCCGGTGGCAGGTCTGGATTGTGAGCAGCGAGTACGCCCGCATGAACGGGACGGTCATCGTCACGTCGTTGCGGTCGGGGAGGAGCATGTCCTTTTCGCGGAACTTCTTTATGTACGAGAAGATGTAGTCCCACCGGCCGCAGTTCAGGCCCGCCGAGTGTTCGCGCAGCTCGTAGAGGATCTCGTCCATCTCGAACGTCGCCAGGATCGTCTCTATGAGGCACGTTGCCTTGATGGTCCCCCGCGGGATGCCGAGCTCGTCCTGCGCCAGGTTGAAGACGTCGTTCCACAGCCGCGCCTCCAGGTGGCTCTCCATCTTCGGCAGGTAGAAGTAAGGCCCGGAGCCGCTGTCTATGAGGGTTTGGGCGTTGTGGAAGAAGTACAGGCCGAAGTCGAAGAGGCCGCCAGGGACCTGCTTGCCGTCGACGAGGACGTGCTTCTCCCAGAGGTGCCAGCCCCGAGGACGCGCCAGGATGACGGCGGTCTCATCGTTCAACTCGTAGTGTTTGCCGGAGTTCGGGTCGTCGAAGGCGATGGTCCGTTCGTTGGCCTCTTTGAGGTTGAGCTGGCTCTCGAGCATGTTGTGCCACGTCGGGCAGTTCGCGTCCTCGAAGTCCGCCATCCAGCAGGAAGCGCCGGAGTTGAGGGCGTTTATGGTCATCTTGCGGTCCGGCGGGCCGGTCAGCTCGACGCGCCGGTCCTGCAGGTCGGCCGGGATCGGGGCGATGGTCCAATCGCCTTCCCTGACGTCCTTCGTCTCGGGTAGGAAGTCCGGCATCTGGCCGGCGTCGATGCTCGCCTGCCGGTCCTGGCGGGCCTGGAGCAGCTCCTCGGCCCTGCCGGTGAACTCCCGCGCCAGCCTCGCCACGAAGGCGACCGCCTCGGGGCTCAGGATGCCGCGGAACTCCTCGGGGACCTCTTTCGTGACCTCTACGCCTTCGCCGTAAGTGTTTTTCTCGACCATCTTCGGTCCGGGCTCCTCCCTAACGCTTGCCAGATCGGACGAACTCTAGCAAGGCGAAAGACCCCACGCTCGATGCCCGCAAGGGCCCCTAAGCCGCAACCTTCTCCCGCGCCTCCACCAACGCCCGCCGGACGTACACCACGCAAGACGTCGGCACGCACCGCCACCTGTAAAGCACCTCGAACTCCCCGAAACCGATCCTCACCCGCGTCCCGATGTCCGGCGCCCCCTCCTCATAACGCCGCTCCAGAACCTCCTCCGTCTCCGAATCCCTGTACTGAACGGGTATCAAAACCTCTCCCTTTCCTCTATCCACCGTGAAGCGAACGTTAAACAAGACCGCGCTATAAGTCCAATTGTTTGCATGTATCGTCGATATAGGAGAAACTTATACCTCGGCGACAAAAGGGGGCATCTTTGCTTTTCCGCCAACTGGAGTGTTTTCTCGCGGTCGCGCGGCTCGGCAACCTGAGTCGGGCCGCGGAGGAGATGTTTCTGACGCAGCCCACCCTGACGGCGCGGTTGAAGACGTTGGAGGAGGAGGTTGGGGACGCGTTGTTCGTACGGACGAGCCGGGGGATGCGGCTGACGGACGCCGGCAGGGAGTTTCTGCCTTACGCGGAGAGGGTGTTGGGGGGGTTCGAGGAGGGTCGGCGG
>CAXUFZ010000116.1:0-10702 GCA_964250345.1 uncultured Rubrobacteraceae bacterium
CGTGGGCCTGGAGGGCGCGGTGGTCGGGGAGCGGGCCGGCGGCGCCGGCCACGCGCGCCGGGGCCCGGTCGAGGTCGTAGAAGCCCTCGCCCTCGACGATCCTGGAGACGACCTCCGCCCCCCAGCCCGCCGTCTTCACGTCCTCCTCGACGACGACGAGCCTCCCCGTCTTCTCGATGGACCGGCGGACCGCCCCGTCGTCCATCGGCGAGAGGGTGCGAAGGTCGACGACCTCGGCCTCCACGCCCTTGTCGGCGAGCGCGCCGGCGGCCTCCAGGGCGTAGTGGTGCATCAGGCCGGCCGTCACGATGGTCACGTCCCCGCCCTCGCGGCTCACGTTCGCCTCCCCGATGGGGACGCGGTAGGGCTCCTCCGGGACCACGCCTTTCTTGTTGTAGAGGAGTTTGTGCTCGTAGAAGATGACCGTGTTCGGGTCGTCTATGGCGGAGAGGAGCATCCCCTTGGCGTCGTAGGGGGTGGAGGGCATGACGACCTTCAGGCCCGGGGTGTGGACGAACCAGGCTTCGAGGGATTGGGAGTGTTGGGCTGCCGCACCGGTGCCGGCGCCGCCGGGGGTGCGGACGACCATGGGGACGCGGCCCTCGCCGCCGAACATGTACCGGATCTTTGCGGCCTGGTTCACGAGCTGGTCCATGCAGTGCGTCATGAAGTCGGAGAACTGGATCTCGGCTATGGGCCTCATGCCCACGAGGGCGGCCCCGGTGCAGAGGCCGACGTAGCCGGCCTCGGAGATCGGGGTGTCCACCACCCGGGTGTCGCCGAACTCCTCGAACATGCCGCGGCTCACGCCGAAGGCGCCGCCGTAGACGCCGACGTCCTCGCCCATGAGGAAGACCTCTTCGTTCTCGCGCATCGCGCCGACCATCGCCTCGCGGACGGCCTCGCGGTAGGTGATCTCGCGCGTGGCGTTCCCCGCCGGGGTCCCCTCAGGCATAAACGTCCTCCAGGGCGGACTCGGGCTCGGGGTCCGGCTCGCGCGAAGCCCTCTCGAAGGCCTCCTCGATCCTCTGCTTCACTTCCTTATCGAGCCGGCGCCACTCGTTCTCTTCCAACACGCCCTCGCCCTCCAGAATGGTGGCGAAGCGTTGTATGGGGTCCTGCTTGCGCCAGGTGGAGATCTCCTCGCGCGTCCGGTACAGGTTCGCGTCGCTCTTGGAATGTCCGAGGTAGCGGTAGGTTATGGCCTCCATCAGCGTCGGCCCCTCGCCGGCGCGCGCCCGGTCGAGGGCGTCGCGGGTCGCGTTGTAGACCGCCTCCAAGGTCGAGCCCGCGCCGGTGACGCCGGGCATGCCGTAGGCGGAGGCGCGGTCGGAGATGTGTTCGATGGCGGTGGCTTTTTTGACGCTCATGGACATGCCGTACTGGTTGTTCTCGCAGAGAAAGACGACGGGGAGCTTCCAGATCGCGGCCATGTTCAGCGTCTCGTGGAAGATGCCCTCGTTGGTCGCCCCCTCGCCGAAGAAGCAGATCGCCGCGTTGTCCTGCCCGCGCCGCTTGAAGGCCCAGGCCGCCCCGCACGCGATCCCCATGCTCCCGCCCACGATGCCGTTGGCCCCGAGCATCCCGGCGCCGACGTCGGCTATGTGCATCGAGCCGCCCTTGCCGTGGCAGTAGCCCGTCGCCTGCCCGAGAAGCTCGGCGGCCATCCGGTCCACGTCGAGGCCGAAGGCGATGGCGTGCCCGTGCCCGCGGTGGGTGGACGTTATGACGTCGCCCTCCTTCAGGGCGGCTATCGCGCCCACGGCGACCGACTCCTGGCCCACGTAGAAGTGGGCGGTCCCGTGGACCTTACCCTCGGCGTAGAGGTCGTTCACCTTCTCGTCGAAGTGGCGGCTGAGGAGCATCTGCCTCAGCAACTCCACCCGGTTGCTATCGTCCTGCAAAAGATGGCTCCTTTAGTCTTCTATCTCCAGCAACGCTTCGGCCAGCTCGCGGTCGCAGACCAGGGTGGAGACGCAACCGCCCCGGATCGCCGCGGCCACGCCCTCGGCCTTCTCGGCCCCGGTGGCGAGCCCCACGACCTTCGGGATCTCGCGCAGCCTGTCGAGCGTGAGCCCGATAACCCGCTCCGAAAATGTCGGGAGACAGGGCCGCCCTTCCGCGTCCAGAAAGTGGAAGCAGACGTCGCCGACGACCCCCCGGTCTTTCAGGCCGAGGAACTCTTCCCGGGAGAAGTAGCCCGCCCCGACGAGCGTCGAGGAGGAGAGGATGCCCCCGATCCCGACCACCGCGACGTCGCACGCCGCCCCCTCGGCGAGGACCTCTTCTATGCCGGGGCTCCGCATCAGCTCCGCCCGGCTCTGGGCGGAGGGGGCGATGGCCGGGGCCGACAGGTAAAGCGACTCGGCGGAGAGCTTCCCGGCGAGGGTCGCCGCGACCTGGTTCGAGTGCAGCGCGGTCGCGGTCCTCCCCATCCCCCCAACGAGCGGCACGACCTTCCCGGCCGCGAAGGCTTGCGGGGCTAGGGCGTCCGCGAGCGCCCGGGACGAGCGTCCCCACGAGACGCCCAGCACCGTCGAGCGCGTGCAGCCCCTCCCGAGTACCTCCACCGCGGCGGCCCCGACCGCGAGCTCGGTCGCCTCGCGGCTCTCGGCGGAGGCGACCACGACCGCCTCGGCGAGCCCGCGGCGATCCTCGACGGCTATCTCCAGGGCCGCGAAGTCCTCGCCCGGCTCGGCTATCTCGATCTTGACGAGCCCCCGCGCCCGACCCTCCGAGATGAGCTTCGAGACCTTCGGCCGGGAGAAGCCCATCCGCCGCGCGACCTCGTTCTGCGTGAGGTGGTGCTCGTAGTAGAGCCTGAGCACCTTCAGGATGAGGTGATCCTCCTCCGAAAGATTCCGGCGGGCCAACGGGAAACGTATCATCGGCTCCGCACCCGCCTACGGCCTCAGGGTCGCGTCCTGCAGCCGGCGCAGCTCCACCACGAACGAGCCTTCGGCCAGCTCGACCCCATCGCGCGGCACGACGCTCCCCTTCTGCACCGGGCGGGTTACGCGGGCGCCGGCGGCGAGGCCCAGCGGGAGCATCTCCTCGGCCTCGGAGACCGGGTAGACGCCGCCGTAGTAGTCCGCCGAGCCGATGCCGCCGAGCTTCTCGTTGGGGGAGAGGTCGCGTTTGGCGACCGCCACCACCTCGGCGGAGGGCGTGCGGCGGGAGACGATCGTGGGCTCGCCGTAGACGGCGGCGCGGGCGACGGAGATCGGGGTCTCCAGGCTCGTGAGGTGGTAGGGCCGGTAGAGGACGTGGTTCGGGCCCGCGCCCATGCCAACGTACTCCATCGTCTCCCGCACGCTGCCCTCGCCCGCGCGCACGACGAGAAAGACACCGGGGGCGACGCCGCGCACGTAGTCCACCCGGTCGTAGCCGGAGAGGATGCCGCCCTCTTCTTCGAGGCTGAAGACCTCGCCGAGCTTCTTGGGGTCCGTCTCGGCGGGGCCGTGCATGTTCGGCACGTCGACGGTGAAGCCGGTGGCGTTGGCGACGGAGGCCATCTCGACCATCGTCTTGGTGCCGTCCACGAAGGAGGCGAGCATCTTGGGGTTCATCTTCTTGCGCCCGGCCTCTTCGGCGAGGGACTCGGGGGGGGCCTCGGGGTCGAGCGGGTTGTTCTTGCCCTTGCCGGCGACGACGACCTCGAAGCCGAGGGAGCGGGCGAAGTCGTAGAGCTCCATGATGGCGCCGGGCTCGTCCCCGGCCGAGCCGGTGTAGACGACGCCCGCGCTGTCTGCCATGCGGCCCAGGATCGCCCCGACCGTCACGTCGGCCTCGGCGTTGAGCATGACGGCGTGCTTGCCCTCCTGGATGGCCTCGTAGGCCACACGGGCCCCGATCTCCGTAACCCCCGTCGCCTCGACGACCACGTCCACGGACGGCGAGCGGGCGAGGCCCAGGGCGTCGTCCGTCGCGGCCGGGCGCTCGGGGGTCCCGTCCGGGCCCTCGACGGGGTCGCGGCCCGTCTCCCGGAAAGCCTCCATCGCCCGCTTCGGGTCCATGTCGGCGGCGGCCACGACCTCCATGCCGGGGATGCCGGCCACCTGGACGACGAACCCCCGGCCCATCTGGCCCACCCCGACGATGCCGACGCGCACGGGCCTGCCCTCGCGCCCGAGGGCCTCCAGCTTGCTCCTCAGGCTCAAGCCTCTTCCTTTCTCGGGTTCATCCGACGGTCGCCTCTACGCCGGCTTTTATCTCCAGCCGGGCGCCGGGTCGGAGCGTGGCGGCCAGCTCTTCCGTCCCGGTGTCCTCCAGGCAGATCTGGCCCGGCATCTCCGGCTCGTCGGCGCCGTTGAAGACGAAGACCGCGTGGCCCAGCTCCTCCACGTTCTGCCAGGCTTTCGTGCCGACGGCCGTTATGCGGAAGTGGTTCTCGCCGATGGCGAGGACGTCGCCGGGCTCGGGCGGTTCCGGGCGCATGTGGCTCGCCTCGTGCAGCACGGCCATCTCCGCGAGTTCCTCCGGGACGCCCATCTGGAACAGGACGAGGTACTTGCCTTCCAGAAACTCGGGGACCTCCGGCCCGATCTCCCTGACCTCCGTCGTGTATATGGATTCCAAGTCGTCGCCTCCTTTACTGGTAGAGCCCGATGCTGAACAAGAAGCCGATGATCACGGCGAGGGGGCCGGTGATCTGGCGGCTGAACAGCATGGCGGGGACCCCGATCTCGATGGTCTTCGGCTGCGCCTCGCCAAGAGCGAGACCCACGGGCACGAAGTCACACCCGACCTGCGCGTTGTACGCGAAGAGCGCGGGCAGCGCGAACGACGGGTCTATGGCCCCGCGCCCGATCTGATCCCCGATAAGCACGCCGATGACCTGCGCGATGACGGCCCCCGGCCCGAGCACCGGCGACAGGAACGGCAGGCTGACTATGACCGAAAGGAGCAACAGCCCGAGCAGGCTCCCGGCGAGCGGCGAGAGGGTGTTGGCGATCAGGTTCCCGAGCCCCGAAGCGTTGATGAGCCCGATCAGCAACGTGACGAAGGCCATGAACGGCAGGACGTTCCGTATAACGGTATCTATGGCCTGCCGTCCGCTCTGGAACAGGATGCCGACGACCCCGCCGATGCTCCGGCCGAACCTGGCGATAAAGCCGGTGAACCCGCCGCCCATCTGGGCCTGGTCCTGTTCGGTCGTGGCCCCCACCGCGGCGCCCGTCGTGGGCCCCTGGCCCGAGGTGGCGGCCTGAAACGGGCTGGCGGGTCCGGTCTGGGCGCCCCCGTTGGTGGAGGTGGCCTCGGAGCCGTCGGCCAGGCTCAGGTTGTCCGGTCGCACGCCGGAGACGTAGATGTCTTCGGTGATGAACTGCGCCAGCGGGCCGGCGGCGCCGACGGGGGTCATGTTGATCGTGGGCACGCGCTTGCGCGGGTAGACGCCGCAGCGGGCCGTCCCGCCGCAGTCTATGACCACCGCGGCGACCTCGCTCTGGGGCGGCGGCGCGCGGAAGCCGTCCACGGCCTCGGCGCCTGTCATCTCGGCCAGCCGACGGGCCAGCTCCGGGATGCCGCCGCCGGTGACGGCCATGATCTTGTCCTTCTCGGCCGTGGGCTGGATGACGAGCGGCCCGCCCCAACCCTGGGCGCCGCGCTCCACCTTGACGGCCCGAAACTCTCTGCTCTGCACGACCGCCCCCCTACAGCTCGACGCCCTGGCGCCGGGCCAGGAACTGGGTTATGTACTGCGTCAGAAGCCCGCGGATAAAGATAACGACCAGCCCCGCGAGCAGATACCGCACCGCCAGGTCCCCTAGCGGCAGATCCAGCCGTCTAATACCTTCGGCGACGCCCAGCCACACGAAGAGCTCCCCGGCGTTGACGTGCGGGAAGAGCCCGAGCGGCGGGTGGACGAACGAGACGGCCGAGTCGTAGAACGCCGGCTTGTACCTCTCCTCCAGGAACGTCCCGAAGGTGTAGGCCATCGGGTTCGTCAGGAAGAACACGGCCATAAGCGGCAGCAGGGTGTAGCGCGTGAAGATGTTGCCGGCGGCGAAACGGGCCGCCCGCTGTACGCGGTCCTGACCGATCAGGTTGGTCAACGTGTAGAACGCGGTGAGCAGGATGATCAGGAGCGGAATAATCCCCGTCACAAACCCGACGAACGTGTCGGCCCCCGCCTGAAACAACCCGATAAACCACTCGGCCGCCCGGCCCAGGGCCCCGAAGAAACCCCCGGCGTCGGCCGTCTGCCCCTCCTGCTGGAGCAGCGCGAAGAACTTGTACTGCATAGACTCTCCTCCTGTCCTGAACGAACCTTCCCCAAGGCCCCGATACGCCCGACTAATTCATGGCGGCGACCCCCGCTCTCTCCGACCGTATGCGGTCTATCTGCTCCACGGCCCGTCGGGCCGCAAGCATGGTCGCCTTCTCATACGGCCCCTCGCGTCCCTCGTCCCGCAACTCCTCGAGCGAGAGCCCCACGAGGTCGGGGGCCTCATGAAACCTGGCGAACACGGTCATGCCGCGCATCCTGAGGGCCCGCTTCACGACGCCGTCCTCGCCGGAGACCAGGATTAGGATAGCGCCCTTGCCGAACCGGGCCCTGGCGTTCCCCGCCCCGACGTAACCCTTGCCGCCCTCGCGCGTGATCCCACCCAAAACGCCCCGGTAGTGCGACATCTGCACGTGCGTGCCGGCTATCTGCAATCCCCAAAGGACCACGACCGCCAACAACACCCAAACCCAGGAATCCAATTGATCCACCTTCCCACCGTGGTCTCCTCCAGACCATCTCGCAACACCCTACACATGACGTTTGTTCGTGTCAAGAACAAACGTTCAAAAAAAACGGGGACGCCCCGGGTTGGCCCCCCGGCGCCGGAAGGGGTGGGGCGGTATCGGCGCGAATGTTTGCGCGGAAAGGGGATACCGAAGCGAGGGATCTCGGGTACACTCTTCTTCGTAGGCCGTCGGATCGCCGACGGTGCGGCCTTTCTGACGGGCCCGTGGGTGACATCTGGTTGGGAGTTGCTCTTGTGAAGGGGATGCTTTGAAGGTTCACAGGGACGCCGTGCTTACCTGCTCGACCTGCGGGGTCGAGGGCCAGCACGAGCTTCTATACCTGTCCGAACGTCTCCGCGCCAGCCGGTGCGCTAACTGCGGCAAGACCCAGGTCTACTCCGGCCGCATCTACACCGAGTACGCCCTCGACCTCGCCGAGCGCACGACCAACCTGGCCGGAAAGGTGGCCGGGACCGTGCTCCGCGGCCCCGTGGAGATAGCCAAGCTGCCGCTCAAGGCCGCCGGCAAACCGCTTGGGTTGCTCCGCGAGCTCCACGAGGTCGCCTCGTTCAAGCGCAGCCGCCGGGCGCGCTAGCCGGCCCGTTCGCGGCGGCGTCCGGGTGAAGGCCCTCCCCCTGTTACTCGTCCCGGACTTTCGGGTATTCACCTTCGCGGTCGCCATACGGAAGGGGACGGGATGCCTTACAAGCAGATCACGCAGTTACCAGACGGGGTGAAGAACAACCTGCCGAAGCACGCACAGGAGATCTACAAGGAGGCCTTCAACTCGGCGGAGGAACAGTACGACGAGGAGGGGCGCGCCCACGCCGTCGCCTGGAGCGCCGTCGAGCAGAAGTACGAGAAGAACGAGAAGGGCAACTGGGTCCAGAAGTAGCCTACGGGCTTCGGAGGACGGAGCCCGGAATCTTCGATCACACCGGCCAGTCTTCGAGCGTCCAGCCCATGTTCCAGAACATCCACTCGTAGCGGGCGGTGGTGACGAAGGCGTCTGTCGCGGCGGCCTTCCGGGCGGGGTTCAGGCGCTCGCAAACGTCGTCGGTGTGGTCCAGGACGGCTTCTACTACGGCGGCGAAGTCTTCTCCCGCGTAGGTGTCGATCCAGCGCCCGTAGAGGCGGTTCGGGGAGCCGCGTTCGACGAGGGCGCGGCCGACCTCGGCGTAGATCCAGTAGCACGGCAGCACCGCGCCGAGGACCTCGTGCCGATCCCCGAGGGCCGCCGTCCGCAGCAGGTAGCTGGTATAGGCAAGGGTCGTCGGCGCGCGACGGGTCCGGTCCACGACGTCTTCGGGGAGGCCGAAGTCTTTAAGGAAGCCTTCGTGCAGGCTCCTCTCGACGGCGATGGCGCCCGTGGCGTGCTCGGCGAACATAAGGAACGCGTCCTCGTCCGTCGAACGGACGCCGGCCAGGCTCAGGGCGCGGGCGTAGTCTCTGAGGTAGAGGGCGTCCTGCAAGACGTAGTGGCGGAAGCATTCGTCCGGGAGCGAGCCGTCCGTCAGGCCCTTCAAGAAGGGGTGGTCGAGGATGGCGGCGTAGGTGGGTTCTATCGAACGCCACAGCTCGCCGGTGAAGCCTCCGCGCGCGGCGCCGGAATCTCTCAACTCTTCCCCCTCGTCGTCCTTCTGCCACGGCCGATTTTACGCTTCTACTCGGCGGGTTTTTCGGAGCGGCGTGGGCGGGTTTCGGGACAAGATGCCGGCACGCTCCAGCCCTTTCGTGCCCGAGAAGGCGGGACCTCCGGGTTTAACGATTCTCTACCCCCGACTCACCCGGGTTCCAACGCGGTTGCGGCCGGCCTCCTTGGCTTCGTAGAGCGCGGCGTCGGCGCGTTTTAGGACGTCGTCCGACGTGTCCTGGTCGGAGAAGGCGGCGACGCCGGCGCTGACGGTTACGACGCCGGGGGCGTTGGCCTCGTGGGGGAGGCGCAGGTCCTCGACGGCGCGGCGGAGGCGGTCGGCCGTGGCGGTCGCGGCGTCCGCGGTCTGTTCGGGGAGGATGATCAGGAACTCTTCGCCGCCGTAGCGGTAGGCGGCGTCCCCCTTGCGGGCGTGGGCGGCTATGGCGTTGGCGACCCGGCGGAGCGCCTCGTCGCCGGCGAGGTGGCCGTGGTGGTCGTTGTAGGCCTTGAAGTGGTCCACGTCGCACAGGACGACGGCGTAGCCGTGGCCGTAGCGCTCCGCCCGGCCTTGCAGAGTTTCGAGATCTTCGCGCAGGCGCAGGCGGTTGCCCAGGCCCGTCAGGGGGTCCTTGCGGGACTGGTCGAAGAGCATCCGGTTAAGTTCTTCGAGTTCTCCGTTTTGGTAGGCGAGGCGGCGGTGGAGTTCGGTGACGCGGGAGGCGGAGATCAGGCGCATCCCCAACTCGTCGCGGTCGAGCGGCTTTGATAGGTAGTCGTCGGCCCCGGCCTCGAGGCCGCGGAGCAGGTGCTCCCGATCCCCGAGCGCCGTCAGGAAGATGAAGTACGTGTATCCCCGGTCGGGGCGGTCGCGCTCCTCTTCGCGGACCATCTTGCACAGCTCCAGGCCGTCCACCTCGGGCATCATCCAGTCGCTGACGATGGTGTCCACCCCGGGCTCGGCGCGGAAGAGGTCCCACGCCGCCCGCCCGTCCTCGGCCGCCAGGCACTCGTGCCCGAGCCGCTCCACGGCGCGCTTGAGGATGGTGCGCGAGACCGCGTCGTCCTCGGCGACGAGTATCTTCAAGGGGCTTCACCCGTCGCCGCCCGGAGCTCGGGCTTGACGAGCTCGAACTCGTTTTCGAGCGCTTCCACGAGGCTTCGGGCGCGCGTCAGGTCGCCGGTCGCGCCGGCGTTTTGGAGGTCGGCGGAGATCCGGGCCATCCCGCCCGCGCCCATGTTGCCGGCGCTACCCTTGAGGGTGTGGGCGGCCCGCTCGACGGTCGATGAGTCGCCGGCCTCGACGGCGCGCTTGAGCTCGTCCAGGCGCTCGGCCGCGTCGCGGACGAACATCCCGGCCAGCTCGGCGATGAGGCCCGGGTCGCCGAGCTCGCGCAGGCCCGCCAGGACCTCCGGGTCGAGGCGGGCATCGCCATCGGAAGGGGGCTCGGACGGGTCGTTTCGGAGCCAGCGGTTCAGGGTGGCGTTCAGCTCTTCGGCCTTCACGGGCTTGGGGAGGTAGTCGTCCATGCCGGCGGCGATGGCGTTCTCGCGGTCACCGGCGAGGGCGTTGGCGGTCATGGCGATGATGGGGGTTCGGCGGCCTTCGCCGAGCTCGCGGTTGGCGGCCTCGCGGGTCCGGATCTCGGCCGTCGCCTCGTAGCCGTCCATCACGGGCATCTGCACGTCCATGAGGACGGCCCCGTAGCTGGCGCGGGAGAGCGCCTCGACGGCCTCCCGGCCGTCCGCGACGACGTCCACCCGGTAGCCGAGGTTCTCGAGCATCCGACAGGCGACGGTCTGGTTGATG
This sequence comes from uncultured Rubrobacteraceae bacterium, assembly GCA_964250345.1. Lineage (GTDB taxonomy): Bacteria > Actinomycetota > Rubrobacteria > Rubrobacterales > Rubrobacteraceae > Rubrobacter_D. The sequence continues at coordinate 10,182 of CAXUFZ010000116.1, forward strand.
GGGTTGTCCTCGGCGACGAGCAGGCGCGTCCTCCCGGCGGCCTTCCCCTCCCTGAGGCTGTGGCGGGTGACGAGCCGCGCCGCGCCGGCCCCGTCCGACGGCCCGCCCATCACCTGGACGATGGCGTCGTAGAGGTCGGACTGGCGCACGGGCTTCGTCAGGTACGCCTCTATGCCGGCCCTCTCGGCCTCTTCGCCGTCGCCGCGGCGGCCGACGGAGGTGAGGAGGGCGAGGCGGAGGGGCGGTATCCCGGGGTCGGCCTTCGCCTCCCGGGCCAGCTGCATCCCGTCCATGTCCGGCATCTGCATGTCGAGGAGCGCCAGGTCGTAGGGTTCGCCGCGGCGGGCGGCGGCGCGCAGCTCTTCGAGGGCGTCGGGGCCGTAGGCGACGTCGCGGCTCTCCACCTCCCAGGAGGAGAGTTGCTCGCACAGGATGCGGCGGTTGGTGGCGTTGTCGTCCACGATGAGGGCCCGCAGGCCGCGCAGGCCGGCGCGCGGGGGCGGCGCCGCGCGGTCGCCGGC
>CAXUFZ010000117.1:0-5799 GCA_964250345.1 uncultured Rubrobacteraceae bacterium
GCCTCGTACATGCGCGCGGTCGCGCGCAAGATCAAGGCCGCCTATCTGCGCCTCGCGCCGAAGACGTACAGGCGCGACGCGCGTGAGTTGTGGGACGCCTTCGGCGAGTCGCTCTCGCGCTACCTCTCCGGGCTCGCCCTCGTCATGGCCGTGCAGGGGGTCCTCTCGGCGCTCGCGCTCTGGCTGCTCGGCGTGCCCTTCGCGGCGGTGCTCGGGCTGTGGGTCGCGCTCGCCGCGGCCGTGCCGCTCGTCGGGTCCTGGATCGGGGCCGTCCCCGGCCTCCTCGTCGCCCTAGCCGTCTCCCCGGCCACGGCCCTCGCGGTAGCGGGCGTCTTCTTAGCCATCCAGCAACTGGAAGGCAACTTCCTCACCCCGAAGGTGATGGGCGGCCGGCTGCGCATCCACCCCGTCCTGATCCTGCTGGCGATCATCGGCGGCGGCCAACTCGCCGGCCCCGCCGGCATCGTCCTAGCCGTCCCCACGCTGGCCGTCCTCCGCGTCCTTCTGGACTTTGCCCGGCCCAGGCTCCGAGTTAAAGGTTCTAGTCTCTAAGGTTGTGAGGGGCGCGTTTGCGGTCATTGTCCTTGCGGCGCGGCCTCCCACCGGGCCAATCGGGTATGGATCCACCCACCGGGACCCGCCGACCCTCCCATCACTCCGCCTCCATACCCGTAAAATTCGCGTTGCGGCGCCTCGCCAAGACCGGCGCCGCGCGCGGCCGCTCCTCGGCTATTCTCTCCGGGTGTAGATCGGAAGGAGGCCACAGGATGCGCGCGGCCTGGTACGAACGCGGCGGCCCCGCACGCGAGGTTCTGACGGTCGGCGAGATGGACGAGCCGCGTCCCGGTCCCAGGAAGGTCCTGGTGCGGGTGCGGGCCTCGGGGGTCAACCCCGGGGAGGTCAAGAAGCGCTCCGACTGGATGGGGCTCGGGATCGGCTACCCCCGCGTTATCCCCACAGCGACGGCGCGGGCGTGATCGAGGGGGTTGGAGAGGGCGTTCCTCCTTCGCGCGTCGGCGAGCGGGCGTGGGTGTGGGGCGCCCAGAGCGGGAGGCCCGGGTGCCGGGTCGGCTTAGGAGGGGCCCGGGATGGGGACCGAGACGTCCTCGCAGCTGCTCGCGACGCGGTCGCTCCGGTCGGCATCCACCGTGTCGAGGCCCGGGCCGCAACGGACCACGTCCCTGAGCCCGTCGTCCCCGTCGCGGGCGTCGAAGCTTCCGATGAAGTCGTCGCCGCGGCCGCCGCTGATCAGGTCCTCGCCCCGACCGCCCTCGAGCCTGTCGGGGCCGCGCAGACCGCGGACCTCGTCGCCGCCGCCCCCGGCCCGGACGTCGTCGGAATACCGGGTGCCGACGAGGACCTCGGCCTTGGCGGTGCCCGTGAGGGTGGCCGCCAGCGCGGCCCCGCCGGCGACGAGCGTCACCGCCGCCATCGCCACAAACAAGAACGCCGTCCGTCCCATCTTCGCCCCCTCGCCCGCGGGATCCCGCCCGCGAGGCTCCGTGTTCCCCTTCCGCCCCGCCTTGTCACGGGCGCGCGGCACCGAATTTTAGCCTTCGGCGCGGGAAGGCGATACCCGAAAGTCCCCCGTAACGGCCAATGTTTGTTGACCGTCGGGCAAAATCTTCCGGTCGCGGCCCGCGCGGCCACCGCTCACACCGTACGGTACTCTTCGTGGCAGGCCAGGGACGCGACGGTCGGCGCCGAGAAGATCTGATGACGCATTGCCACCAGTCGACGGCCCTCCGGGCACGTTCCGGAGATGGACTCGGGCCCTGGTTTTCGCCGATTACCACGAAGCCGACAGAGCCCGGGCTTCGTGAGTCGGTCCGCATCCCTGGAGCCTTAGAACCTGAAAACCCCAAAGCCTTTCCGTCCAATGGATACAAATCCCTCGATACGTTAGGCTAGAACGAGTTTCGATCGAGGCGGAGGAGGGAGATCCCGTCACGGGCATCGTGGTGCAGAAATACGGCGGAAGCTCGGTGGCGACGGCGGAGCACATCAAGGCCGTCGCCGCGAGGATCTCGCGCGCCCGCGACGCCGGCCTCGACCTCGTCGTCGCCGTCTCAGCGATGGGCAAGACGACCGACAGGCTCCTGCGTCTCGCCGGCGAGGTGAGCCGGGACCCGTCGCCGCGCGAGATCGACCAGCTACTCGCGACCGGCGAGGAACAATCGGTGGCCCTGCTCGCCATGGCGCTGCACGATCGCGGCATCCCGGCCGAGTCGCTCACCGGCCCCCAGGCCGGCATGACGGTGACGGGTCGCTACGGTTCGGGCGTCATCTCGGAGATCCGGCCGAAGAGGATACACGCCCTGTTGGAGCAGGACCGCGTCGTCATCGTCGCCGGCTTCCAGGGGATGAACGCCCTCGGCGACGTAATGACGCTCGGACGCGGCGGCTCGGACACGACGGCCGTGGCGCTCGCGGCGGCGCTCGAAGCCGACCGCTGCGAGATCTTCACCGACGTCACGGGCGTCTTTACCGCCGACCCCCGTATCGTCCCCGAGGCGCGGCGCGTGCCCGTCATCTCATTCGAGGAGATGGCCGAGATGGCGTGGCGCGGGGCGAAGGTGATGCACCCGCGTGCGGTCGAGCTGGGCGCCCTCTACGGCGTCGAAGTACACGTCCGGTCCTCCTTCGAGGAGGGACCGGGCACCATCATCACGGGAGGAGACGCCTTGGAACGCCTCGAAACGCGCGAGACCCTGGCCGGCATCGTCCACGACCTCGACGTCTCGCGCATAACCCTCAACGGCATCCGCACCGGCCCCGGCACCATGAGCCGGGTCTTTACGCCCCTGGCCGAACACGGCATCTCCGTGGACGTCATCGTCGAGAGCGGCGTGAAGGACGGGGCGGCGGACGTGGCCTTCACCGTCGCCCGCGGCTCCTTCGAAGAGGCGCGAAAACTCGCGGCCGGGGTCGCCGAAGACCTCGGCGGCGCGGTCGAGGGCGAGCGTGACCTCGGCAAGGTCTCCGTCGTCGGGACGGGGATGCTGAACCGCCCGGGCTACGCGGCGAAGATGTTCGCTTCGCTCGGCGAGGCGGGCATTCCTATTCGGATGGTCTCGACTTCGGAGATACAGGTTACGTGCGTGTTGCCCGCGGATAGGGTAGAAGAGGCCGTAAGGGTCTTGCACGGGGATTTCGAGTTGGAGGAGAGAGATGTTTAGCGGAGCGTTTACAGCCCTCATCACGCCGTTTCGGAACGGCGAGGTGGACGTCGAGGCGCTGGAGGGGCTGGTCGAGTTCCAGATAGAGCAGGGCATCCACGGCCTCGTGCCGTGCGGCACCACGGGCGAGACGCCCTCGATGAGCGAGGCCGAGGACCGGCTCGTCATCGGGACGACGGTCAGGGTGGCGAACGGCCGGGTGCCGGTCGTCGCGGGGACGGGCTCGAACAGCACGGACATGGCGATCAAATACACCAGGATGGCCGAGGAGGAGGGCGCGGACGGCTCCTTGCAGGTCTCCCCTTACTACAACAAGCCGACCCAGGAGGGCCTCTACCGCCACTTCGCCACCATCGCGGAGAGCACGAGCCTGCCCGTCGTCCTCTACAACATCCCGGGCCGCACGGCCGTCACCGTGGAGGCGGAGACCATCGCCCGTCTGGCCGAGGTTCCCAACATCGTCGGCGTAAAGGAATCCACCCTCTCGATGAACATGGTCAGCGACATCAGGCGCCTCTGCGGCGGGGAGTTCGTCATCCTCTCCGGCGACGACCCGATGGTGTTGCCGCTGATGTCCCTCGGCGGCCGGGGCGTTATCTCTGTGACCTCCAACGTCGCCCCGGCCCCCGTCTCCGACATGGTGAACGCCCTACTCGAAGGCGACTTCGAACGGGGCCGCGAGCTCCACTACGAGCTCCTCCCGCTGTTCCGCGCCCTCTTCGTCGAGACCAACCCCATCCCCGTCAAGGCCGCCGCCTCCATCCTCGGCCTCTGCTCCGACGAGATGCGCCTCCCCATGACCCCCCTCTCCGACGAGAACCTCGACGCCCTCCGCCGCGTCATGGAGGAGACCAACCACCTCCTCCCCACCCCCGAGGAAGTGTGACCCGCGTAGCCGTGATCGGCGCGGCGGGCCGCATGGGCCGCGAACTCTGCCGCGCCGCCATAGAGACCGAAGGCATAGACCTCGCCGGCGGAACCGTCGAGCCGGGCTCCCCCGAGCTCGGCGCCGACCTCGGCGAGCTCTGCGGCGCGGGTGAGGTCGGGGTCCTAGCCACCGAAGATCCGCCAGAAGAGGCGGAGGCCCTGATCGAGTTCACCACCCCCGAGGCCACGGTCGAGCACCTCTCCCACGCCAAGCCGCACGTCATCGGCACCACCGGCCTCTCGGAAGAGCAGATCCGGAAGGTCGAAGAAGCGGCGAAAGCCGTCCCCATCGTCATCGCCCCGAACATGAGCGTCGGAGTCAACCTGCTACGCGAGGTCGTCCGCGGGATGTCCGCCAAGCTCGAAGGCTACGACGTCGAGCTGGTGGAGGCGCACCACAGGAACAAGAAGGACGCCCCCTCGGGCACCGCGCTCTTCCTGGCGCGGGCCGCCGCCGAAGGGCGCGGCCAGAGGCTCGAAGACGTCGCGGCCTACGGGCGGGAAGGGTTCGCGCCTAGGGAGCCGGGCGAGATCGGCATCCATGCCTTGCGCGGCGGCGCCGTCGTCGGCGAGCACCGCCTCATCTTCTACTCCGACGGAGAAGAGGTCGAGGTCGTCCACCGCGCCCTCTCCCGACGCACCTTCGCCGACGGCGCGCTACGAGCCGCGGGTTTCGCCGCGTGGGCTAAACCCGGCCTCTACGGTATGGCGGACGTGCTGCGGTAGACCCGAGCCGCTCCCCGGGATCGGGCCGGTTTTGGTTTTATAGGGAGCCCGGAGTCTTTCCGAAAGCTTTGCGGGTGGCCTCGCGGGCCAGTCTCTCGTAGTCCGCGCCGTCGTAGCGCTCTTTGGTGGAGGCCAGGATGAGGTCGCGGGCTTCTGTGGGGGAGTCGGTTATGGAGAGCAAACCGAGGTCGGCCTCGGTAGCTTTGCCTTCGAGGATCATGACCGAGCGGACCCATTCGAGGAGGCCGGACCAGTAGTCCGAGCCGAAGAGGACGATGGGGAAGTCCCGGATCTTGCCGGTCTGGACGAGGGTTAGCGCCTCGAAGAGCTCGTCCATGGTGCCGAAGCCGCCGGGGAAGATGACGAAGGCCTGGGCGTACTTGACGAGCATGGTCTTGCGCACGAAGAAGTAACGGAAGTCCACCTCGACGTCCACGTAGGGGTTGACGTGCTGCTCGAAGGGGAGCTCGATGTTCAGGCCGACGGAGGCGGCGCCGGCCTCCCGCGCGCCGCGGTTGCCGGCCTCCATGATGCCGGGTCCTCCGCCCGTGATGATGGTGAACCCCGCCTCGCCGAGCAGCCGGCCCATCTCGACCGCCGTCGCGTAGGCCGGGTCTTCGCGGTCGACCCGCGCCGAACCGAAGATGGTGACCGCGGGGCCGAGCCCGGCGAGCTCCTCGAAGCCCTCGACGAACTCGCCCATGATCCGCAAGACCCGCCACGTGTCGGTCTCCCGAAACGCCGCCCGCTCGGTCGGACCGGAGAGCAGCCGCTCGTCCTGCGTCCGACGCCGATCCCCCCGGTCTCCTGCCCCCTCCGTCATGCCGGGTAATCTACCGCAGCGGCCACCGGAGCACAGTCTTTGGACACGAAAAATCGGGAGGCCGGCCGGTTAGCTGACGAACCTCTTTGTGATACGTTCGGATAGCGACGCCCCCGGCCCACCCGACCAGGGGGCCGGGGGGGG
>CAXUFZ010000117.1:5809-10666 GCA_964250345.1 uncultured Rubrobacteraceae bacterium
TTTTGTACCCCGCCCGTCAGCCGCCCCCGCGGCCCCCCCCGCCGGGGGGCCGGGGGCGCGGGCGGGTCTACGGTCGCCTGTTGGGCGCTAGTTTTTGGACATCCTGCGGGCGGCGGACCTGTTGGCGACGGTGGCCCTCGCTTCGTCGGAGAGCGGACCCGGCAGCTGGATGCCGCCGCCCCTGATGGTCACTGTGGCGGAGTCGCATACCGGCGTCGGCCTCCGGTCGCAGATCTGGTAGTCGAAGGAGTCGGAGCCGTCGTAGGTCTCGTCGGTGGTGTAGGTGATGCTCCCGTCGCCGTTGACCTGCGTCGTGCCGTGCTCGGGCTGCTGCGTCACCCTCACCGAGCCGGGGTTCAGGTCGTCGTCGGGGTCGCCGTCGTTGGCGAGGACGTTGACCTGCACGGAGAGGCCCGCCGGGTTCGGCGGCGAGACGAACGCAGCACCATCGTTACCGAAGGTGGCCTGCCCGATCTCGCGGGTGATGACCTGCGGGGTCCCGGCCGGGTCGCGCACCTGGTAGAGCGTGCCCCCGGTCGTACGCTTGCGGCCGTTCTCGTAGGCGATCAGGTCGCCCTCGGCGGTGAACCACATGGCCCCGAAGAGCCCGGGATCGATCTCCGGCACGCCCTTGAAGTTGACCTCGCCCGAGCTCGGGTCTATCTCCACCAGCCGGCCGTCTAGCGACACGCCGTACAGGAGCCCGTTGGTCGGGTTGACGGCCAAGTCGGCCAAGTCGACGGCGACGTTGAGCTTGACGGCGGTCGCCTGGAAGGTGGACAGGTCGACCACGCGCAGCACGCCGGACCGGCTCGCGTACAGGTAGTAGGTGTCGCTGTTGGGGCTAACGTCGCCGGCTATGTACTGGGCCTGCGGCAGACCCCGCGGCATCCCGATGTAGCGCGAGGAGCCCGTCTCGGGGTCCACCCGCACGATGCCGGGCGACTTGATCAGCCGGTAGCCGTAGAGCGCGCCGTCCGGGCCCGAGCCGGAGTCGTAGCCGATGGCGTTCAGCGGGCGCGGGATGCCGGGCCCGATCCTGCCGAACGAGTAGGGCCTGCGGGAGGTGTCGATGCGGAAGAAGCTGGTCCGCTCGTCCGCCCGCGTCCCCGCGTACTGGCTGATGTACGAGTTGGCGACGAGCGCGGCCGCGCTGGTGCTGCCCTCGTCGTCGCGCGCGATAGGCGCGTCGTCGATCCCTACCACGGTCACCGTGACCGTCGCCGTGTCGCAGACGCCCCGGTCGTCGCAGACCTCGTAGGTGAAGGTGTCGGTGCCGCTGAAGTCGGTGTTCGGGGTGTAGGTGATCTCACCCGTCCGCGGGTCCACGTCGACGTTGCCGTTCCGCGGCCCCTCGACGACGTTGACGGAGGTGGGATCCAGGTCCTCCTGGCCGTCGGCGTCGGTGTCGTTGGCGAGCACGTTTATCCCGACGGAGCCGTCCTCCTGCACCCTGGCCTCGTCGGCGCGCGCGATGGGCGCGTCGTTTATGGGGTTGACGTCCACGCTCACGTTGGCCGTGCGGCACTCGCGCGGGCTGCCGTTGTCGCAGACGGTGTAGGTGAAGCCGGCGTCGCCGCTAAAGTTCGGGTCGGGCCGGAAGATGACCTGCCCGTCGTCGTCGAGCCTGACCGTCCCGTTGCGCGGCGCGTTGACCTCCGTCACGGTCAGCCGCTGGCCGGACTCGTCCGCGGCGCCGGGGGAGTCGTTCTGCGTGAGCTCCGCGGCGGGGAACCTGAGCACCGCGTCCTCGTCGACCGAGCGCCGATCATCCTCAGCCCGCGGCGCGTCGTTTACGGCGACGACGACGACGTTGACCGTGGCCGTGGCGCACTCCTGCGGGGCGCCGGAGTCGCAGACCCGGTACTCGAAGGAGTCGGGGCCGCTGTAGTCGGGGTCGGGCGTGTAGCGCACCTGGCCGGCGTTGGGGCCGTCGAGGACGACCTCGGCCGTGCCGTGCTCCGGGTCGGTGACGTTGGTGACCGTCAGGGTCTGCCCGGTCTCGTTGGTCGGGCCGGCGGCGTCGTTGGCGAGGACGTCGATGAGCGCGGGGTTGTCCTCTCCCGTCCTCGCGGTGTCGTTGTTCGCCCGCGGCGCGTCGTTGACCGGGCTCACCGTGATGGTGGCCGTGGCCGTGTCGCACTCGCGCGGGTCGCCGGAGTCGCAAACCCGGTAGGTGAAGGTGTCGGTGCCGTTGAAGTTGGCGTCCGGGGTGTAGGTAACGTTACCGTCGCCATCCACCCGCGCCGTCCCGTTCTGGGGCTGCGCGGCGATGGACTCGACCGTGAGGGTCTGGCCGCTTTCGTCGGCGGGGCCTGGCGAGTCATTGGCCCGCACGTTCACGGTCGTCGGGGTGTCCTCCGCGGTGGTCGCGGTGTCGGGCTGCGCCCGCGGCGGGTCGTTGGCCGGCGCCACGTTGATGGTGACCGTCGAGACGTTGCTGAAGTCTATGTCGTCGTTGGCCCGGTAGGTGAAGGAGTCCTGGCCGTTAAAGTTCTCGTTCGGGACGTAGACGAACGAGCCGTCGGGCAGGAGCGTCACCGTGCCGTTGGTCGGCGGGGTCTGCAGGAGCGCCTGGAGCCTGTTGTTCTCGGGGTCGGTGTCGTTGCCGAGCACGCCGGGGCCGTCGATCCTCAACGGCTGGTCCTCCGCCGCGTCGTAGGCGTTGTCCCGGGCCGTCGGGGCGTCGTTGACCGGGCGGACCGTGAGCCTGACGTTCGCCGTGCTCGTCCCGCCGCTGTTGTCCGTGACGGTGTAGGTGAACGAGTCCTCGCCGTTAAAGTCGGGGTTCGGCGTGTAGGTGCAGGCCCCGGCGAGGGTGCAGGTCACGGTGCCGTTCTGCGGCTGGGAGAAGTTCGTCAGCGTGAGCGCGTTGCCGTCGATGTCGCTGTCGTTGGCGAGGGCGTTGACCACGATCTGGGTGTCCTCGTCGAGCGCGCCCGTGGCGCCCCTGGCGGTCGGCGCGTCGTTCACGGCGTTGACCGTGATGTTGACGGTCGCGGGCTCGGAGCAGATAGAGGGCGTCCCGTTGTCGCATGCCTGGTACGTGAACGAGTCGGAGCCGTTGAAGTTAGGGCCCGGCGTGTACGTGAACGAGCCGTCGGGGTTCAGGTTGAGCGTGCCGTTGCCCGGGCCACGGTCAACGCGCGCCGTCAGCGCGTCGTTCTCTGGGTCGGTGTCATTGCCGAGCACGCCGGGGCCGGCGACGTTGAGCACGCCGTCCTCGGCCACCTGATAATTGTTGTTGACGGCGTTGGGGGCGTCGTTGGCCCCGCCGACCGTGACGTTGACCGTCGCGGTGGCGGTCCCGCCGTTGCCGTCGGAGACGTTGTAGTTGAAGGTGTCGACGCCGTTAAAGTTCGGGTTGGGCGTGTAGGTGCACAGGCCGGCCGGGGTGCAGTTGACCGTGCCGTTCTGCGGCTGGGTGTTGGAGGTGAGGGTGAGGGGGCCGCCGTCCACGTCGGTATCGTTCTGGAGCACGTTGACAGCCGCCGGCTGGTCCTCGCCGGTCATGATGACGTCGGCGGCGGCGTTCGGCCGGTCGTTGACGGGGGCGACGTTGAGGGTGACCGTGACCGGGGCGCTCTCGGCCTGGCCGTCGCTGGCCCGGTAGGTGAAGGTGTCGGTGCCGCTGAAGTTCTCGTTGGGCGTGTAGACGAACGAGCCGTCGGGCCTGAGCTGCAGCGTGCCGTTCCGCGGCGAGCTGACCAGCACCGCCGTGAGCGGGTTGTTGCCGGGGTCGGTGTCGTTGCCGAGCACGCCGGGGCCGTTCACGGTGAGGACGTTGTCCTCGTTGGTGTTGTAGGAGTTGGCGTTCGCGGTGGGCGCGACGTTCTGCACGGTCACCCGGAAGGTGGCCGCCCCGTAAGTGTAGGTGCCCCTGCCGGTGGTGTTGCGCACCGGAGGCGTCGCGACGGAGACGTTCGCCACGCCCCGGGAGATGCCCCGCACGGTGATGGACTTGTCGTCCGGCGCGGGGGCGGGCGGGTTCGCGCCGCCGTTGGAGTTCGGCCCGCAGCCGTCGTTGCCCGCGTCGGGGCCGTCCTGAAACGTGACCGTGGAACCGTCGGGGTCCTCCCGGACGATCCTGTCATCCGTGGAGTTGAAGCCCACCTGAAAGACCTCGGTCCCGTCGATGTTGCACCCGGAATCGCCATCCTCGTTGTCATCACCGCTCGCGTTCGCAAACACGCGCAGCGGCACGGCGCGGGTCTCGCCCTCGTTTATCGTGATCGGCTCGAACTGCGTGTTCGCCGGGGAGTTGTCGAGAAGGTTGGTAACGGTGTCCGCGAACGCGGCCGAAGCAAACGCGAACGTCAACGCCACGGACAACGCGAAGACCTTGACCGGCAGGCCGAGAGAACCTCCCCGCCTCATCCTACGCCCGACCCCCGTCGCCTTTGATTCTCTCACCACGATCTCCTTCAAACTCTCAAAACCAGACACGCTGCGTCCTGATACTTTTCGACTCCCCATACGTCCCCCAAAACGTCAGCAGATCAGTCTTTCCTCTGCCTGTAAACACAGCGCCGTTCGCGGACAGGCAGAACGCTTCTTTTCGCTGTATACAATTCTAAGACTACGCCCTCACGGGGGCGCATGACATTTGATAGATTTTCGGCGTTTTAGGCGCATTTTGGTGTGATTTGCGACACTTTCGGACGGTGTGGCACGGGCGTCGGACAACCTTGCGGGGCTATGCTCGGAGAAGCATAGCCCCGCAAGATTTTGCCTGGAAACGTTGCGGTGGCGGGTGGACGGGAACCTTCGGGGACGGACCGTTGTAGAGGGGGTAGACGACTGTGGGCGGCCCCTTGGAAGGACGGCATGGGCGAGACGAGACGGTGGGTCCTGGCG
>CAXUFZ010000118.1:0-10634 GCA_964250345.1 uncultured Rubrobacteraceae bacterium
ACTGCAAACGGTTAGCAGAAGCTTATCTATTGTAGGAGCCGGACGCAAGATGGCGGCGCGGGGAGACCGGGGTCGGCGGGCTGCACAAGACGGGGCTTGTCTGGTATAGAGATGGCGTGGGCATAGCCGGGGACATAGCGATCGTGATGGTCGCCGCCTTTGTGGGCGGGCTCGTGGCGCGGGGGCTCGGGTTGCCGCTCATTTTGGGGTACATCCTGGCCGGCGTGGCCGTCGGGCCGAACACCGGCGTGCTGACGGTGGGGAACGCCCACGAGATAGAGCTGCTCGCGGAGATAGGCGTCGCTTTGCTGCTCTTCACCATCGGGCTTGAATTTCCGTTGAGCGCGCTGGCGCCGGTCAAGAAGGTGGCCCTGATCGGGACGCCCGTGCAGATGGTCCTGACCATCGGGCTCGGGTACGGGATCGCCTGGCTCATGGGCCTCGGGTGGTACGAGGCGGTCTGGTTCGGGGCCCTGATCTCGATCTCCAGCACCGCCATCGTGCTGAAGACGCTCACCGAGCAGGACGTGCTCGGCACCCTATCGAGCCGGGTCATCATCGGGATGCTCGTCGTCCAGGACCTCGCGGTGGTGCCGCTCCTCATCCTCTTGCCCGAGCTCGGGAACGTGGCCGAGGGGCTCTCGGCGCTCGGCCTCGCGGCGGTGGAGGCGACCCTCTTCATCGGGGCGATGGCGCTCTTCGGGACGCGGGTCTTCCCGTGGCTCATGGGCCGCGTGGCGCGGCTGGGCTCGCGCGAGCTGTTCCTGATCTCCGTCGTGGCGACGGGCCTCGGCGTGGGCTACGGGACCTACGTCTTCGGCCTCTCCTTCGCCTTCGGCGCCTTCGTCGCCGGCATCGTCCTCTCCCAGTCGGACTACAGCCACCAGGCTTTGGCGGACATAGGACCCCTGCGCGACGTCTTCGCCATGCTCTTCTTCGTCTCCGTCGGGATGCTCATAGACCCCGCCTTCCTGCTCGGCTCCGCACCGACGATCCTGGCCGTCGTGCTCGCGGTCTTCCTCGTGAAAGGCGTGATCTTCGCCGGCGTCGTCCGGGCCTTCGGTTACGTGAACATCGTCCCGTTCGTCGTCGGCCTCGGCCTCTTCCAGGTCGGGGAGTTCTCCTTCCTGCTGGCCCGGTTGGGCAGGAGCGAGGGCGTAATTTCCCCCAGCACCTACTCCATCGTCCTGACCACCGCCGTCGTCACGATGGCCCTGACACCCTTCGCCGCCCGCGCGGCGCCCCCGCTCTACAGGCGTTTCCGGGAGCGGTTCCCGGCGCCGGCGCCGAAGACGATGGATCTGCCAGGCGAGGAGCTCACGGCCCACGTCGTGATCGTCGGTTTCGGACGGGTCGGCGGCTTCGTGGCCCGGATGCTCAAGCGCCTGGACCAGCCCTTCGTCGTCGTGGACGTGGACCCGAACAAGGTCGAGGCCGCGAGGGAGGAGGGCATACCCCTCGTCTACGGCGACGCGGCGGCCGGGCCGGTGCTGGAGGCGGCGAGAATAAAGGACGCCAGGATGGTCGTGCTCGCCACCTCAGACGCCGTGGGGGCGCGTCTCGTCGTCGAGCGGACCAAGGACCTCAACCCGCGGGCCAGGATCGTGGCCCGCTCCGCCGGCGAGGAGCAGCTCGAAGATCTCGGCCGCCTCGGCGTCTACGAGGCGGTCCAGCCCGAGCTGGAGGCTGGCCTGGAGCTGGGCCGGCAGGCCCTCATAAACGGGGGTTTCGGGGCCGCGGAGGTCCAGCGGTTCTCCGACTCCGTCCGCCGCGAGCTCTACGCCCCCATCTCCGACGGCGACGGGAGGAACGGCGACGACGGCCTCGCCCGGCTCCGCCGCGCCTCCGGGATGATACAGAGCGACTGGCTGGAGATCCCGAAAAACTGCGCCCTCTCGGGCCGCGCCATCGGCGAGCTCGGCGTCCGCTCCAGGACCGGCGCCTCCATCGTCGCCCTCGTCCGCGGCGACGAGACCATAACCAACCCGGGCCCGGACCTGACGCTCGAACCCGGCGACACCGTCAGCGTCGTCGGCACCAACGAGCAGCGCGCCGCGTTCATAGCACTCCTCGACGACCCGCCGGACAACTAACGCGCGTCGGGATCTCGGGGTCGTGCGGGGGTGATCGGTCCCTTCTTCAGGGTCACCCGGGGCAGAAGCGCTTGCCGCCCTAATCGCCCCTGTAGCGGAGAACGGTGAAGCGCGAGTAGCAGCGGCCGAAGTCGGCGCATCGCGCCGAGGCCCCGGCCACGAGCAACTTGCCACGCCTGGGCACGACCGCCGAGGCGTACTCCTCGTCGTTCACGTCGGTCCGCACCTTGCCGTCTCCGCTGAACGACTTGTCCAGGGCGCCGCCGGGCCGGTAGCGGGCGATGCCGATCCCGCCAGGCAGCCCGTAGAGCTCCCCGACGGCCACGATTTTGCCGTCGGATTGGAGGGCGAGGTCGTTGGCGTACGCGCCGTCCGGGGCCATATCGGTGGTGAGTCTGCCGTCGTCGCTGAAGCTCGGGTCCGGACTACCGTCCGGGAGGTAGCCGGCCAGGGCAAAATCGGTCCCCTCCCGCGGTCTCTCCGAGTACCCCGCGGCCACTATCCTGCCGTCCGGCCGCACGGCAACGCCCAGGGCGCCGGCGTCCGTGCCGACGGGGGTGATCTCCTTCCCGCCCTCGGCGAAGGTCTCATCGAGGGAGCCGTCGGCGTCGTAGCGGACGAGGACGAATCTTCCCGGGTATATGGATCCTGCGGTCTCGGCGGAGACCCCCGCCGCGACGAGCCTGCCGTCGCGCTGGAGGGCCAGGTCGTAGCCCTCCTCGTCCCCGGGACCGATGTCCGTGGTCGCCTTTCCGCCCTCGGCGAAGGTGCCGTCCAGCGTGCCGTCCGGGTTGTAGCGGGCGAGCGCGAGATCCGAGTGGGAGGCGGGGTCGTCGGAGTACAGGTTTGAGGTTCCTGCCGCGACGAGTTTGCCGTCGGGTTGAAGGACGAGGGCGCGAGCCTCGTCCCAGGTGCCGGCGCCGAAGTCCGTGGTGACCTTGCCGTCGCCGCCGAAGGTCCGGTCGAGGGAGCCGTCGGGGTTGTAGCGGGCAAGCGCGAAGTCCCCCCCGCCTTCGGCGCCGAAACCCGCGGCCACGACCTTGCCGTCGGGCTGCAGCACCAGGGCATCGGCGGCGCCCTCCCCGCGCTTGCCGTTGATGGTCGCCGCAAAGCTCGTGGTGACCTTGCCGTCGCCGCCGAAGGTCCGGTCGAGGGAACCGTCCGGCCTGTAGCCGACCAGGTGGAATCCCGACGCGCCGTCCCCCGCGACGACGATCCTGCCGTCGAATCGGACGACCATCGCGCGGCCATCGTCGTCGTTGGGACCAGTGTCGGTCCTTACCACGCCGTCGCCCCCGAAGGAACGGTCCAGATCCCCCGCGGCGGCCAGCGCGACCCCGCTCGCCAACACCAACGCCATGCCAACCGCGGCCACAAGCAGCGTCGTCCTCTTTTTCACCCCAGCGCCTCCGTGAAGCTCGACCGTCTCGTACCGAAAGCATCTTAACAGCGGCCACGACGCCGGACAATAAACCACCGGTAACGCGTTACCGTCGCCAGAACTCCGGGGTGAGGAGAACCAGCACCGTGAAGAGTTCGAGGCGTCCGAGAAGCATGTAGCCCGTCAGGATGACCTTGGCGGAGGCGGGGAGGTCGGCGAAGAAGGCGGCGTCGCCGACGGGGCCGAGGGCCGTGCCGGTGATGTTTAGGCAGGAGAAGACGGAGCCGAAGGCCTGCCCGAGTGGGAGGCCGTGGAGGGCCATGACGAGGGTGCCGGCGGTGAGGGCGGTTATGTAGATGAAGAAGAAGCCGAGGAAGGCGAGGCGCAGGCGTTCGGGGATGACGCGGTCGCCGAACTTGAGGAGGGTGACGGCCTGGGGGTGGAGCATGCGGAAGATCTCCTGCCACGCGTGCCGGGCTAGCAGCATCACCCGCACGACCTTCATCCCGCCCCCCGTGGACCCCGCGCACGCGCCGATCGCCATGAGGATCATGAGGACGCCCTGCGAGAGCGGCCCCCACGCCTTCCAGTCCGCCGTGACGAAGCCCGTCCCCGTGCTGAGGCTCGCGCTCTGGAACAGGCCGTCGAGAAGTGACCGGCCCATCGAGCCCCGGTCCGCGTAGAGGACGGCGGCCGTCACCAGGGTGCCGAAGGCGACGAGGCAGAGGTAGACGATGAGTTCGGCGTTTCCCAGGGCGCGGCCCAGGCGTCCGCGGGCGGCCTGGAAGTAGAGGGCGAAGTTGGCGCCCGAGAGGATCATGCCGGCCGCGACGAAGACCTCGATGGCGGCCGAGTCGAAGGCGGCTATGGAGTCCGCGCGGGTCGAGAATCCGCCCGTCGAGACGGTGGTGAGGGCGTGGTTGACCGCGTCGAAGAGGCCCATCCCGGCCACGGAGAGCGCCACGACGCCCCCGAGCGTCAGGCCGAGGTAGACGAAGGCCAGGATCTTCGCGGTGTCCCGGATGCGGGCGGTTAACCTCTCGGGGACGGGGTCGGCGGCCTCGGCCGAGTAGAGCTGGGTCGCCCCGAAGCCCACCAGCGGGGCGACGGCGACGAAGAGCAGCACGATGCCGATCCCCCCGGCCCACTGCGAGAGGCTCCGCCACAGCAGCAGGGACCCGGCCACGCTCTCCGGGCGGGCGACCGTCGAGGCGCCGGTCGTCGTGAAGCCGGCCATCGACTCGAAGAAGGCGTCCGCGGGGCCCATGAGGCCCGAGATGACGAACGGCGCCGAGCCGAACGTGGCGACGCCGAGCCATCCTAGAACCACGATCAGGTAAACGTCCCGTCCCGAGACGTAGGCGCTCCTGCGGGCGCTGGACGACCCGGCGAAGAAGAACAGGCCGGCCCCGGAGGCGAGGGCGGCGGCGGCGGGACCCGCGAAGGTCAGGGTCTGGCCGTCGCCGGAGAGGAGCGCGTAGAGCATCGGGACGAGCATCGCGGCTCCGCCGGCCCCGATCACGACGCCCACGGCGTTCGCCACGACCCTAGGGTGCAAAGAGCTTCTCCACCTCGTCCACGGCCGACCCGACGGTGAAGACCACCACTTTGTCCCCGGCGTTCAAGGTGTCCCTTCCCGTCGGGATAAGGACGCTCCCGTTCCTGGACACCGCCCCGACGATGGCCCCCTCGGGGAAGTCCACCCGCGCCAACGGGCGGCCGGCGACGCGGCAACCCTTCGGGACGCCGAGCTCTATCATCTGCGCCCCGCTCTCCAACAGAAAGACCGCCGCCACGTCGCCCCGCCGGACGAACCGGAGGATGGCGCCCGCCGCCAACAGCCGCGGCGAGACCGTCACGTCCACGCCGAGGGCCTCCGCGAGCGGGGCGAACTCGGCCCGGCTGATGCCGGAGATGGTCATGCGCGCCCCGAGCCTGCGGGCGTTCATCGCCGCCAGCAGGTTCGTCCGGTCGTCCCCCGTGACGGCGACGAAGGCGTCCGTCCTGTCCACCCCCTCCTGCAAGAGAAACTCGCGGGAGACGCCCTCGTCCTGCAGGACCAGCGCTTTCTTCAGCTTTGAGGCCGCCCGGCGCGCCCGCGTGGGGTCCTTCTCGATCACCTTCACCGAGATGCCGACCTCCTCCAGGGCGCGGGCCAGGAGCAGGCCGATGCGCCCGGCGCCCAGGATCATGGCGTCGTCCACCGGCTCGGTGTCGGTGGCTATGGCGCCAACCACCTCGGACACCTCCCGCTGCTCGCACATGAGGAAGACGTGGTCGCGGGAGCGGAGCACCGTGTCTCCCTTCGGGACCAGGGCTTCCCCGTCTCGGACGACGCCGACGATCAGGCTGCGCTCCGGGAGGCTTACGTCGCGGACGGGACGGTCCACCGCGGGAGAACCGTCCCTCAGGATGACCTCGACGACGTCGATGCGGCCCTCCGCGAAGGTCTCGACGTTCACGGCGCCAGGCACGAGGAGGGACTCCCGGATCTCCTCCGCCGCCATCTGCTCGGTGCTGATGACGAGGTCTATGCCGAGGATGTCCCTGGCGAAAGGCTCTTTCTTATCAAAATAGTCCTGGCTGTGGACGCGGGCCACGGTTCGCGTCCCGCCCTGGGCCTTGGCCGCCAAACACGCCACGATGTTCACCTCGTCCGTGCTCGTCGCGGCCACCAGGAGGTCCGAGTCCTCGATGCCGGCCTCCCGCAAAACCCGCGGGCTCGCGCCGTTGCCCTGCATCACCAGGGCGTCTAGCTGCTGGCTCGCATGCTCCACCAGCGCCTCGTCCTGCTCCACGACGACGACCCTGTGCCCCTCGTTGGAGAGCATCCTGGCCGCGTTGAACCCGACCTCCCCGACCCCAATGATCACGACCCGCAAGCTCCGACACCTCCTTCCTGACGCGACGCCGATAGTCTACCGATAGTGGAAACCCCGGGAGTCGGGAGGCGCTCGCTTTCGCTCGCTTTGGGAGTCGTGAAGGGCTCTTGGAGTTTTCCGACTCCCGAAGCGGGGCGCAGCGAAGCGCAGCCCCGCGCCTCCCGATTCCCGACTCCCGGGGAGGCGCGAAGCGCCGACCTCATTCCGGCCTGTACACCACCATGTCCGCGACCCGGTCCGTGCGTTCGTAGCGGTCGTCTATCGCGGCGAGCATCTCGTCCGTCCAGCGGTCCTGCTTTATGTCTTTGGCGAAGGGGGGCTCCCAGATCATGACGACCGCGTACCTCTGCTCGCGGATGGATTTGACCGCCCGCCCCTGCTCCCACGCCCCGTCGCGGGAGAGCTGGGTCATCTCGAAGGGCTGAAGCTTTATCCTCTTACCGTCGAGCGGCAGGAGCCCCATGTATTCGTCGGTCAGGACCGGCCCGTCGGCCTTGGCGACGACGCGGGAGAGTTGACGGACCTCGCGTTCCTGTTCCGTGACGTAGTCTTGCAGGCCCGAGGGAACGAGTGAGGACTGGGCGAGGGCGAGGACCTGGACGACTAGAAGCGAGATCAGGAGCGTCCGCAGCCTCGGCCTCTCGCGCTGCCACGCGATGAGCGCCCCGGTCACGAGGCACAGCGCCGCCGAGAGCTCCAGCAGGTAGTTGACGTCGGAGCCGACCTTGCCGACGAGCAGCGCCGACGGGACGCTGAGGACCAGGTACGGCCCCACGAGCCACCACGTCCGGTCTCGCGGGGCCAGCCCGAAGAACGCGAGCCCGCCGAGCAGGAGCAGCGGGCAGGCGAGCAGCGCGCCCAGGGCGTTGAAGCTCACCCGCTCCCACCGGAACTCGTTTATGTTCGCCGTCACCGTGTTGAGGAAGAACCCGCCGTCGGTGGCGAGGTTGAGGATTGCGAACGCCGCGAGGCCGAGGCCGCAGGAGATCCCGGCGAGCTCCAGGGCCCGGCGTCGGTTCCCCTGGACGATCAACCACACGAACGCCGTGAGGGGCGCGGCCAGCACGTAGGTCTGCCGCGTCAGGACGGCCGCGACGAAGAGGAGGGAGGCGGCGATCATAGCCCACCGACGCTCCGACCAGCGGACGACGACGAAGAGGCCGGCCCAGGAGAGGGCGAGGCCGAGGAGGTCAACGCGGGCGAGGGAGGACCAGCGCAGGACGTAGGGGATGGCGGGGAAGGTCAGGCCAGCGGCCACCGCGGCGATGCGGTCGCGGGTCAAGGTGAAGAGGGTCAGGGCGACGAAGAGGGCGGTGGCGCCGGTGCTTAGCAGCGAGATCAGGCGCCCGTACCAGAACTCGGGCCCGAAGAGCCACACGAAAGGCGCCTGCACCATCAGATAGAAGGGCGGGTAGTTGGAGATGGTGTACGTCGGCTCCCCGAGTTTCGGCTGATAAACGTTCTCGAAATCCGCGAGCCGTACCGCCTGGTCGAGCAGCGGCCCCTCTCCGTAGTTGAGCGGGAACTGGAAGGCCAGCGCGTCCCACCCGTGCCGCAGGAACAGCAGCGCCGCCCAGCCCTGCGCCAGCAAGAGGACCGCCGTCGCGACACCCGGCGCCACCCGCCGCGTCCGCGCCTTCGGCCGTTCTTCCGCGGCGGGATCGCCGAGCTCCGTCCGTTTTCCGTCGAGGCCGGCCACGGCGAGGCGCTGGTAGCCCAGGACGAGCCCCACCAGCGGCAGGGTGACGACGACCGAGAGCACCGGCAGGAGGTCGGCCGGGACGCCGGGCAGGAGCGCCAGGACGGGCTTGAGGCGTTCCTCGAAGGCGGGGGTGCGGGCGAAGAGGTAGCGGTTCCAGGCGAAGACGAACGTCAGGACGGCGGTGGTCAGGACGCCCGGTGTGGCGACGGGGACGACGATACGCCAGAACGTGTTCCCCGACCCGTCCGTGCGGGCGGCGTCGTTCAGCTCCGCCGGCAGCTCCCTGAAGTAGGCGATGAGGAGCCAGATCGCCAGCGGCAGCGCGAAGAAGAGGTCGGGCACGATCAGGGCCATCCGGCTGTCGGAGATCTCCACCACGGCCGACCGCACCATCGGCGGCGCCACGGCCGCCAGCGGCGGCAAGACACCCAGGGCCAGCACCAGCGCCAGGCACGTGCCGCCCGCGCGGAAGCCCGAGCGGGCAATAAAGTACGCGGCCAGCGAGCCGATCAGGAGGCACACCACCGTCGTCGTGACCGCCCCGATCACGCCGTTCGCAAGCGCCCGCAGGAAGTCCGGATCGTAGAGCACCGACAGGTACGGCAGCAGCGAGAAGCCGTCGGGAAAGACCTCTGGAGGGGGCGCGAAGAGCTCCCGGGGGCTCAAGACCCGGCCCGCCGCCTTCGACTGAAACACCCACGCCACAGGGAGCAGGCTCACGACCGCGAAGAGGGCCACGAACGCGGAGAACAACGCCGGCCTGACGGCCCGCATCACGAGAGCCCCGCCCCCGAGGGAGAGGCAGGGACGGACACGACCCCCCGGCAAACCGCGCGCCTCTCCCTGTAAAAGCCCATCCCCACCGAACCTCCCCGGCCATCCGGCCGCGACCTCCGGCCCCGCTCCAGCTCAAGCTCCGTATCCTACCGCTTTAAGACGCCCGGCATCCGAAAAACCACGTTTGGAGGAGCGGCGTCGGTGATTAGACTTACCTCCGGAGGATCCGACGGTCGAAAGGAGGTCACTGCTTGAAAGAACGACCCTCCCGGGAGCGCCTGACAGAGCACTGCGACCGTAAGCTCGGCTCTTCGTCGGGCTTCCCGTTCGGCGAGAAGTACCTGGTCTTCAAGGTCCTCGGAAAGATCTTCGCCGTCCTCCACGTCGAGACGTCGCCGGTGACGGTCACGTTCAAGGCCGATCCGGAGCTCACCGGCCTCTTGCGCGGCCAATACCCCGCCATCCGGCCGGCCCGCTACTTCGACAAACGCTACTGGAGCACCCTCACCTGCGACGCGAGCGTCCCCGACGACGAGGCCATCGAGCTGCTCGACACCTCCTACGACATCGTCTCCGAGAGCCTCAAGAAGTCCGACAGGGAAGCCCTGAAACGTGCCTGACGGCAACGAAGCCCGCACGAGCATCGTCGGACGGGGCGCGGCGGCCAATCCTAAGAACCGCTTCGAAAAGATAGGCGTGGAGCCCGACCCCGCTGAAACGGGCGATGAACCCCGCCCCGACACCGTCTACCTGCGCGACCACTCCCGCTCCATCATCGCCCGCAACGCCAGCCCCGACATCGGCTTCGACGCCAGCATTAACCCATATAGGGGATGCAGTCATGGTTGTGCCTACTGCTACGCCCGTCCAACCCACGAGTACCTCGGCCTCTCCGCTGGCCTGGATTTCGAGAGCAAGGTGCTCGTCAAAGAGGAAGCGCCCGCGCTTCTGCGAGGGCAGTTGTCTTCGTCGCGCTGGGAGCCGAAGGTGCTCTCGATGAGCGGCGTCACCGATCCTTACCAGCCCGCCGAAAAGAGGTTTGGGATCACGCGCGGCTGCCTCGAAGTTCTGGCGGGGTTCCGCAACCCGGTCGTGATCGTCACGAAGAACCACCTCGTCACCAGAGACATCGACCTGCTCTCGGAGTTGATCCGCCACGACGCCGCGGCGGTCGCCGTCTCGCTGACGACGCTCGACGACGACCTGCGCCGCGTTATGGAACCGCGGACTTCGAGGCCCGTCCGGCGGCTGGACGCCATCGGGAGGCTGGCGGAGGCGGGTATCCCTGTTGGGGTGATGACGGCGCCCGTGATCCCCGGTCTGAACGACCACGAGCTGCCGAACCTCCTCTCGGCCGCCGCGGAGGCGGGCGCGACGTTCGCCGGCTTCGTGCCGGTGCGGCTGCCCGGGGCCGTCGCGCCGCTCTTTGAGGACTGGTTGGGGCGTCACTTCCCCGACCGCAAGGAGAAGGTTCTGAACCGCATCCGCTCGATGCGCGGTGGAAAGCTCAACGACCCCGATTTCAACTCGCGTATGAGGGGCGGGGGTGTTTATGCGGAGCACGTGTCGCGGCTCTTCGGCGTGGCCTGCCGGCGGGCCGGGATCGAGCGGGGGAGTTTCCCGAAATTGTCCGCGGCCTCGTTCCGTAAAGATGGGGGAGCCCAACCCGGACTCCTCGACTGAGGATGAAGCGGACTTCGGTCCGCGTTGTGCCGGGGGTTCGGACGCATGTAGTATGTATCCGCACGGCGGAGGGGGCGTAGTGTGGGCGAGGGCGTCTGCGGGGCGCTGGGGAGGAC
>CAXUFZ010000119.1:0-10540 GCA_964250345.1 uncultured Rubrobacteraceae bacterium
CATGACGCCGCCACCGCCCATGAATCTCCGCCCATGACCGCCTTTCGTCCCTTCAAAACTTTGTCTACTAGTTTGGTTGTCAATAACCGGGGGGACTGTAAGCCAGGTCGGGCGGGGCGTCAAGGGGTTTGCGGCTGAATCTCGACGGGGCGGGGTCTTTTTCTCGGGGTTGGAAAACTTTCTCGCCTGTGTGCTTGACACCGCTTGTTCAACGCCGTACAGTTCCGCGGATCTTTCCCACCGGAAAAGTAGACAACGTGGGGATGGTAGGCAACGTGGATAAAGCGAAGAGGAAAAATCTCCGAAAGGAGACCGCAGCCTGACGTGAGCGCCCCGCCGCCGGGCGAAGCCTGAGAGAAAAATAGGTCATCCGGCCCATGCCGGAACCGAATTGCGCACCTAACATATGCACTTGACGGACTATGACCAACATTATATAGTCCCCCGCGTACGTAATTTGGAAACAAAAATCATAGACAATAAGCACAAAGGGAGGTAGTTGCAGATGAGAGGCTTTCTGTTGTTGGCGATAGCCGGGTTCGGCGCGCAGTTGGTGGACGGGTCCTTGGGGATGGCCTACGGGGTCTCTTCGACGACGCTGCTGTTGTTCGTGGGGTTGGCGCCGGCGTTGGCGTCGGCGGCGGTACACATCGCGGAGGTCGGGACGACGGCGGTCTCCGGGGTCTCGCACACCGCTTTCGGCAACGTGGACTGGTCCAAGATCGTGTGGATGGCGGTCCCTGGCGGGATCGGGGCTTTCACCGGAGCTCTGCTGTTGATCTGGGTGTCTACCCTGGAGACGACCGCCGGCTACGTCGAACCGGTAGTGGCGATCTTCCTGTTCAGCCTCGGCGTGTACGTCCTCAGCCGCTTCGCTTTCCGGCGGACCGAGCGGCCGGTGCATGTCCGTCCCGTAAGCCGCCTGTTCCTCATGCCGCTCGGCCTCGTGGCCGGGTTTCTGGACGCGATGGGCGGGGGCGGTTGGGGCCCGATCTCCACGCCGACCCTGCTCTCCTCGGGGCGGATGGAGCCGCGCAGGATTATCGGCACCGTCGATACGAGTGAGTTCATCGTGGCCTTGTGCGCGAGCATCGGTTTCTTGATCGGCTTCAGCTTCGCCGAGGTCCCCTGGGGCGTTGTCGGGGCGCTGCTGCTCGGCGGTCTCTTCGCGGCCCCGCTGGCGGCGTACATCGTCAAGATTCTGCCGACCCGTATCCTCGGCACGGCCGTCGGCGGCGTCATCCTGATCGTCAACATGCGGACCTTTTTCGAGGCCATCGGCGTCACGGGCGCCCTGGCTACGGTCGGCTACCTCCTGATCGTCGGCGTCTGGGTCGCCGCCCTCGTCTTCTCTGTCAGGGCGATCCAGCGCGACAAGAAGGTCGGCGCGGAGACCCAGCCGGTGCTGTCGTAGCCTCAGGCTTCTAGCTGTCAGCCAAAACAGGGGAAGTACCCCTCTAGCGGCCGGGGGGGGGGCCCAAAAAACCCCCCCCCCCCCGCTTCGTGTGGTTTCTGCTGGCTAATTCGTCTTTCGCGTGGTTCGGTGGGTCATCTCCTTGCCGAATGGTCCGCGCTGGCGTGCTTCTCGGGCACGCCTCGCCCTGCAAAGGGCGTGCCCGGGTTCCGGTGTAAACTGGCGCGCAGGCCCTGCGGTCGTATGAGGCGGTAATGGACGACTACTACGGACGTCTAAGGGACTACTACGAGAGGCGCGCCGCCGAGTACGACGACGCCTACCGGGGCGCCGGCGCCTACTCGGGGCTCGACTGGCCCGGCTTCGAGTGGGAGCTCGCCGAAGCGATCGCCCTGGTCGAGGTCCTGCCGCCGGCCACGGTGCTCGACGTGGGGTGCGGCACCGGCTTCATCACGAGGCATCTGAGGGGCGAGATCACGGGCCTCGACCAGAGCGCGGGCATGCTCGAGATAGCCCGGGAGAGGGCGCCATGGGCCACCTTCGTTCGAGGAGACGCCCTCGACCTGCCCTTCCCGGACGGTTCCTTCGGGCGGGCGTTCCTCGGTAACGTCTGCGGGGTGCTCTTGCCGCCCGAGCGCGAGAGGCTCCTGGAGGAAGCGGGGAGGGTCGCCTCCGAGATCGTCGTCTTCGAGACCTCCGGCGCGCTGACGGGCGCGTCCGAGCAGTGGCAGGAGCGGGCCCTCTCCGACGGCTCCCTGCAGAGCGTCTACCGGCGCTACTTCGCTGCCGCGGACCTCCTGGCGGAGCTGGGCGGCGGCCGGACCCTCTTCGATGGCGAGCACTTCGTGCTGGTGAGCAAGGAAGGAGAAGACCGATGGCGACCGAGCCGGGTAGCGGGGAGCGCGGCCCGCTCTTGGAATTCGGCCCGCGCCAGGTAGTCTACTCCGGCGTGCTCGGCGGGATCGCCGCCTTCCTCGCGTTCTCCGGGCTCGGGGTCGTGCCGCTGCCCAGCCTGGTCGGCAACGCCACGATCCTGCACGTCCCCGCCATCCTGGGCGGCGCCCTGGAAGGCCCCGTGGTGGGCGCGCTCGTGGGCGCCGTGTTCGGCGTCTTCTCCTGGATGGAAGCGGGCCCCGTCGTGATCCTCCGGGATCCGCTGGTGAGCGTCCTGCCGCGGCTCCTCATAGGGTTGGTGGCGTGGGCCATCTTCGCCGCCCTCAAAGACTGGAGCCTCTACCTGGCGTCCGTCGCCGCGGGAGTGCTCGGCTCGCTGTCCAACACGGCGGGCGTGCTCGGCATGGCGGTGCTGCTCGGCTACCT
Organism: uncultured Rubrobacteraceae bacterium; assembly: GCA_964250345.1. Classification (GTDB taxonomy): domain Bacteria; phylum Actinomycetota; class Rubrobacteria; order Rubrobacterales; family Rubrobacteraceae; genus Rubrobacter_D. The sequence goes on from CAXUFZ010000119.1 coordinate 2,735, forward strand.
GCCGCCCGCGGCGGTCCTGCCCGTGCTGCCGCAGGCGGTCGCCGAGGCGGCGCTCGCGGCGGTCATAACGGTGGTCGTGGTGAAGGGCGTCGCTCTGGTCCGGAGCGGCGACACCACCGCCCCCGACGCGAGGCGCTCAGGGGAAGAGCGGCGCTATTGAGGACCGCCGAAACCGACCGCCCCGCGGCACGTGATCCGTACGAGTACGAGAGGAGAAGTTCTTGACCACCGAAGCCGTCGCAAAGAACGCGGGACGTTTGACCGACGTGCCGGGCTTGCTGGTCGGGCACGCCGACGACCGGGAGGGAATAACCGGCTGCACGGTGGTGCTCTGCGGCGGGGAGGGCTTCGTGGCCTCCGCGGACGTGCGCGGCGGGGCTCCGGCGACCCGCGAGACCGACGCGCTGAGGCCCGAGTGCCTCGTCGAGAGGGCGCACGCCTTGGTCCTGTGCGGCGGCAGCGCCTTCGGGCTGGCCGCGGCGCAGGGGGTGATGGAGCATCTCAGGGACAAGGGCGTCGGCATCGACACCGGCGTCGCCAGGGTGCCCATAGTCCCCGCGGCGGCGCTGTTCGACCTTCCCGTCGGGCAACCCTACGCCCACCCGACCCCTGAGATGGGGCGGCTGGCGGCGCATAGGGCGGGCGTGGACTTCGAGGAGGGAACGGTGGGAGCCGGGACGGGCGCGACAGTGGGGAAGTTCGCGGGCCTGGAGCTCGCCACCAAGTCCGGCGTTGGCACCGCCTCGGTGAGGACCGGGGACCTGGTGGTCGGCGCCCTGGCGGTGGCCAACGCCCTCGGGCACGTCGTGGGCGAAGATGGCGGGGTGCTCGCCGGGGCCCGCGACCCGAGCGGCGGGTGGCTGGACCCCCGCGAGATCTTCAGGTCCGAACCGTCGCGGGGGCGACCGATAGAGAACACGTCGCTCGTCGTGGTGGGCACGAACGCCGACCTCGGGAAGGCCCAGCTCAGGCGGGTGGCGACGATGGCCCACGACGGGCTCGCCCGCGCCGTGTTCCCGGCGCACACCCTCTACGACGGTGACTCGGTCTTCGCCCTGGCTTCCGGCGAGGTCGAGGCAGAGCCGTCGGTCGTGGGGGCCTGGGCGGCCGACGCCGTGGCGGAGGCGCTCAGGAGGGCGGTCCTCCTGGCGTACGGCGCCGGCGGGATTCCCGCCGTACGGGAGCTCTAGGAGGCCAGCGCCGCCAGCTCGGCGAACGGCGAACTTCGCCCGGCGGGCCGACGACTCCCCGAGAACCACTCGCCGGCCCTGACGTAGTTCAGCGCCGTGGCGACGAGCGCGTGGTCCAGGCGCACCTTCTCGAGGCCCCGGTAGCGGGCACGCCTCAACCCACACGCCCTAAACGCCCACGAGACGGTGCCCTCGATCCCCTGGCGCCTGGCGTACTCCTCGGCGTAGCCGGCGGTCTTCTCTCGCTCGCGGGCGACCTTGAGCCCCTCGTAATGCTCCTTGGAGGCAACCGTCAGCTCCCTGTAGGGGCGGCCGTGGCCGGGGGAGCGTTTGCGGCGGACGCACAGGTCCTTGCTCGGGTAATCCCCGCAGTCCCTCGGGGAGAACGCGATCCTGAAGATGGGCTCTCCGCGCCTCTTCCTGTGGCGCCACTTCACGGTCTTCTTGTCCTCCGGGCATGTGGCCTCCCGCCTCTTCCAGTCGATCTCGAAGCTCTCCAGGCCAAAGCCGGTTCCCTCGCGGACGTACCACCCGTAGTTGCCCCGCATGAGTCCCAACAGGTCCACCCCGTAGACGTCGCGGGCTTGAAGCAGCGCCCCGGCGTCGGTGTAGCCCATGTCCACCAGGTGGACGTCGGGCAGCAGTCCCGTGGCCTCCAGAGCCTCGTAGACCGCGGGGATTGCCCTCCGGTCCGGGGTTGGGGCCGTGTGCGTCTCGACGTGGGTGACGATCCTCGGCATGCGGTCGTCGGGAGTCTCGGTGAGGTGGACCTTGTAGCCGAGCCAGCGCGCCGCGACGATGCCCGAAGGGCCGCCCTTGCGGGCTCGGCGGGACTCGGGGTCCGTGGGCGAGTCGATCCGGTCGGAAGCCGACGGCAACCCGTACCCTTCCGGACGCCTCCAGCGTACTTCGCCGCGGGGCGTGCGCAGATAGTTCTGTACCCACACCCGCCTCAAGGTCTCCACCGCCGGCACCTCGCGCAGCCAAGAAGGGGTATCTTCGCCGCGGATACCTTCCAGGAGCGCGAAGCCGTCCCCGCCGATTCTCTCGGCCTCCTCGCGGCGCTTCTCCTCGCCCGATGGTAGACGCCCCTCGTCCATCGGCCTGGCGTAGCGGGCCGCCCATCCCGGGTCCGCGCGCTCGAGGAGCCACTCGGGAGCGGCGACCGCCAGCGCGTTCAACGCCAGCCTCACGGTTTCGTCCACCAGCTCCAGGCGGTTGAGGTCTTTGACGGCCGCAAGGACGTGCGTCGAGTCGGTCCGCTGCCTGCCGCGGGCCCTGAGCAGCCCCCGCTCACGCAGGCGCCCCAGCAGAAGGTCGAAGAGCAGCTCCTGCGCGCCGCCTTGCACCAGGCGGGAGCGGAACTCGCAGAGCACCGAGGCGTCGAAGCCCGGGTCTTCTAGCTCCAGCGACAACGCGAACTTCCAGTCGATCCTGGCGTGTACGGCGTCGGCGGCCTGCCGGTCTGAGAGCCCTTCCGCGAACTGCATGACCGTCACCAGTGCCAGCCGCCACGGGGAGAGGGCGGGCTTTCCGCGTGCTGGGAAGAGCGCGGCGAAGTCCTCGTCCTCGAAGACCGCGCCGAGCTCCTCGCGCATCCGCAGGTAGGTGCTCCCCCTCGGAAAGGCCGCGTGGGCAACTCGGGCGGTCTCTTCCGGTACGGGCTCGACGGGACGGGGGTGGAGGCACATGGACGTTCTCCTGTGGGACGCCGACTACTTCGGGCACGCCCTTCAAGTGTGAAGCGCGCCCGAAGCGGGCGCCAGCGGAAAACGGCAACCGGAGGGTGTCCGAGGAATTAGCCAGCAGAAACGCTTCGTGTGGTCCGGGCGTCAGGACTCCTCGTGTTGTACCTTTCCCCAACAAAGGGAGAGGAGTCGTCGTGAAAAGAGTCGAGTTCTACTTTGACCTGGTAAGCCCGTACTCGTACCTGGCACTGGGGGAGATAACGCGGATCTGCGAGGAGCAGGGGGCGGAGCTCGAACTCAAGCCCATGCTGCTCGGCGCGGTCCACAACGCCGTCGGACTCCAGGCCCCGATACAGATAAAACCCAAGGCCCGCTACCAGACGAAAGACATTCGACGCTGGGCGGAGCACTACGAACTCCCGCTGGACTTCCCGAACCCGTTCCCTTTCAGGACCCTGAAGACGATGCGCGCCGCGACGTTCCTGAAAGACAGGGGCAAGCTGGCAGCCTTCACCCGCGCGGCGTTCGCGTTGTACTGGGAGGAGGGCGGCGCCCCCAAAGGCACGGACGAGGCGGACGAGGACGGCCCGATCTCCGAGGCCGCCCGCAGGGTCGGGGCCGACCCCGAGGAAGTGCTCGCCGGCGCGTCGTCCCCCGAAGCGAAGGATGGCCTCAAGAACTCGACCTCGGAGGCGCTGGAGCGCGGCGTCTTCGGGGCGCCGGCCTTCTTCGTCGGAGACGAACTGTTCTGGGGCAACGACCGGCTGCACTTCGTGGAGGCGGCGTTGAAGGGTGGGTGAGGGTGGCCCATTCTCATGCGCGTGGCAACCGCCAACGCTTACGGTTAACATCCACGAATCGGGTCTTTCGGGGAAGGGATAGGAACGGGCATGGAACGGACCAAGGAAGAAGACCGCCCGTCCCGGCGCGGCGGAGAGTTTGGCAGGCATTCCGGGAGGACGGGGCTCCGGGCCCTGCTGGTCGCCGGTGTGGCGGCGGCGTTGTCCGTCGTGGCCGTGTTGCCGGCGCTGGCGCAGGACGTCGGGACGGACCCGGGCGGCGATATGGGCAGCGACTCGAACGCCTGCCCGAAGAGGGAGTCGAGGGTGGAGGTGCCGGGGGCGCCCGAGTACGACGCCGACTGCCTTCGGGACATGACGACCGCGCGCACGACGCAGACGGGGCATACCAACCAGGAGGATTGGCGCGGGCTCAACGCGTCCGGCACGAACAACCCGAGCGGGGTCGGGGGGTTGCAGATCGACGGCTACTTCCCGGACCGTTCCACGACCAACACCAACAACGGCTGGTCCCACGACTCGCAGTTCGTCATCCGGTTCCCCAACAGGTGGAACGGGAAGCTCGTGGTCACGGGCGCGCCCGGGGTGCGGCGGCAGTACGCCAACGACTTCATCATCTCGGACTACGTGCTCTCGAAGGGCTACGCCTTCGCCTCGACCGACAAGGGTAACACCGGCACGGCGTTCTACGACGACGGCTCCAAACCCGGCGGCTCGGTGGCCGAGTGGCACCGGCGGGTCGAGCAGCTCACGCGGGCGACCAGGGCGGCGGCAAAGAGCAACTACGGCCGGACGCCGGAGAGGACGTACATCACCGGCATCTCCAACGGCGGCTACCTGACCCGGTACGCGCTGGAGAACACGCCAGGGCTCTACGACGGCGGGGTGGACTGGGAGGGGACCCTCTTCCGGGCGGCGGGGCCGAACCTCTTGACCTACCTGCCGACCACGCTCGCCAACTTTCCCGAGTACAGGGCCACCGGGGACCAGGCCGCGTACCAGAACATCATCGACGCCGGGTTCGCGCCGGGCTCGGAGTTTCTGTGGAACGACTACTACACCGTCTACTGGGACCTGACGCAGAGGGTCTACCGCGAGGAGTTCGACCCAGGGTACGATGGCAGGGTCAAGGCCGGCTACCCGTTCTGCCAACCCGGCACCCCCGACTGCGACGCGGACTACGATTACCCTGGGCGCCCGGATGCTGTCAGGGAGGCAATAAAGAAGGTGCAGTTGACGGGTAGGATCGGGAAGCCCATGATCACGCTGCACGGCTCCCTCGACACGCTCCTTCCCATCAAGACGGACTCGAACGTCTACCGGGAACTCATACAAGGAGCCGGGGGGGCCAGCGCCCCGCACCGCTACTACAAGATCGGGGCCGGCGACCACGTGGACTCGTTCTACGACCGCTACCCGGACCGGCTGCGCCCGATCCTGCCCTGCCACCGCACGGCCTTCGGGATGCTGGAGCGCTGGATCGAGGACGACCGACGGCCGCCGACGAGCCGGTTCGTGCCGAAGCCCGCATCCGGGGACGTCGTCAACACCTGCCGGATAGCCGCCCCGTGAACGAGACCACCCGCTCACTGGCCTCGGTCAACGTAGATCTGACCGGAAAGAGCGCCCTGGTGACCGGGGCCGCGAGCGGCATAGGCAAGGCCGTGGCCGAACGGCTGGCCCACGCCGGCGCCGCGGTGACGGTGCTCGACCTGAACGGCGACGCCGCGAAGGAGGTCGCGGAGGGTATCGGCGGCGAGGCGTTGCAGGCCGACCTCTCGGACTATGGAGTGGTAGACGCCCTGGAGTTTGAGGCGGACGTCGTGGTCAACAACGCGGGCTTGCAGCACGTAGCGGCCATCGAGGAGTTCGAGCCGGAGCGGTTCTCGATGATGCTGCGGGTGATGCTGGAGGCGCCCTTCCGGCTCGTGCGGAAGGCGCTGCCGGGGATGTACGAGAACGGGTGGGGCCGGGTCATAAACATCTCCAGCGTGCATGGTTTGAGGGCTTCGCCGTACAAGGCGGCGTATATATCGGCCAAGCACGGGTTGGAGGGGCTCTCGAAGGTGATCTCGCTGGAGGGCGGGCCGAAGGGCGTCACCTCGAACTGCATCTGCCCGGCTTACGTGAGGACGCCGCTGGTCGAGAACCAGATAGCGGACCAGGCGCGCACGCGCGGCATCTCCGAACAAGAGGTGATCGAGAAGGTCATGCTCACGGGCCCCGCCATAAAACGCCTCGTCGAACCGGAGGAGGTGGCCGAGCTCGCCGCCTTCCTCTGCGCCCCCGAGGCCTCGTTTATAACCGGCGCCTCCCTGACGATGGACGGCGCCGCCACCGCCCAGTGGTAGCCCGGGCGGCAGCCCGCCCGAGGAGAAAGGACCCGACATGACCGAGGCGGCCGAAGGCAGACTCCTCTGGGAGCCCTCCAAAAATTTCAAGTCGAACGCCACCATTACCCGCTACACGGAATGGCTGCGGGAGCAAGAAGATCTTTCCTTCGACGACTACACGGACCTCTGGGAGTGGTCGGTGACGGACATCGAGGGCTTCTGGGCGAGCCTGTGGGAGTTCTTCGACGTCCGGGCCGAGCCGTATGAGTGTGTGCTCGGGCGGCGCGAGATGCCCGGGGCCGAGTGGTTCCCGGGCGCCGAGTTGAACTACGCCGAGCACGTCTTCCGGCGCGCCGGCGAGGACCCCGACGCGCCGGCCCTCGTCCACGCCTCCGAGACGCGTCCGCTGGGGGAGACGTCCTGGCGCGAGCTGGAGTCCCGGGTCGCCGCCGTCGCCGCCGGTTTGGAGGGCATGGGCGTGGGACGGGGCGACCGGGTCGTGGCGTACCTGCCGAACGTGCCCGAGGCGGTCGTGGCGTTCCTGGCGTGCGCGAGCATCGGGGCCACCTGGTCGAGCGCCTCCCCGGACTTCGGGGCCGGCAGCGTCGTCGACCGCTTCGCGCAGATCGAGCCGAAGGTCCTCTTCGCCGTCGACGGCTACCGCTACGGCGGCAAGGATTTCGACCGCACCGACGTCGTAGCGTCGCTGCAAGCGGAGATACCGTCCCTGGAGCACACCGTCCTGCTGCCGTATTTGGACGAAGGAGCCGACGCCGGCGCCCTCGGCGCGACCCTCTGGGAAGACCTCGTCTCGGGGAACGAGGGCGCGGAACTCTCCTTCGAGCGGGTTCCGTTCGACCATCCGCTGTGGGTGCTGTATTCGTCGGGGACGACGGGGTTGCCGAAGGCCATCGTCCACAGCCAGGGCGGCATCCTGCTGGAGCACCTCAAGAAGGTCCACCTGCACCTGGACCTCGGACCCGGCGACCGCCTCTTCTGGTTCACCACGACCGGCTGGATGATGTGGAACCTGCTCGTCGGCGGCCTGCTCTCGGGCGCCACCGCCGTCCTCTACGACGGCAGCCCCGCCCACCCCGACATGGACGTACTCTGGAGGCTCGCCGAAGAGGCCCGCATGACCCACTTCGGCACCAGCGCCGGCTACCTCACCGGCTGCATGAAGGCCGAGATAGAGCCGGGCCGCGACTTCGACCTCTCCGCGATCAAAGGCGTTGGCTCCACCGGCTCGCCGCTGCCGCCCGAGGGCTTCGACTGGGTCTACGGGCACGTAAAAGAAGACCTCTGGCTCTACTCCACCAGCGGCGGGACGGACCTGTGCACCGCGTTCGTGGGCGGCGTGCCGCTGTTGCCCGTTCGGTCCGGCGAGTTGCAGGCCCGCGCGCTCGGCGCGGCCGTTCACGCCTTCGACCCCGACGGGGTGCCCGTCGTCGGGGAGGTGGGGGAGATGGTCATTACTGAGCCCATGCCCTCGATGCCCATATTTCTCTGGAATGACGAGGGCGGCGAGCGGTACAGGGAGAGTTACTTCGAGGTTTATCCCGGCGTGTGGCGGCACGGGGATTGGATCCTAATAAACGGGCGCGGCGGTTGCGTCATCTCCGGCCGGTCCGACTCGACCATCAACCGCGGCGGCGTCAGGATGGGGACCAGCGAGATCTACGCCGCCGTCGAGAACGTCGAGGAGGTCGCCGACAGCCTCGTCGTGGATGTCCCTAAGGACGGCGGCGAGTACTTCATGCCCCTCATCGTCGTCCTGCAAGAAGGCGCCGAGCTC
>CAXUFZ010000120.1:0-10523 GCA_964250345.1 uncultured Rubrobacteraceae bacterium
GGCCGAGCCCGTCAAGAAGGACGCCATAGACCAGGCCGACTTCGACGGGGAGACGTTTACGAGCATCTTTTTGCTCTTCGGGCAGTTCTCGGTGGCCGCGGGGGTGTTGCTCATATTCTTGAGCTTCGTGATGCTCGCCGCCGAGCGCAAGCACGAGCTCGGCATCGCTCGCGCCGTCGGGATGCGCCGGGGACATCTGATGAGGATGTTCGCCTTCGAGGGCGCGCTGTACGCCGTGATCGCGAGCGCCGTCGGCAGCGTGCTCGGCGTCGGGGTCGGGTGGCTGATGGTGCGGATCATCGGGGAGGCGTTCGCCGGGCAGGGGTTCGAGATCCGGTTCGCCACCAGCCCCGAGAACGTCGTCATAGCCTTCTGCCTCGGCATGGTGCTCACGTTCGCGGTCGTCCTTCTCTCCAGTTGGCGCGTGAGCCGCCTGAACGTGGTCCGCGCCATAAGGGACATCCCCGAGCCGGACAGAAAAGGCCGCTCGGTCAGGGGCGTCCTGCTCGCCCTCGCCACCCCCGTCGTCGGCGCCCTGAGCGTCTGGCAGGGGTTGCAGGCCGAGCAGATGGGGCTTTACATGCTCGGGCTCTCGCTCCTCGTCGTCGGGGCGACGCTCGTGGCGCGCGTGGTGCGGGTGCCGGAGAGGATCGCTTTTTCCGTCGCCGGGATAGCGTTGCTCGCGTTGTGGCTCGCGCCGGTCTCCGTCGGACCAGACGGGATGACCGAGGGGATAGACCTGTTCTTTATCTCGGGGGTTATGATCGTGCTCGCGGGGGTGTGGGTCCTGATCTACAACTCCGACCTGATCCTCGGCGCGGTCGTCGCCGCGTTCGGCTGGATGCGCGGGATGCCCCCCGTCCTCCGCGCCGCCGTCGCCTACCCGCTCCAGGCTCGCTTCCGCACGGGCATGATCCTCGCCATGTTCTCCCTCGTCGTCTTCACCATAGTCACCATGAGCTTCATAACGGCGGCCTTTGGCTCCATCTTCGACGAGACCGACCGCGTCTCGGGCGGCTTCGATATCCGCGCCGACGCCGGCTACGCCGTCCCGATAAACGACATGAACGAGGCCCTAAAAGACGCCGAGGGCGTGAACAGGAACGACATCGCCGCCGTCGGCACCTTCACCGGCCTCCCCGTCGAGGCGAAGCAGCGCGACACGGACCGCAAGGCCGACACCCTCTTCGTCCAGGGCGCAGACGGGGGCTACACGGAGAACGTCGGCTACAGCTTCAAGACGACGGTGGCGGAGTACGAGACCACCGGGGAAGTCTGGACGGCGCTGCAGGAGGAGGAGAATACGGCGGTTATCTCCGCCGAGCTCGCGCCCACCAGGGAGAACTTCGCCCTCGGCGGTCCGCCGGCGTCCATAGAGTTCTCCGGCTTCTACGGGGACGACCCGGCGCTGCCCGACGACCTGTACATCCGGGCCGAGGACCCGGAGTCCGGCGAGATGCGCGACCTCCGCGTCATCGGCGTCATGGAGGACTCGGCTTTCTTCGCGCCGAGCGTGATGACCTCGAAGGCCACCCTCGACGGGATCGCGGGCTCTCCGCTCCCCGCCCAGAGCTACCAGTTCAAGCTCGCGGACGGGGCAAACGCGGGGGCGACCGTGAAGGACCTGGAGAAGGCGTTCGCGGAGAACGGGTTGCAGGCCGTGGCCGTCGAGCAGGAGATCCGGGACGGCTCGGCCACCCAGTCGCTCTTCAACAACCTGCTCATGGGCTTCATGGGATTAGGTCTCCTCGTTGGCATAGCGGCTTTGGGCGTCATCGCGGCCCGGTCGGTCGTCGAGCGGCGGCAGCAGATCGGTATGCTGAGAGCCCTGGGTTTCCAGCGGGGTCAGGTGCGGCTGGCGTTCCTGATAGAGTCGTCGTTCGTCGCATTGCTCGGCATCGGGCTCGGGCTGGCGCTGGGGGCGGGGATATCGGTCGGGATCGTGGACTCCTTCGCCGAGCAGTTCGCCGGCATCCAGTACACGGTTCCGTGGACGACGCTCGGCGTGATCGTGGGCCTCGCCTACGCCGCCTCCCTCCTCACCACCTTCCTCCCCGCCCGCCAGGCGAGCAAGGTCTACCCGGCCGAAGCCCTGCGCTACGCGGAGTAGCCGGGACGTATCCCGGCGGGTGGTCGGCGCATTCCGTTCGCCGGGAGTCGGGAGGCGCGGGGCTTCGCCCCGCTTCGGGAGTCGGGGGTCGGGAACGCCGTTGGGGTTTCGGCGCCCGCTTCCGCCCGGCTGGGGTTGGGGGGCGTCGTAAAACCCTCGGGGTTTACGACTCCCGATTCCCGACTCCCGGGTTTTACGTCTACCTCACCGGAGCAGGAAGCCCGCGCCCAGAGGATCGTCGTCTCGGAGCACGAACTGGTGGCGGCCCGTGAGGTGCGCGCTGCCCTCGACCTCCGTTATTACCGCGGGGATGCCGGCGACGTCCGTCTCCCCGACCACGCGGCCCGCAAAGCGCGTCCCGACAATGCCGGTGTGATCCAGGGTCCCTCTGTTCGCCAGCTTCCCTTCGGCGCGGAGGAGGGCCAGGCGGGCCGAGGTCCCGCTGCCGCACGGCGAGCGGTCCACCTCGCCGTCGGCGAAGACGGTGACGTTGCGTTGGGCGAGACCCGGTTCGCCGCCATCCCCTTCTGTGTTCTCGAAGAAGATGGTGCCGTAGACATCCTGCAGTCGCGGCTCTAGAGGGTGCGAGATCCCTTGGGTGGTGTTCAGGTGGTCCTTGATCTCGCGCCCGATCTCCACGAACCGACCCAGGTTAACGGGCTCGACCGCGAGCCCCAAAGTACTCGCCTCCACGCTCGCGTAGAAGGCGCCCCCGAAGGCAACGTCCAGCGAGACCTCGCCGGCCGAGCGGGTCCCGACGGAGAGGCCGCGGGAATGCACGAAAGAAGGCACGTTGCGGAAGCGCGCGGAGATCACGCGCCCGTCCTCGACCTTTACCACGACGGGCAGCCGACCCGAGGGGACGTCTACGACCATCGTCGTCTCGGGCTCCGAGGCTGGGATGAGGCCGCTCTCGACGGCCCAGGTTGCGAGCGCGATGGTGCCATGGCCGCAGGCGGTGGAGAAGCCGGCGTTGTGGAAGAACAGGACGCCGAGGTCGCCCCCTTCGTCGTCGGGCTCGGTGACGAAGCAGCCGTACATGTCGGCGTGGCCCCTTGGCTCGAAGACCAGGAGCCGCCTCACGCGGTCGAGGTTCTCGATGGCCCAGGCCCGCTTGTCCAGGACGGTCGCGCCGGGGATCCCGCCTACCCCACCGACCACTATCCTGAACGGCTCCCCGGCCGTGTGGTAGTCGATGGTATCTACTGAGATAGGTGTTCGATCCTCCGTCGTCACCCGCGTCCCTCCTTTTCGCCGGTCCGTCGCGCACCCACTCTACAACGACGGCCGTGGGACGGTCCTCCCCGATCCACGAACGAAAAGCCGCCGCCCCGGGTGGGGGACGGCGGCCGGTGTTTGCGGCTGGATCTGTGAGTTCGGCTCTAGGCGCGGACCACCAGGGTCTTGGCGACCATGTCGCCGAGGCGTTGGTTCTTGCCGGAGATCAGCGCCACGACGAAGGCGACCACGTAGGAGCCGATGCTGTCCACGATGCGCATGAGGGTGCGCAGGATGGCGGCTCTTGTTCCGATCGTACTTCCGTCCTCCCCGACGACCTTTATGCCGAGGGCCATCTTGCCCAGGGTCTGGCCGAAGCGGCCCTCCATGATCGCGAAGTACGCGAAGGCGACGATCAGGGCGGCGAGGCCCCCGGTGGAGAACAGGAAGCCCGAGAGGCCGTCGGAGATCCGACCGTCCGCCAGGCCGTCCACGAGCGCTCCCGGCGCGGCCAGCACGCTGCCCACGAAACCAAGAAGCAGCAGGTCGATGATCGTCGCCACCACCCTCCGCCCGATGACCTGCGTATCGGGTGCTACCGACGCCCCGTATGTCCCCGCGACCATGACCTTCTCCTTTCGGCGATCCGTTGTCCGACATCCGAAATGATGCGCCCGCACCGCCGCTCTGCCATCGGTCCGCGGCCCGATCCTGGATACTTCCCCGGACCGATCGCCGGCGGACGAGCGTCGGACGAGATGCGCCGCAGGATGGGCGGCCGGGGTCGAAACACGCCCGAAACGGCCGGGAGTGGTGTTTGCGCTAATCCCTCGGGCTTAAGGCGTCTCCGCCTAGGGACCGATGTGCCTGGTTGCGCGCGGGACTACACTTCCAGCATCGTGAAGGGTTCGGACGCATGAAGCGCAACATCTTCTCGCTGCGGCGGTTGCGGTGGAAGCTGGCGTTCAGCTACACGCTGGTCGCCGTGGTGACGCTGTTCGCCGTGGAGGTGTTCGTCGCCAGCGGCCTGACGGCGTTTTTGAGTTCGGATCTGCTGCCGAGGGCCATGGTCACCATCACGAGAGACAACTTCGCGCCGCGGATCGAACCGTACATGGACGGGAGAAACCCCGACACCAGGGGCCTGCGGGAGGAACTCTCTTTCCTCTCCGAGGAGGCTCCGGACGTGCCGGGTCGCGCCCAAGGCCCGCGGGGAGAAGCGCCCGTCGGCGTCGACGTCGGCGTAGACGCGGGCGCCGTGTTCGTGGTGGACGAGAACCGGAGGTTGCTCTTTGCCGATCCCGGGATACCGGCGTTTGAGGAGGGGGAGCGCTTCGACGCCGGGCGCGTCGGGGGGCTCCCCCGGGTAGTCGACGCGGCGCTCGAGGGAGAGGAAGACTCGGGCACGCTGTCCTCCCGTCAGCCCTCTGGCAGGCTGCTGATGGCCGCGCCCCTCGAGGACGGGGACGGCAACGTCACCGGCGCGCTCGTGGGCACGTACCGGATGCCGAACCTGGCCGGCGCGGTTCTGATCTCGGTCGGCGCGGTGGCCGTGCTGCTGCTCTTGCCGGCCGGTCTCCTCGGCCTGATCTTCGGCTTCTTCACGGCGTGGGGGATCACGCGCCGCATCGGAAGGCTTGCCAGCGCCGCCCGGTCGTGGAGCCGCGGCGACTTCTCCGTGACGACGAAGGACCGTTCCAAGGACGAGCTCGGCCAGCTCTCCCGCGAGCTCAACCAGATGGCCGCCGACCTTGAGAACCTGCTGCAGACGAGGGGCGAGCTCGCCACCCTGGAGGCCCGCAACCGTTTCGCCAGGGACCTGCACGACTCCGTCAAGCAGCAGGTCTTCGCGACCTCGCTCCAGATCGCCGCCGCCCGCGCCCTGATCCAACGCGACACCGACTCGGCCGAATCCCACCTGTCCCAGGCCGACGACCTTGTCCGCCAGGCCCAGAAAGAACTCAACATCCTGATAGCCGAGATGCGTCCGGCCGCCCTGGAGGGGAAGGGCCTCGCGACCGCGCTGCGCGAGTACGTCGCCCGGTGGTCCGAAGGGGCGGAGATCCCGGCTGACTTCCGCGTCCGCGGCGAGCGCGAGACGCCGCTGGAAGCGGAGCAGGCCATCTTCCGCGTCGCCCAGGAGGCCCTGGCCAACGTCGCCCGCCACAGCGGGGCAAGCAAGGCCGATGTGGACCTCCACTACACCGCGGACCACCTTACCCTGACCGTGTCCGACGACGGGCGCGGCTTCGACCCCTCGCGGGGCTCCGGCGGGGGCTTCGGCCTCCAGAGCATGCGCGAGCGGTTGGTGAGGCTTGACGGGCGCATCAACGTCGAGAGCGAGCCGGGTGGGGGCACGCGGGTAAGCGCGGTCTGTCCGGTACGAGAGAAGGACGATAAAGAATGAACGAGAAGATTACGGTGCTGCTCGTAGACGACCACGCGATGGTGCGCCAGGGCGTCCGGGCCTTTCTGGAGACGCAGCCGGACCTGACGGTCGTGGCCGAGGCGGGTGGCGGGGAAGAGGCGGTGAAGCTCGCCGCCGAGCACGCGCCCGACGTGGCCCTGATGGACCTGATCATGCCGGGCATGGACGGCGTCGAAGCGACCCGGCGCCTCACCGCCTCCTCCCCCAGAACCAACGTCGTCATGCTCACGAGCTACCACGACGACGAGCACGTCTTCCCGGCCATAAGGGCCGGAGCGCTATCCTACGTGCTCAAGGAGATCGGCCCCGACGAGCTCGCCGACGCCGTCCGCAGGGCCGCCGCCGGCGAGGCCGTCCTCCACCCCCGCGTCGCCGCCCGCGTCGTCAGGGAACTCCACGGCGCCCGCCGCGACGAGCCCAACGTCTTTCACGAGCTATCGGATCGGGAACTGGAGGTGCTCAAGCTCATCGCCGACGGCATGAGCAACGCGCAGATCGCCGGCAGCCTCTACGTGAGCGAAAAGACCGTGAAGAGCCACGTCTCGAACATCCTCGGCAAGCTGCACCTCGCGGACCGCACCCAGGCTGCCGTCTACGCCTGGCGCGAGGGCGTCGTTCGGCGCGACTGACGTCACGAACCGCCGCCTGCCGCGGCCAACTTACGGCTCGGGTACGGCTACGAACCCCTGTTCGGAGAAATGGTCGTCGAAGGCGAAGGCGGTATCGAGGTCCTGCCGGCGCATGAGGACGAAGCTGGAGCAATCGACCAGGCTGAGCCTCCTGCGCCCCGCCGTGAGCACGGAGGTAACGGCCTCACGGTGTGTTCCCGCATCCACCCACAAGACCCGCAGGAGCGGGGCCACCGCGTCGTCGAACGTCCTGACGGCCGCCGTCCCGAGCCGGCTCTGCAACAAGGCCAGCGTCTCTACGAGCACGTAGTTGCTCGTGACCAGCGGACGCTCCGCCGGGATAAGGCCTTCCCAAGTCTCCCGCGCGCGGGTGCTCCTCGTCGTCCGCGTCGAGCACCGCATAGAGGGCCGACGTGTCGACGAAGACGCTCAACCCGTCCGCGTTCCGCTTTGCCGCCCGGGTTTCGCCGCGCCCTCCGAGAAAGCGTCGGTAAGCGCCTCATCGTGCCGGCGCGCCGTATCGTGCCTACCGGATCGGAAGCGCCCGGTCGCGGCCAGGGCGCGCCGGCGCTGCTCTTCGGAGCTCCTCCCCGACCCTTCCTCCGCGAGCAAGAGATCCACCGCCCGCCGCACCAACTCGGCCTTCGACGCGCGCCGTTCACGGCCCAAATCTCCCAACAAACGGTCTTGCTCCTCCGTAAGCTGTATCTGGGCCCGCAGCACGCTTTCTCCCCTGTACATCATGGTGGCATGTTCACCATCATGATAGCACCGCGTACGGGACGGCAGCACTCCGTGCTCGGCGGCGAGACGTCGCTCGAGGTGGTCGGAGGTTAGTGGGAGTGGCCGTGCGAGCCGTGGGAGTGTGAGGCGTCCGGGGCTTCGGCGCCGCGTTCTTCTAGAAGGTCTTGCATCACCTGGATCTCACCCCTCTGGGTGGCGACGACGACCTGGGCGAGGTTCTCGACCACGGGTTCGTCCGACTCTTGTAGGGCGGCCTGGGCCATCGGCACGGCGGCCCGGTGGTGCGTGACCATGAGTTGCAGGAAGAGCCTGTCCGCCTCTTCGGGAGAGGCTTCTTGCAGGCGTTGTATCTCTTCGGGTGAGGCCATGCCGGGCATTCGGCCGGTCGTCTCGTGGCCCATCCAGGCCATCTGGGGTTCGACACCGGTTGGGGGGAGGTTCCAGACCGAGAGCCAGCCTTGCATGCGCCCGATCTGGCCCTGCTGCGTGAGGGCGATGTCCTTGGCGAGCGTCCGGATCTCCGCGCTCTCAGTCTTGCCGCGCACGATCTCGGACATCTCGACGGCCTGGGCGTGGTGCTCGGACATGTCCCTGGCAAAACCCGCCTCCACGGAGTCGTCCCCGGGCGTCCGGTTCGAGAGGTAGAGCCAGAAAGAGAGCGCCGTCAACAAGACGACGAGCGACGTGAGTAGGAGCAGGATCGGCCCCACGTTCGCGTTCTTGCCGGTCCGGATCACGCTACACCGTGTCCGACGTGCCGCCGGTGCAGGAGGCCCCGGGCTCCTGGGTCTGCGGCCCCTGGCGGTAGGCCCGGACGAACTGTCCCAGTTCCGGGCTGTTCGCGCTCTCCAGCGTGAGCTGCTTGCCCCAGGCCGAGGCCACGACGGGGGTCTGCAGGCCCTCCATGGGGCTCGCGAGCATACAGGTCTGGCCCTCGACGAGGCTCTGGATCGCGTCCTGCTGGTCCTGGGGGAGGTCGGGCTGGTAGGTGATCCAGACCGCCCCGTGCTCCAGGGTGTGCACGGCGTTCTCGTCTCTGACGGGCGCGTCGTAGAAGCCTGAGTTCTGCCAGATGGGGTTGTGCTCGCCGCCGGTCGGCGGGCTCTGCGTGTAGTCCACGTCGCCGTCGGTGTGCTGGTTTGCGGGGCCGACGTCGTAGGTCTGGACCTCGCCCGGGGGGCTGCTCGCCGCCTGCTGCCGGGAGTCCAGCACGACCAGCGCGATAAAACCGGCCAGGAAGAGCACCACGACGGCGCCGACGATGATGTAAGCCCTGCGCGAACCGCTGTCGGCGGAGGCTACCTTCCGACCCTGGGTGGTTCTCCTGTTGCCCAATCTCCTGCCTCTTTCTAGCTTTCCGGCGGGTAGAGGTTAGCATATCGGGGCGCCCTTTTAGATGCCGAGGATCCCACCCGCAAGGTAGACCGCGACCGCCGCTAGCGCCAACCAGACCGCCACGACCACGATCGCCGCCGCCCGTCCCCTCGGTCCCGTTTTGTCCGCGGACCTTCGGGCCTTCTCGCGGCATTCGGCGAGGATCAGCGGTGGGATCATGCGGACTGCCAGCGCGACGCCCAGCGGGACGAGGATCAGGTCGTCCAGGTAGCCGAGGACGGGGATGGGGTCCGGGATCAGGTCTATCGGGCTGAACGCGTAGGCCACGACGACGGCGGCGAAGACCCTGGCGTGTATCGGCACCCGCGGGTCCCGGTATGCGAGGTACAGCGCGTGGATCTCGGCCTTGAGCTTTCGGGCCCATCGCTTCAAGCGTTCGAGTGTTTCCCGTGCTCGGGGGATTCCTAGCCTTCCCGATCCGGCCCCGGAAAAGCGCCGAGTTGCACGACCACCTGGAGGTCGCTCATCTCGGGCCAGATCTCCGCGACCTTTACGCCCTCGACCCGGAAGATTGTGATGCCCGACTCGGTGATGCGCTGGTCGTCCGACGGGATGCCGAGCAACCCGCCCCTGTACGTGACCCTGCCGCAGGCGCGGGCCACCACCCTGTCCCCGGCCGCTATGACGTCGTGGACGGTCCACTCGGCGTCGGTGAAGGTCTCCCGGTACCAGCGGAGCCAGTCCTTGAAGTTCTCGACGCCGTGGACGGCGGGGTCTTCCCCCGGCGCATGGACCACGAGGTCTTCGGCGCAGATCTCGTCGACGGCCGCAAGGTTCCCCCGCGTAAAGACGTCCCCGAACCAGCGCCCGACGATGCGCCTACCCTCGGATGCGGCGTCCATCGCCGGCTACCGGCCGCGGTACTGGCGCAGGGCGAGCCAGAGGCCGAAGGCCACCTGCGAGGCGCCGAGCAGGCGCATGTAGTTCGGGTTCTCGGCGAAAAAGCGGGCGGCTTTGCGGCCCGGTCCCACCTGCCAAAGCAGCGAGTGCTCCCGCGGATAGACCAGCTCGATCACACCGTCGCCTATCGTGACGACGGCGAACGTCTCCATGGCCCTCCGGGCCCAGGCGTTCCGCATACCCGCCCCCTTACTAGCTCTCGCCGAGCGTCACGTCGAGCGTCCGTTCGTCGCCGTCGCGGACCACGGTCAGCTCGACGGTGTCGCCCGGCCGCTGGTCGCGCAGGGCCCCGAGCAGGTCGCCGTAGCCCTCGATGCTCCGGTCCTCCAGGGCGGTGATGACGTCGCCACGGCGCACGCCGGCCTCCCGTGCGCCGCTGCCCGGCTCGACGGTTTGGACGAGGGCGCCGGAGTCCACCCGGAGGTCGAACCTCTCCGCGACCTCGGGGGTCAGGTCGTCCGTGCCGACGCCGAGACGGGGGGTGACGACCTCGCCGGTCTCGATCAACTGGTCCGCGACGGAGACCGCCGTGTCCGAGGGGACGGCGAAGCCGAGGTTGACGGCGCCGGTGTCCGACGGCGGGAGGTAGGCGACGTTGATGCCGATGATGTCCCCGTCGCGGTCTGTCAGGGCCCCGCCGGAGTTGCCCGGCGAGATCGCGGCGTCGGTCTGGATCAGGTCGGAGAGCGCGCGAGCGGCCTGCGTGTTGCCGCCGAGGAGCTCCGTCGGGAACTCGCGCCCCACGGCGCTCACGATGCCGGAGGTCACGGTGGCCTCGAAGCCTGCCGGGCTGCCGATGGCGACGGCGAGCTGGCCGACGAGGGGCGCTTCCTCCGTTGCGAAGCTCGCGGCCGGGAGGCCGTCCCGGTCGACCCTCAGGACGGCGATCTCGGTGTTCGGGTCCGCGCCGACGACCTCGGCGGGCTCGGTCGTCCCGTCGGCGAAGGAGACTTCTATGTTCGAGCCGTCCCTTACGACGTGGTCGTTGGTGACGATGTAGCCGTCTTCGCGGTAGATCACACCGCTACCAAGACCCTCGCCTCTTTCGGGCCCGAAGGGCGTCTGCTGCGAGACCTCGACGTTGACCTGCACCACGCTC
>CAXUFZ010000121.1:0-10500 GCA_964250345.1 uncultured Rubrobacteraceae bacterium
CTGCTGGCCGTGCTCGTCGTCGCGCTGGCGGTGGGCTGCGGCCCCAGCGGCGGCGGGGACGGGGGAGGGGGGAACCTGATCTCCCCCGACCAGTTCCGGCTGAGCGGCACGCAGCGCGACGCCCAGTTCGCCGTCGGCTCGGAGGCGTTCACCGAGCAGGAGGTCTTGGGCTCCATCACCATCCAGGCGCTCGAAGCCGCCGACGCGACGGTCGTCGACCGGACCGGCCTCGGCGGCAACGAGGAGGTCCGAACCGCGCTGGAGAACGGCGAGATAGACCTCTCCTGGGAGTACACCGCCACGGGCTGGCTCGTCCACCTCTCCGAGACCAGCTCCATAACCGACCCGCGGGAGCAGTACGAGGCCGTCGCCAGGCAAGACCGCGAAGAGAACGGCATCCGCTGGCTCGAACCCGCGCCCGGCAACGACACCTACGCCATAGCCGCGAGCGAGCAGACGCGGCAGGACCTCGACGTCCGAAGCGTCTCGGATCTGGCGCGTCTCGTCGAAGAGCGGCCCGAAGAGGCGACGCTGTGCTTCAACAACGACGACGACTTCCGCACCCGCTTCGACGGGCTGCCCGGGATGCAACGCGCCTACGGCTTCCAGTTCCCCGAGCAAAACCTGGTAGAAGTCTCCCTCGAAGCCGTCTACGGGGCCGTGGACGAGGCCGAGATCTGCAACTTCGGCGTCGTCTTTACCACGAGCGGCTTTCTCCGCGAGAGCGGCGTCCAGCTCCTCGAGGACGACGAGGACTTCTTCGCCGTCTACAACCCCTGCCTCACCATCCGCGGCGAGATGTTCGAGCAGTACCCGCAACTCCGCGACCTCTTCGCCCCGATCTCCAAAAAACTCGACACCCAGACCCTCCTCGACTTGAACTACGCCGTCGAGGTCGAGGGCGAGTCTCCCGACGCGGTCGCCCGCCAGTGGCTCCGGGAGAACGGCTTCGTGGAGTGAGGCCCGTTCTCCAGAGAGAAAAACCGAAGCGATGAGCGGGCGGCTCGAAGGGCGTCGGGTCCTCGTGACCCACGCGGATCGGTACCTCGGCCCTCCGGTCGTCGAGCTTTTCGAGAGGGAAGGCGCCCAAGTCATCGCCGACGCGTCGGACTACGCGGACCCGGACGCGGCCGGGGAGGTGGTGGGCCGGTCGGGCCGGATCGACGTCCTCGTCGCCAACTTCGCCGGGCCGCTGCGCAACATGCCCGTGACCAACATGCTGACGGACGTCACGAAGTTCGAAGACGATGACTTCCAGGGCTACCTCGACGAGTTGGTGTGGCCGCTCTTGCGTTTCGTGCGGGCCGCGCTGCCGCAGATGATCGAGCGCCGTTCCGGGAAGATCGTGGGCATCACGAGCGCCACGCCCCTGCGCGCCATCCCGGGGCTCAGCGTGTATTCCGCCGCCCGGGGCGCCCAGAACGCCTTCGTGAAGGTCGTGGGCAACGAGGTCGCGGCCCATAACGTGCAGTTCAACGCCATCGGGCCGGCCCACGTCGAGAACAACGCGTACTACACGGAGGAGATGCTGGCCGACGAATCCGTCAGGGAGCAGTTCGTCGCGGAGATACCCGCGGGCCGGCTCGGCAAGGGCGCCGAGGCCGCCGAGCTGGCGCTGGCCCTGTCCACCGGCGCCAGCGACTTCCTGGCGGGGCAGGTGATCCCGATCTCCGGCGGCTGGGCGACCTGAGGACCGGACCCTTTACAAACCTCCGCGAAAAAGGGTAACGTGCGGCCCATGAAGTCTGTCTTTGGGGGAGAGAGGCCGTGGGCGTTCGGTTCGGTGCTGGCTCTGGCCGTCTGCACGCTCGTCGTGGGGTTGTGGGGGAGGCTGTACAGCCTGAGCTTCCCGCCCTCGATCATGTGGGATGAGAAGTACTTCCCCAACATGGCGAGCAAGTACCTGAGCGGGACGAGGTTCTTCGACCTGCACCCGCCCCTCGGCAAGTTCATCATCGCGACGAGCATCGCCGTCTTCGGCGACGACTCCTTCGGCTGGCGGTTCATGCCGGCCGTCTTCGGGTGCGTCCTGCTGCTGCTGGTTGGGATCCTCGGATGGTATCTGCTGCGGGACAGGGTCGGCGTCGCGGTGGTCGTCGCGCTCTTCGCGGGGGAGACGATCCTCATAGTCCACTCGCGGACCGGGGTCATGGACATCTTTCTGGTCTTCTTCGTGCTGGCGACGTTTCTGTCGGCGCTGTGGGTTCGGAGGGCGGGGCAGGCGATCCTGCCGGCCGTCCTGCTGGGGCTGGCGATCGGCACCAAGTGGGCCGCCTTCCCGGTCGCCATCCCCGTGGCATACATCCTCTGGCGTAAGGGCCTGCTCAGGTACTTTGTCGCGAGCCTGTGGGTCTCCGTCGTCCTCTACCTGCTCCTCGTCTACTTCGAGCGGCTCCTCATCGTCACGCCGAACCCCGTGCAGGCGTGGGTCGAGGTGTGGAACTGGCACATTCAGGCGGCGGACAAGATCGACGCGGCCATAAATCACGCGTGGGGCTCGCCGTGGTGGAGCTGGCCTATTATGCTGCGCCCGATCCGCTACTACTTCGGCGTGAACGCCGACGCCCAGTACCAGATAGTCCTCGCCATCGGCAACCCCCTCGTCTGGTGGTCGAGCACGGTCGCCGTCCTGGCCGGCGTCGTGGAACTCGCCCGTCAGGCCATCTCCCGCAAGCTCTCCCTCGACGACCCCCTCATCCCGATAGTGATGGGCTACGTGCTGATGCTCGCGCCGTGGGTTCCGGGAACCCGCATCCCATACATCTACAACTACCTGCCCATCTACGCCTTCGCCCTGCTGGCCCTGGCGTACTGGCTCGTCAGGATCTGGCGTGGCCCCGCCTTCGGCCCCTGGCTGGTCGTCGCCTTCACCGCCGCCGCCCTCGCCTCCACCCTCTTCTTCCTTCCGCTCGCGACGACCTTCCCCATAGACCAGGACGGTCTCGCGTCGCGCATCTGGACCGACTACTGGTTCGCCTTCGAGTCCCCCGTGCCGGGCAGCGGGTGCCTCGGCCAGAATCCCGGCGAACTCTGCCCCTGAGATCCCGTTCGAGCGTCGGTCCGCCGCGGCGGTTCTCCTGGCACGAGCAGGGTTGAAACCCGTCCCTACGTAGGGGTGGGGGTCCGCGCCACCCGGACGCGGTGCGACCGGGATTTTACGACCCCCTGTCCCCGACTCTCGACCCTTGAAGACGGCCTGGCGGGCCGTCCCTACGGTAGGGGGCGCGCCCGGGAGCGGGGCGACTTTGCGTGCGGCACCTCTATGCTGTCGCGGACGCGGATGCTGCCGGGTTCCAGAACCCTAGCGCAGATGCCGCCGCGGTTGCGGAGGGCGCGGGTCATGCCGTACTCGCTGAGGTCCTGAACGTGCTTGCAGGGCGGCCGGGAGCGGTCGAACTCGAGGAGAACCTCGCCGACGCGGAAGCGCTTGCCCCGTAGGGCCAGGAGGTCCACGCCCTGGGTGACGATGTTGCGGCGGTGCTGGCCGGACCTTATGGCGAGGCCCTGCTCCTCGATCTCGTCGAGGTGCTCGCCCTGGATGAGGGTTACCTGGCACACGTCTCCATATTGTGTCCAGAATCCCGTCCCCTCGCGGTAGCGGTCGCCACGGATCCCACCCCCCTCTACGGTCTCGACCTCGTCCACCTTCGACATCTCCGCGCTGCCCTCGCCGGTGACGAAGATCTCCTCGACGGTTCCTCTCTTCTCCAATGCAACTCCTCCTTGTTGACGATCTCGCCCGGAGTTTATCGGGCCGCGCCAAACTGTGTTTTTAGGCGTGCAGGATATCGACGCCGTACGGAGCCATGCGCGGGTCTCTGCTAAGGAGGGTCAGATTTTCCTGCATCGCCTGCGCCACAAGCATCCGGTCGAAAGGATCGTCGTGGTGGCGGGGTAGGGCGCCGGCAGCCTGGGCGTGGGAGGCCGTTATCGAGAGCGGCTCGAAGCGGTTCGAGCCGATCCGGTACAGGAGGTCCGAAGGCGATTCGAGCTTCCCGAGGGCTTTCTTTATGGACATCTCCCAGACGGTTGCGGCGCTCACGTAGACCGCGGAATCCGGGTTCGAGATCCGGGACCTCGCCTCCGCGCCGAGCGTGGCGTCGTTCGCCAACCACCACAGCAAGACGTGCGTGTCGAGCAAGAGCCTCACGGACGCTCGCCGCGGAAAGCAGCCTCGATCTCATCTGGCAGCTCATCGAAGTCGTCCGCGATGCGTACTTTTCCTTCCCATCCTCCGGGAACCCTGGGCGTCCGATCCTCGCGGTAGGGTACGAGCTTTGCGACCGGCTTGCCCGCCTTGCCGATCACGACCTCCTCCCCCCGCATCGCCCGCTCCACGAGCCGGGAGAAGTGCGTCTTGGCCTCGTGAATATTCTCCACGCGTAACCTCCTGTTGCGGATCACACGGACTTAGTCCGATTAGTCTATCGTCGGACCGTCCGGGGTGCTACGTCCGCCCGTACCCGCCTCCGCCGGGCGTCTCGACGGTGACGACGTCGCCCGCCTCCAGCTCCCGGCTCGTCTTTGGGGGCAGCTCTTCGTCGTTGAGGAGGTTGCGTCCGACGTTGCCGGGTTCGCCGCCTTCGACGCCCTTCGGGGCGTGGCGGCGGCGGTCGGTGAGGAGGGAGAGGGTGGCGGGTTCGAGGACCTCTATGGAGCGGACGACGCCGTCGCCGCCGCGGTGCTCGCCCGCGCCGCCGGAGCCGTGGAGCAGCTCGTAGCGGGTGACGCGCATGGGGTACTCCTGTTCGAAGGCCTCGACGGGGGTGTTGAGGGTGTTGGACATGCCGACGTGGACGCCCGAGGGACCTGGACCTTTTGATGAGGCGCCTTGGCCGCCGCCGATGGTCTCGTAGTAGGTCCAGGGACTCCCCGTGCCGCCGATGATGGTGTTGTTCATCGTGCCCTGGCCCTGGGCCGGGACTTCGCCGGGGGCGAAGCCGGCGAGGGCGGCGAGGACCGTGTCGGCGATGCGGTTGGACGTCTCGACGTTGCCGGCGACGACCGCGGCGGGGTACGCGGCGTTGACGAGGCTCCTTTCGGGGGCCTTTATGTCGAGCGGGGCGTAGGTGCCGGCGTTGGCGGGGACGTCTTTGGGCAGGAGGACGCGCAGGGCGAAGAAGCACGCCGAGCGGGTGACGGGGAGCGGGCAGTTGATGTTGCCCCTGACCTGGCGCGACGTGCCGGAGAAGTCGACGGTGATCTCGTCGCCGGAGACGGTGACGGAGGCTTTTATGGGGATGTCCTCTTCGGTGGAGCCGTCGCCCTCCATGAAGTCTTCGGCTGAGTGCTCGCCGTCCGGGAGGGCGCGGATGGCCTCGCGGGCGCGTTTTTCGGCGTAGAGGACGACCTCGGAGAAGGCGGCGAGGATCGTGTCTCTGCCGCGGCGTTCGATGAGCTCTTCTATCCGCGTTTCGGCGAGGTTGTTCGCGGCGATCTGGGCGCGCAGGTCGCCGCGGCGGAGGGCCGGGGTGCGGACGTTGGCTAGGAGCAGGTCGAGTACGTCGGGGACGTACTCGCCGCCGCGCACCAGCCTGACGGGCGGGATGATGATGCCCTCCTGGAAGACCTCGCGGGAGTTCGACGGCATCGAACCGGGGCTCATACCGCCGACGTCCGAGTGGTGGGCCCGCGTGACGGCGTAGCCGACGATCTCCCCGCCGGACGAGATGGGGGAGACGAGGGTTATGTCGGGGAGGTGTGTCCCGCCAGAGTACGGGTCGTTTATGGCGAAGACGTCGCCCGGTTCGGGGTCGCGTTCCACGACGGCCTTCACCGCCTCGGGCATCGCGCCCAGATGCACCGGTATGTGCTCGGCCTGGGCGACCATGTTTCCTTCGGCGTCGAAGAGGGCGGTCGAGCAATCTCTACGCTCTTTGATGTTCGAGGAGTAGGCGCCCCGGATCAGGACGGCCCCCATCTCCTCGGCTATGCCGGCGAGCGCGCTCGCCAGCACCGAGAGCGTGACCGGGTCCAGCTTCTCTCTAGCCATCTTCCCTCTCCAGTACGAGGTTCCCGACGCCGTCCACCGCGCCCCGCCACCCGGGCCGCACGGCGCACGTCGACTCCTTGAACTCGACTATGGCGGGGCCTTCTACCTCGGAGCCTCTCCCCAACGCCTCCCGGTCGAAGACCCGCACCTCCCGCCACCCGGCGTCGAAGCTGGCCTCGCGGCGGCCGGCCTCCGCGGCGCCTTCCGGCTCCGGCTCGCCGAGCGCCGGCTTGTCTACCGGGACGGTGGCGACGAGGCGCAGGTTCACGAGCTCGACGGCCTCGTCCTCCATTTTGTAGCCGTAGCGTCCTTCGTGGGCGGCGTGGAACCGTTCTTCGAGCTTCTCCGGAGGGTCCGCCTCGACGGTCAGCTCGAAGGACTGGCCCCTGTAGCGCAGGTCGGCCCGGCGCTGGTGCTCGGGATCGTCGAGGTCGACGGCCGCCGCGTCCTCCATCTCTCCGTAGCGCCCCTCGAACTCGTCCCCGTCCACGTCGTTCAGCGGGGCGAGGTAGGGGCGGACGTAGTCGCGGCGGAGGTCGCTTATGGCGAGGCCGAGGGCGGAGAGGACGCCGCCGGCGCGGGGGACGAGAACGGTCTTCATGCCGAGCTCCTCGGCGAGGGCGCAGGCGTGCATCCCGCCGGCGCCGCCGAAGGCGAGCAGGGCGAACTCTCTGGGATCCAGGCCCCGCTCGACGCTTATGACGCGCAGGGCGCGCACCATCTCCGCGTTGGCCACGCGGATGATCCCCAGGGCGACCTCTTCGGCGTCGAGGCCGAGTTTTTCGCCCAGAGAGATGAGCGCCTTCTCCGAGAGGCCACGGTCCAGGACGACCTCGCCGCCGAGTTCCGTCCCGTCCTTCAGGTAGCCGAGGAACAGGTTTGCGTCCGTCACCGTCGGTTGCTCGCCGCCTTTACCGTAGCCCGCGGGGCCCGGCTCCGCGCCGGCCGAGTGGGGGCCGACGCGCAGGGCGCCGCCGGCGTCGGCCCAGGCGACGGAGCCGCCGCCCGCGCTCACGGTGTGGACGTCGACCATGGGCAGTTTGATCGGCACGCCGGCGACGACCGTCTCCGTCGTGGTCTGCGCCTCGCCCGCGATAATGGGGGCGACGTCCGTGCTCGTTCCTCCCATGTCGAAGGTGAGCAGGTCTTCATAACCGCCGAGGGCCCCGACGTGCGCCGCCCCGCCGACGCCCCCCGCCGGCCCCGCGAGCACGCATCCGGCCGCGTCCCTCGCCGCGTCTTCGACGGGCAGGATCCCCCCGGACGACTGCATGATGAGCGGCGACGGAACACCCGCCTCCCCGGCCTTATCGGCCAGGTTCTCCAGGTAAGCGGCGAGCCTCGGCCCCAGGTACGCGTCCGCGGCGGTCGTGGAGGACCGCTCGTACTCCCTGAACTCCGGCAGCACCTCGCTGGAGAGCGAGACGTGGGCGTCCGGCAGGGCCTCGCGCAACGCCTCCCCGACCCGCTCCTCGTGCCCCGGATGCGCGAACGCGAAGAGCAGGCACACGGCGACCGCCTCGACGCCCGCGTCTTTCAAAGCTTCGACCGCCTCTTCCAGGCTCCCTTCGTCGAGAGGCTCGACCTCGCCGTCCGGTCCCATCCTCTCCCTGACCGTGAAGCGCAGTTCGCGTGGGACCAGGGGCGGCGGGCGGTCCAGCGACAGGTCGTAGAGGGAGGCGCGGTTCTGGCGGGCGACCTCGAGGATATCCTTGAAACCCTCTGTTGTTACCAGCGCCGTCTTTGCGCCCCGGCGTTCGAGCAGGGCGTTCGTCGCGACCGTCATGCCGTGGGCGAGGGCGGCGACGGAGGCGGCGTCTATCCCGGCGGCGTCTACCGCGTTCATGACGCCTTCGGACTGGTCGCGCGGGGTGGAGGGGACCTTCGCGGTTACGAGGTTCCCTTCCGAGAGGGCGACGAGGTCCGTGAAGGTGCCGCCGACGTCTATGCCGAGGCGCGTGTTGCCCTTGGCGTTAGTTGGCATCCGCGGGGGCGGTCTGGGTGAGGGGGGAGCGGGCGGTCTCGCGCATGGTGAGGAGGGTCAGGAGGGTGATCAGGGCCCCCAGTATCACGTAGAAGGCCGGGGAGAGCGGGTTGCCCGTGCGGGAGACGAGGAACGTGGCGACGTAGGGGGCGGTCCCGCCGAAGATCGCCACCGAGAAGTTGTAGCCGATGGAGAAGCCGCCGTAGCGGACCCTCGTGGCGAAGAGCTCGGCCCCGGCCGCCAGCGAGGAGCAGACGAAGAGCGCCTCTATCACCGCGAGGGCGACGTGGGCCGCTATCGCCGCGGCCAAATTGCCCGTGTTCATCAGCATGAAGAGCGGGTAGGTCAGCAGTGCGAACAGGACCGACGAGGCGAAGAGCAGAGGCTTGCGGCCCACGCGGTCCGAGAGGGCGCCTAAGGGTGGGATCAGGACCAGGGCGACGATGCCCGCTATCGTGATCGAGGCGAACGAGGCCGTAGATGAGAACCCGAGGTCCGATGAGAAGTAGGTCGGCAGGTACGTGAAGACCGTGTAGAAGCCGACGTTGTGGATCACGACGAGCCCCGCTATCTGCAAGATGGGCACCCAGTTCTGGGCTATCGTCTCCTTCAAGGGAGAGCCCGCCACCTCCCCGGTCTCCTCCAGCTCGCGGAAGTCGGGCGTGTCCTCCAGCCTGAGCCGGATGTAGAGCCCGATCAGGCCCAGCGGGCCGGCCAAAAAGAACGGTATCCGCCAGCCCCAGTCGTTCATCGCCGCCTCCGGGAGCACCGACGAGAGCGCCGTCGCCGTCGCCGAGCCGAGCAAGAACCCGATGATCACGGACCAGACCAGGAAGCTCACGATAAAGCCCCGCCGCCCGTCGGGCGCGTACTCCGCCAGGAAGGTCGCCCCGCCGCCGTACTCGCCGCCGGCCGAGAACCCTTGCAGGCAGCGCAGGACGACGAGCAGTATCGGGGCGAGGACCCCTATCTGCTCGAAGGAGGGCAGGAACGCGATCAGGAACGTCGAGCCGGACATGATCAGGATAACCGTCGCGAGCACCTTCTGGCGCCCGATCCTGTCGCCCAGGGGCCCGAAGACGAGCCCGCCGAGCGGGCGCATGAAGAACGCCGCCGCGAACACGGCGAACGTGCTCAACAACTGGACGGTCGGGTCCTCGTTCGGGAAGAAGTTGGCCCCGATGTAGGTCGCCAGAAAACCGTAGACCGCGAAGTCGAACCACTCGACGCCGTTGCCCACGGCCGCCGCCACGACCGCCCTGCGCAACCCCGACTCGCCCTCTCCCGCAGCCTGCCCGCCTGACTCCACGACTTCCTCCGATCCGTCCATCCTTCTGCCAAGTGATCACTGTAGCTTGCGCGATCCGGAACGGAAATGTGAGAACGGCCAACAAAAAGCCGCGTCTGTTGTACGCGCGACCAAAAAGCAACCGTTTTCGAAGTCAAGCTCGACGGGAAGCGCATGACGACTTTAGGCCCCGAATGGGAGACAATGCGACCGCAGGCTTCGGAAACGGAGGCGGGGGTGCTGGGCTTTGTCGGCGGGCTGGATCTGAGCGGCCTCTTCTACGAGGAGGCGGTCCGGCCGATCCTGGATTCCGAGTTCCCCGGACTGACCCATTCGGCGGCCCTCATCGGCTACGGCTCGGAGATCCTGGGCTACGACGCGCCGCGTTCCACAGACCACGAGTGGGGACCGCGGTTGCTGCTGTTCGTCTCCGAGGAGGAACACCGGAAGTACGCCGCCCGCGTCGCGGAGGTCTTGAGGCACGGGCTGCCTCGCGAGTTTGGGGGCCACTCCACACACTTCGGGGAACCGGACGAGGAGGGGGTGAGGCTGCCGGAGAGAAGGACCTCGGGCCCGGTCGATCATAAGGTCGAGGTCCACACCGTCCGCGGTTTCTTCGCCTCGTGGACGGGCCTCGACCCGCTCGGGGAGCTGGGGCCGACAGATTGGCTCCGCGTCCCCCAGCAGAAGCTGCTGGAGGTGACGGCCGGCCGGGTCTACCACGACGGTCTCGGCGAGCTGGGGAAGGCCCGTGCGAAGCTCGCCTACTATCCGAGGGACGTGTGGCTCTACATGCTGGCCGCGCAGTGGAGGCGAGTGGGACACCTGGAGGCGTTCGTCGGGAGGACTGGCGAGGCCGGCGACGGCCTGGGCTCTCGTCTGATCGCCTCGTCCCTCGCGCGCGACCTGATGGGGCTGTGCTTCCTGATGGAGAGGAGGTACGCCCCGTACGCCAAGTGGTTCGGCACGGCCTTCTCGCGGCTGCGGTGCGCCACCGAACTCGGGCCCCATCTCGATGGCGTGCTCGCCGCCGACTCGTGGAAGGAAAGGGAAGCGCACCTGTCCCGGGCCTACGAGACCGTCGCCCGCATGCACAACGGTCTGGGTGTTACCCCGCCGCTTGAGACCGGGGTGACGCCCTTCCACGGCCGCCCCTACCTCGTCCTCCACGCCGAGCGCTTCGCCGCGGTCCTGGAGGAAACCCTGATCGACCAGCGCGTCCGATCGCTACCGCAA
>CAXUFZ010000122.1:0-10435 GCA_964250345.1 uncultured Rubrobacteraceae bacterium
GTCGAGCGCCGTGAGGTGGGTGACGAGGCCGCCCTTCATGTCGCACGAGCCGCGCCCGTAGACCTCCTCCCCCACGACCTCGCCGCCCAGGGGATCACGGCCCCACGACCCAGGGTCGCCCGCCGCCACCGTGTCCACGTGTGCGTTGAGCAGCATGGACCGCCCACCGCCCCGTCCAGGCCGGACGCCGGCGAGGTTCGGGCGACCCTCGTAGGCGTCCTGCTCGCCGACGTGGTCGAGGTACGGTTCGACCTCTTCCGCGGTCGCCTCCCAGCGGTCCACTTTCAGGCCGCGCGCTCCGAAGGCCTGCTCGACGACCTCCTGGACGGCGCCCTCCTCGCCGGTCGTGGAAGGGACGCGCACCAATTCTTGGAGGAGGCGAACCGCGTCGTCGCGGCGGTCCTCGACGGCGCGGGTTATGGCGTCGACCAGCTTCGGGGCGGGGTCCGCCATGATGCACCTCCGTAGCGCGGGGTAGTTCGGTAGCCGGGCACCGTAGCACGGGCGTCCGGGCGGCGCTTGACCGCGAAACGTTGCGTAACCTATATTGGCCTTCAGCGTGCGACGTTTCGGGTCCCGTCGGGGCCCGCCGGACAGGGAAGAGGGATCTTATGTACAAGTTTCGGTTCGGGAGGCTCTTCCCGATGGTGGTTCTCGCGGTCGTGGTCGCGCTGGCGCCCGTCGGATGCGGCTCCGGCGGCGGCGGTGGCGGCGGTCAGGGCGGGAGCGAGGACGTATCGGTGGCGTCGGACATCGCCTATCCGCCGTTCGAGTTCGAGAGGGACGGCGAGCCCACGGGCTTCGACATCGACCTGATGGACGAGATCGGCCGCCGCGCCGACCTCGCGCCCGAGTACCAGAACGTCGCCTTCGACGGCATCATCGGCGGCCTCGCCAACAACCAGTACGACGCCGTCATCTCGGCCATGACCATCACCCCCGAGCGGGCCGAGCGTATAGACTTCTCCGACCCGTACTTCAACGCCGACCAGTCGCTGCTCGTGCCGGCCGACGCCGGGGTGGGCGGCGTGGACGACCTCGGGGACGCGACCGTGGGGGTCCAGCTCGGGACGACCGGCGAGATCAAGGCCAACCAGTTCAGCGACTCGGGCCGCATCCAGGGCGACGTCCGCACCTTCGACACCATCGAGGACGCGTTCGCCGCGCTCAACAACGGGCAGATAGACGCGATCATCAACGACCTCGTCGTCTCCCAGGAGGAGGCCGAAGGCAGCGACGGGTCGCTGGAGATCGTCCAGGTCATCCCGACCGGCGAGCAGTACGGCATCGCCTTCCCGAAGGACAGCGACCTCGTCGGGCCGGTCAACCAGGCGCTCCAGGAGATAAAGGACGACGGGACCTACGCCGAGATCTACGAGAAGTGGGTCGGCCGCGCCCCCGAGGAGATCCCGCAGTAGCGTAGCCGGTAGAAGGCCGACCCCGTGCCGTTCGAGTCGCCGGTAGAATTCGACCCGAGCCTCTTCAACCTGGAGAGGCTCCGGCAGTCCTACGCGGACCTCGGGGTGATCCAGGAGAACTTCGACACGCTCTTGCAGGCGCTCTTCGTCACCGTGGCGCTGGCGTTTCTGGCCGAGATCCTCGGGATAGTCCTCGGGCTCGTGCTGGCGCTCATGAAGATCGGGCGCTCGAAGATCCTCTCCGCCCCGGCGCAGGTCTACATAGACGTCTTTCGGGGCACGCCGCTCCTGATCCAGATAATCTTCATCTACTTCGCCACCCCGAACGTCGGCATCCGCATCGAGAGCCTGTTCTTCGCGGGCCTCGTGGCGCTGACGCTCAACAGCGCCGCCTACGTCGCGGAGATCTTCCGCGCCGGCATCCAGAGCATCGACAAGGGCCAGATGGAAGCCGGCCGGGCGTCCGGGCTCACCTACGCCCAGACGATGCGCTTCATCGTCGTCCCGCAGGCGTTTCGCCGGGTCATCCCGCCGCTCACCAACGAGTTCGTGATGCTCATAAAGGACACGTCCATCGTGTCGGTGATAGGGCTCGAGGAGCTTCTTCGCTCGGCGCGGGTGGTGCAGTCGGCGACGTCCAGCGCCACCCCGCTCCTGGTGGCGGCGCTCTTCTATCTGGCGATCTGCCTGCCCCTGATCTACCTGGCAAACGGCCTCGAACGCCGCCTGAACCGCCGCGCGGCGTAGATCCTGCGCCTTGACCGGGCGGGGGCGGATGAATACTATTTGCGGGCCGTTGCGGAGACAGGGGAGGGAAGTTCGCGGTGACAGGGTGGTCGAGGGGCGTTTCGCTTGCGGCGCTCGTCCTCTTCGTCCTGTTCCAGGCCGCCGGCTGCAGCGTCGGGGGCGATAGCTCTTCGGAGGAGCCCGCGCCGGAGGAGACCACCGCGCCGAGCGTCGAGGGTCAGACGGTCGTGGTCGCCACCAACGCCGCCTACCCGCCGTTCGAGTTCGCGCCCAACGACGGCCCCAAGGGCTTCGACATCGACCTGATGAACGAGATAGCCGACCGGGCCGGCTTCGAGGTCCGCTACAAGAACGTGCTGTTCGACAGCATCGTCCGGGGCGTGGGATCGGAGATCTTCGACGCCGCCATCTCGGGCATGACCATCACGGAGGACAGGACCCAGCAGGCCGACTTCTCCGACCCCTACTACACCGTGACCGAGGCCCTCGTCGTCAGCAACGGCTCCAGCATCGAGTCCACCGACGACCTCTCCGAGGTCGCCATCGGCGTCCAGGAGGGCACGATGGGCCAGAGGGAGGCCGCGGAGCTGCTCGCGGCCGGAGACGTCAGAGAGGTCTACCCCTTCAGGACCGTGAACGAGGCCTTCAGCCACCTCGAAGGCGGCGGCCTCCAGGGCGTCATCTACGACCTCCCGGCCGCCCAGCGGGAGGTAGAGAAGTCCGGGGGAGAGCTCGACCTCGTCGAGGTCATCCCCACCGAGGAGCAGTACGGCATAGCCTTCCCACAGGAGAGCCCCTTAATAGACCCCGTCAATGAGGCCCTCGCCGAGATAAAAGAGGACGGCACCTACGAGGAGATCTACGAGCGTTGGATCGGCCGCCCCCCCGAAGAGATCCCGTAGCGCGCGGGTAAAACCGGCGCGCGGCCCGACAAGACGCCGCGTGCTAGCATCCTTTTCATGTCGTCGATACTGCGGTCCGTCCTCTCCATCTCGGCGGCCACGGTCCTTTCGCGGGCGACGGGGTACGTCCGCGTCGCGGCGCAGGGCGCCGTTCTCAGCACGCTCGTCGTGGCAGACGCCTACGCGCTTGCCGTGCTCTTGCCGAGCCTGATCTACGAGTTGTTCCTGGGCGGCATCCTTTACTCGATCTTTATCCCGGTATTGGTAGACCGCATCACGAGCCACGGCGAGGAGGATGCCCGCCGCCTGACGAACGCGCTGTTCACCCTGTTGCTGCCGCTGATGGCGCTGCTGGCCCTCCTCGGCTTCGTCTTTGCCGGCCCCCTCGTATCGCTGGTCGTGGGATTGAGCCCCTCCGCCGAGATCCCGCCCGCCGACGCCAGAGAGACCACGGAGCTCGCCGCGTTCTTTTTCCGCATCTTCGCCGTGCAGATGTTCTTCTACGGCATCACGACCATCGCCACCGGGGTGCTCCAGGCGCACCGACGCTTCTTTCTGCCGACCTTCGCGCCCGTGCTCAACAACCTGATCATCGTAGGCTCCTTCGTGGCTTTCTACCTTCTGGAGGGCTCCGACCGTTCCCTGGCCCTCTACGTGCTCGCCTTCGGGGTCACGGTTGGGGTCGTGGTGATGGCGCTCGCGCTGGTGCCCACGCTGCTCGCCCTGGGCTACAGGCCACGCCCGCAGGTCGGGCATCCGGCGCTGCTTCCCACCGCAAAACTCGCCGGCCCGATGGTGGTGCTCGTGACCGCGTCGGTGGCGTTCCAGCTTCTGGCGGCCAGCCTCGCCACCGGCTTCAGCCGGTACGCCGAACTCACATACGCGTTCACCATATTCTCCTTGCCCTACGGTATCTTCGTCGTCGCCATAGCGACGGCCCTGATGCCCGAACTCTCCGAGAAGCACTCGCGCGGCGACAGGGAAGGTTACCGCGACACCCTCTCCTTCGGGCTGCGTACGATGGTCTTCGTCGTTGTGCCTTCCACGGTCGGCATGATCGTCCTGGCCGAGCCCGTGGTCGGGCTGCTCTATCAGCGTGGTAGGTTTGACGCGCAGGATACCCAGGCCGTCGCCCCACTGCTCATTGCGTACGCCGTGGGCCTTCTGGGTTACTCGGCGTACTTCTTCCTCGTCCGGGCCTTCTACTCTCGCCAGAACACGAAAACCCCAGCCGTACTGAACGTCGGCATCCTTATCGCGTACGCCGCCCTCGCCTACGGGCTTTCCCTTGCGTTCGAAGCCGTCGGCGTTGTCCTGGCCCTTTCGGTGGCCTACGCCGTCCTCGCCGTGCTGGCCCTCGCGGCCACCCGGCGCGAGATCGGTCGCATCGACGGCCGTCGCCTCCTCGCGTCGCTCACAAAGATCCTGGCCGCCGGCGCGGTCATGTACGCCGTGGCCCTCGCCGGCACGTACCTTCTCGGCGAAGGGACCGACTTCGCCGGACGCCTGGTCGTCCTCGTCGCCGTCGGCGGCGTTTCCCTGGCCGCGTACGTGGGCGCCGCGTATCTCTTGCGCGCGGAGGAATTGAAGTCCGTCGCCGGGCTTCTCAGGCGCCGTCGGGCCGCTTGAGGGTTGTGTTTCGGATCTTTATTGTTCGACCGGAATCGGCGTCCTTAGCCGTCCCCTTGTAGGGGCGGTTCGCGAACCGCCCGCGCCGGACGACACGCCGGAGAAAACCGACCCCCGCCGACCCCGCGTGTCCGCGACCCGGCAAACGCGGAGGTGACGGCCGTAACGTGCCATCCGGTTAAGAGGCGTTCTCTTCTTCGCCGGAATCCTCGCCCGAAGAGGCGTCGCCGGTGCCGCTCTGGGCTTCCCAGGCGGTTCGGGAGAGGTCTTCTATTAGGGCGGCGCCGTCGTCCACGGTGCCGGTTCCGTGTTTGCTGAGGATGGCGACGGTGTAGCGGTGGCCGTCGTGCTCGACGATGCCGACGTCGCCGTAGGACTCGTAGAGCCAGCCGGCCTTGTTGGCGGCGTCCACCCCGTCGGGGAGGCCGGCGTCGAGCCACCAGTCGAGCTCGTTGGTGCGCATGAGGTCCCTCATGTAGCCGCAGCTTTGGGCGTTCGCGGCCTCGTCGTCGGCGATCTTCTGCATCATGACCGCCATGTCGCGCGGGGTGGTCCTGTTGTCTATGGCCGGGACGGCGCCGCGCTCGCTGCTGACCTTCTGGTAGAGGAGGGTGTTCTCGGCGCCCAAGGACCGGGCGACCTCGTTGACGTGCTCCTTGCCGCCGACGAGGCGTACGAGGGCGTTGGTGGCGACGTTGTCCGACTGGGTCATCATCAGGATCAGGAGGTCGCCGAGGACCTGCTCCGTGCCGGCCTCTCTCCACTGGAGCCAGCCGGCGCCGGCGGCCCAGTCTTCTTCCTGGATCTCGACCTTCTGGGAGAAGCTCAACTCGCCCTGCTCGACCTTGCGATACACGGCGACCATGACGGGGACCTTGATGATCGAGGCCGAAAAGAACTCCTCGTCGGCCCGAACCCCGTACCCGAGGCCCGCGTCGAGGTCCCGCACGTACACCCCGGCGACCCCGCTGTAACCGCCGACCCTGTCCTCCACCTTCCCGAGGACCGCCTCGACCCGCTCCCGCTGATCCTCCGGCACGCCGTCCATCGTCGCCACCACCGGTGGCTTCTCGGCCGGGTCCACGTCGGGCAGGCCGTCCACCTTCTCGGGCTTCGGCTCGGGGACCTCGGCGGCGAAGACGTTCTTGGTGTAGAGGTAATCCAGAAGGTCCCTCGGTACACCCGCGAGCGGGACGACGTCGTTCTTGGCGTAGTCGGCCTCGTCGGCCCGCATGGACCTCTCGGCCCGCCACGAACCGCCCTCGAGGTGGGAGAAGACGACGAAGTTCTTGCTCTCCCCCTCGGGCGCGAACCGGACGGAGGCCCACGACGGGTCCATCCTGCTCCGGTACACGGCCGTGACGTTCTCCCTCCCGACGCCGGGCAACTCGGGCGCGACGGCGACGAAGGCGGCCGCCTCGGGTGAGGGCTGCGCGAGGTCCGGCAACGGCTCCTCCGGCGGCGCCTTCTTCGCATCTTCTTTGCCCGCGACACCCCCAGCGTCGCCGGCACCGGCGTCCCTGGCCTCCCCCTCGTCGGAACGGGGGGCGGCCTGAGCGCCAGAGCCTTGGGAGTCTCGGGAGGCCTGGCCGTCGGAGAGGTTGGAGAGGCCCGCCAGCAGAGGGCCGCCGGAGTACTGGCTCGCCAGGAAGGCTCCGCCCAGGAGGAGCGCCACCACCGCCGCCAGGACGCCGAGGTGCTTGTTGCGGCGTTTGCGGCGCAGCTCGGAGCGCGAGGCGAAGAGCTTCTTGCGGCGCGGGAAGAGGTTCAACGGTCGCTCGTACCCCGGTCGAAGATTCTTGCCGCGTTCATCCCGCTACTCGGGGACTTCGGCCCAGCCGGTGGTGTTGCCGGGGTCGTTCCAGCCCGAGACGCGCGGGGCGCTGGTCTCGTAGTGCGGCCCCTCTTCCGGCGGCGCCGGGTTGTAGGAGTAGGTGTAGGTGTAGATGCGGTCGTCGTAGGTCACGTCGCCGTTCTCGGTGACCGACTTGTACGTGTCCCACCGGATGCCGCGCGTCGTGTCCTCGAAGATCTTCTCGGTGTTCATCTCGACCTCCATGCCGGTGGGCTGGCCGAGGATCTGGGCGTTCAGGTAGCCCTTCTCGTCGAC
This sequence comes from uncultured Rubrobacteraceae bacterium, assembly GCA_964250345.1. GTDB lineage: Bacteria > Actinomycetota > Rubrobacteria > Rubrobacterales > Rubrobacteraceae > Rubrobacter_D. Next base: position 6,807 of record CAXUFZ010000122.1, read on the forward strand.
CCACTCCCGGATCAGGACGGACGACTCGGAGGTGTTCCGAAAGCGCATGTCGATGGCGCCGTTGCCGTAGGCGTCCCCGAACCACACGGTCGCGTCGAAGCCGGGCTTGATGTAAGGCAGCACGGCGTAGTGGGGTTCGCGCTCGACGACGTCCATCCCGGCGTACTGGGCGGCCATGTAGAGCGTCGAGGAGACCTGGCACAGCCCGCCCCCGTTGGCGTAGTCCACACCGCCGTCGGAGAAGGTCTTGGCCTCCTTGTAGGCAAGACCTGAGGCCAGCTCGTTAAAGGAGAAGACCTCGCCGGGCTTCACGACGGTGTTGTCGATCGCGCCCGCGGCGAGCCGCATGTTGGATTTTCTGTTCGGGTTGGAGTCCCACCGGAAGTCCGTCTGGTACTCCCCGATGACCTCCTCGGGCTTGCTCTTCTGGATCTCCGCCGTCGTGATCTCGGGCTTCGGCGCCGGCGCCTCGGCGAGCGGCACCCGCCCGCTCATGTTCCGCAACGCCCCCTCCAGATTCGTGAGCGTCGCCCCCTTGTCCAACGCGCGACCGTTCTCCGCCGGATCGACCTTGACTTCACCGTTGTCGGCGACGCTGAAGGTGGCGTCCTTGGGCTCCCGGTTGAAGTTCCCGGCGAGCCTGTCGAGCGTTGCGCCGGCGGCCTGCTCGTCGTAGTTGGCGACCACCCCGATCCGGGTCCCCCCGAAGTACGAGCCGAAGGTGTCGGAGAGGCGCCGGAAGGGCCCCCCGGTGCGCCCGAGGGCGTAGGCCTCGTCCACGGCCGCCGCGGCGTTCACCTTCACGCCGAGATCCTCACCGCTGACGGTCTCGGCGCCGGGGCCCGTGCCGAAGGAGACCTCATCGAACGTCTGCGCGGCGTCACGCTCAACCGCCGCCCGTGCCTCCTGCTGGCCCATGCCGCCGACGTTCACGTCCCCGATGAGTACGCCCCGCTGGATGCCGTCGTTGTCGGAGGCCAGGCCCACGACCGCCAGCCCGATCAAGAGCACCCCCGCCACGACGGCGACGAGGGCCAGCCCACGCCTGCGGGCGTAACGCGACCTGCGGTCGCGCGTGTACCGCGCCTTGCGGCTGCGCGGCGGCTTGCTACTCTCCGCTTCGCCGCGGTCGGATCTCCGGGCGGGCCGCGGCCCACCCTCTTTGCTTATCTCTTTCAAGCCTCCGCCCCTCCTGCGATGCGACTCGGGCCGCCCTTTTTCCGACCAGCGACGGCGCGCGAGGGCTAATTATCGGGGCAAGCCGCCGAACCTTCAAGCGTTTCTGGAGAATATATACGGACGAGGGGCCCGAACCGCGAGGCCCCGGAAGCCCGAACGGACGGAGAACCCGCGACCCGCCGCCCGTTCCGCCACGACATGATGTACCCCTCCCCGCCGGGGTACGTCACATATACGCTTTCGCGGGTTTGACCGGGAGGGCCCCCGTTGCCTAGACTGCCGATGATACGGTCACCCGACGCTTGCTTTGGAGACCCATATGGCTATTCCCGGCATCAGGAATGTCGAGGCGGCCCCTGTCCGGGGGGCCTACGAGGTGCGGGAGACGACCGACGTCGCGCCGGCCGCGTGGGACGCGTGGCTCGAAGGCTCGCCCGGCGGGGGGCACGTCCTCCAGAGCCACGCGTGGGGCGAGTTCAAGCGCGCCCTGGGCTGGCGTCCGGCGCGGCTGGCGCTGGAGCGGGACGGGCGAGTGGTCGGCCTCGGGCAGTTCCTCGTGTACAAGACGCCCCTGATACCCGGCTCCCTGATGTACTGCGCGAAGGGACCGTGGCTGCCGTGGGAAGACGAGGAGGCGGTCCGGGCGTTCTTCGGGGGTGTGCGGGCGTTCGCGCGGCGGAGCGGTGTGCACACCGTCAAGATCGAGCCGGAGGTCCGCGAGGGGCGGGCGGCGACGAGGGCGTTGCTCTCCGAGATCGGGTTCAGAAAGTTCCGGTGGGATCTGAACTTCAAGACCACCATGCTCGTGGACCTCGGCCGGTCGGGGGAGAACCTGCTCGCCGGCATGAAGGGGAAGACCCGGTACAACGTCCGCCTGGCCTCCAGGAAGGGCGTGCGGGTCGTGGAGGACGGTTCGCCCGAGGCGTTTTGGCGGTTCTGGCGGATGTTCGAGGGCACGTCCGAGCGGAACGGGTTCGCGATCCGGCGTCCTTTCGGCTACCAGTCGGCCGCGTGGCGTGCCATGCGCAAGGCCGGCAGGGCGCACCTGTTCTTCGCCGAGCACGAGGGGGAGCCGCTGGCGGCCATGATCGTCTACGTCCAGGGCCGGAAGCTCTGGTACATGCTCGGCGCCTCCTCGAACGAGAGGCGCAACCTCATGCCCACCCACCTCCTGCAGTGGGAGGTGATGCGCTGGGCCAAACGCCGGGGTGTCGATCTCTACGACATGGTGGCCGTCCCCCCTCCGGACGAGCTGGACAACGAGGACCACCCCCTGCACGGGGTCTACAAGTTCAAGGCCGGCTTCGGCGGCGAGGTCACGGACTTCCTGGGCTGCATGGACATGCGCGTCGGGCCGCTGAGGGCCGGCCTCTGGAACCGCTTCGAGCCGGCCTACTACCGCCTCCACCAGAAATTAAGGGGCGACATCTACTACTAGGTGGCGTTCGCGGGTTTTCAGAGCCGCCCGGCGGTGGGGCGGTTGCCTGCGGGTTCGAGGGAGGTAGGCTTTGAGGTTCTGAGGCGTTAGAGGTGCGGGCCACGGCCTGGGATCGTCTAGCGGTCCCGGCTGCGGGCAGCGCCCTTCAAGACCTCAAAGCCTTGGAGCCTCAAAGCCTCGGACGGTCTGCGCCGCTTTTCTTTTCGGGGCGCCTCCTATAGACTCTGTTGGTTCAAAATCGCCCACGCGGCGGATCCCGCCGAGAGAGAAACCGTGCGTCTGGAAGAGGGGGTACAAGGGAGTGAAACGCGAGTTGTGTCCGCGCCGACATCCCGCCGGCAAGGCCGCGAAGCCTCCTTCTCCGGCACCCCGAGCGGTCCCGATGTTCCGGCCGTCCTCCCGATGAAGAAGAAGGCGAAGGTCAGGCCGCTGGAGGAGTCCGACAAGCGGGGCGTGGGCGAGCTGCGCGCCCGGGCGTTCCCCTATCTTCCCGAGGCCAGGGAATTCGGGTTCTACGACTCCGTGTACGAGTGGCTGGGGACGCATCCTTTGGCGGACCGGGCGCGGCGCTGGGTGGCGGCTACGGAGGACGGCGAGGTGGTGGGGCACCTGGCGGCGACGCCGCTGTATTACCGGATCAACGGCCGCCGGGTCGTGGCGCACACGCCGGGGGATTATATGGGGCATCCGGATTACGGCTTTCACGCGCTCATGCTCATGCGGAAGTTCTTCTCGTTCGCGGAGAACTGCGTCTCGCTGGACATGGTGCCAGAGGTGATCGGGCTTCAGGGAAGCCGCGGCGCCGCGGACGCGGGCAAGCTCCGGTACGCGGCGAAGCTGCTCGACGTCTCCAGGCTCCCGATGCCGGCGGTCCCCGCCTCCGTGGCGCGGCTCCCCGTGCTGCAACGGCTGGGGGTCGCGCAACACAACGGTCGCGCGGCGGCGGAGTCCGCCGAGGGCATAGAGCAGCCGGCGAGCCCCACGGGGAGGGAGGACTACGAGCCCCCACGCC
>CAXUFZ010000123.1:0-10434 GCA_964250345.1 uncultured Rubrobacteraceae bacterium
GGCGGACTGGGCCGGGGCCGCGCTGGTCCTCGGAGAAGCGAGGGCGGGGCTTGCGTATAATGTCTCCCCGGAGGCGATCCTGGAGGTGGCGCTATCGCGGATACGGCGGAAAATACTCGCACCCTTCCCAGGCTCGTCGACGTCCGCGTCCCGGGCTGGGGCGTAGCGCGGCTCTGCTACGCCCGCGACCTCGACCTCCGCGTCGGCTACCGCGTGGTCGTCGCCACCGAGGCGGGGGACTTCGTGGGGCGCGTCGCCCTCACGCCCCGTCGCCGCGAGCCGTACACGGACCCCTACGACATCGTCCGCATCGTCACCGAGGAGGACGAGCGCGAGGAGGACCGCCACCGCGAGCTCGGGCGCGAGATGCGCGTGGAGGCCTGGAAGCTCGCCCGCGACCACCGGATAGACAGGGTCGAGTTTATCGGGTGCGACGTCTCCCTGGACGGCGAGTACGTCGAGGTGAAGTACCAGACGGAGGAGAAGCAGCCGGATTTGCGTCCCGTCAAGGACGGTTTGCAGCGGGCCTACGACGTGGAGGTCGCGCTGCGCAGGTACGGGTTCCTGGACCGTTCGGGGGACGCGGGCGGGTGCGACACGTGCGGGTTGCCGTTGTGTTGCGCGACGTGGAGCGGGGCGCGGGACATGGGGCCGGTCAACGTGAGGCTCGCCAAGCAGCAGGGGGTCACGCCCAACGACAAGATCATGGGCTGCTGCGGCGAGGTCAAGTGCTGCATGAGGTTCGAGCACGACGCGTACAAGGAGTTCAAGGAGCGGGCGCCGTACCGCAACACCGTCGTCAAGCTCGGCGACCGCGAGGGCAAGGTCGTGGACTACTCGATGGTCCGCGACGCGGTGGTCGTCCAGATCGGCCCGAAGCGCTCGGACCAGGAGACCGTCCCCCTCGGCATCCTCGCCCGCGACAACCCAGGCGTCGAACCCGCAGACCCCGAAGACTGGGAACTCCCCGAGACGGACGAACCAAACGGCCACCGGGAAGACTGACCCCGTGCACGACAACCTGTGCGACGTGCCCGGCGTCCTCGTCGGCCACGCCACGGACCTCGAAGGCCTGACCGGCTGCACCGCCGTTGTTTTCGACCGTCCGGAAGGCGCCGTCGTCGGCGTCGACGTGCGCGGCTCCTCGCCGGGGACCCGCGAGACCGACCGGCTCGGTCCCATCGGCGCCGTCCGCCCGACGCACGGCCTGCTCCTTACGGGCGGCAGCGCCTTCGGCCTCGCCGCCGCCGACGGCGTCGTCCGGTTCCTGGAAAAGAGTGGCGTCGGCCTCGACGTCGGCGTGGCGCGCATCCCGCTCGTCTCGGCGGCCGTCCTCTTCGACCTCGTCGTCGGCGACCCGGCGGCCCGGCCCGACGCCGCGATGGGCCACGAGGCCGCGGCCTCTGCCCGAAGCGGCCCGTTCGAGCAGGGCAGCGTGGGCGCGGGCACGGGGGCCAGCGTGGGCAAGGTGCTCGGCATGGAGCGGGCGATGAAGGGCGGCATCGGCAGCGCGTCCGTTCTGCTGGAGGGCGGCCTGGTCGTCGCCGCTCTCGTCGCCGTCAACGCGTTCGGGGACGTCCGTGACCCCGACACGGGCGAGACGTTGGCCGGTCCACGTCTGGACGACGGCACGCTTGGGGACACCGTCGCGCTTCTGCCGGAGGCGGTGGCCCGGATGCGGTGGGGGGAGAACACGACGCTCGGGATCTTGGCGACTAACGCCCGCCTCACCAAGCCGCAGGCGGTCAAGGTCGCCCAGATGGCCCACGACGGGCTCGCCCGCGCCGTGCACCCGGTCCACACCACGGTCGACGGCGACGTCGTCTTCGCCGCGGCCACCGGCGAGGTCGACGCGGCGACGGACGTCGTCGGGGTCTGGGGGGCGCGCGTCGCGCAGCAGGCCGTGGTGGGGGCGGTCCAGGCCGCCCACGGCGTCGATGGCCTCCCCTCCGCCTCCGAACGCCGGAATCGGGCCTAACCTCGGGGCGTTCTCGGGAGAGACGAGTCGGGGCCCCGGACGACGGCGGTCGCCCGTGCGGACGACCTTTTCAGAGGAAGCATCAGGCGGGCGCGAACGCGGCGAGAAACGTGCCCACCACGAGCGCGAGGCTCAAAGGCACCATCGGCGATAGGATCACGACCAGCACGGCCAGCAGTACTGACGGTATGCGCCCGCGGCCCGCGTAGTAGATCGTCGCGGCTGCCACCAACAGAAAGATGAGCACTTCGGCCAAACCTATCCCAATCGTGCACGCCCTCCTGCGTTGCCCCATCCGATAACACCCGGACCGGGTTCCGGCGAGGACGGGTGACCGGGGGCGGCTATCCGGGGCGCGTGCGGCGTCCGCAGGATAGTCGTCGGGCGGGTTCTACATGAACTCCATGTCGTGGCCAGCGCGCGAGACGGCCGCCGCGCCGCCGCCCTCGGGGGGCGGTTCGGCGACCACGGCTTCGGTGGTCAGGATGAGGGAGCCGATGGAGGCGGCGTTCTGCAACGCCGATCGGGAGACCATCGTCGGGTCGGTTATGCCGGCGGAGAGGAGGTCCTCGTACTCGCCGGTGAGCGCGTTGAAGCCGACGTTGGTCTCGCCTTCCCTCAACCTGGCGACGACTATCGAGCCGTCGGCGCCGGCGTTCGTGGCGATCTGGCGCACGGGCTCTTCGAGGGCCCGATGCACGATCTTCGCGCCGGTCTTCTCGTCGCCGTCGAGGGAGTCGAGCATCCCGGCGACCGCCTCCTGGGCGCGCAGGTACGCGACGCCGCCGCCGGGGACGATGCCCTCCTCCAGGGCGGCCCGGACTGCAGAGAGGGCGTCCTCGACGCGGTGCTTCTTCTCTTTCAGCTCCGTCTCGGTGGCGGCGCCGACCTTGATGATCGCGATGCCGCCGGCCAGCCTGGCGAGGCGCTCCTGGAGCTTCTCGCGGTCGAAGTCCGACTCCGTCTGCTCCAGCTCGGCGCGGAGCTGGCCGGTGCGGCCCGAGACCTCCTCCGGTGAGCCCGCGCCGTCGATGATGACGGTGTCGTCCTTGGTGATGACGACCCTGCGGGCGCTGCCTAGCTGGTCGAGCCGGGTGTTCTCTAGCTTCAGGCCGAGCTCCTCGGTGATGACCTCCCCGCCGGTCAGGATGGCGAGGTCCTCGAGCATCCTCTTCCTGCGGTCGCCGAAGCTCGGCGCCCTCACCGCGGCCACGGAGAACGTCCCGCGCACGTTGTTGACTATAAGGGCGGCCAGGGCCTCGCCCTCGAGGTCGTCGGAGATTATGAGGAGCGGTTTGCCGGACTGGACGACGGAGTTGAGCACCGGCAGGATGTCCCCGACGGCCCCGATCTTCTGGCTCGCGAGCAGGATGTAGGGGTCTTCGAGTACCGCCTCCATGGTCTCCTGGTCTGTGACGAAGTAGGGGGAGACGTAGCCCTTGTCGAAGTGCATGCCCTCCGTGAACTCCAGGTCCATCCCGAGGGTCTGGCCCTGCTCGATGTTCACGACGCCGTCCTTGCCGACCGTTTCGACGGCCTCGGCGAGGACGGCGCCGATCTCGCGGGAGCGGGCGGAGACGGCGCCGACGCGCGAGATCTCGTCGCGCCCCGACACGTCGCGCGCCTGGTCCCGGATCGACCCGACGGCCGTCTCGACGGCCTTCTCGATCCCACCGCGCAGGATGACCGGGTTCGCGCCGGCGGCCACGTTCTTGAGGCCCTCGTTCACGATCTTCTGCGCGAGCACGAGGGCGGTGGTCGTCCCGTCGCCGGCGACGTCGTTGGTCTTGGTGGCGACCTCAAGCACGATCTGGGCGCCCTGGTTCTCGAAGACGTCCGCAAGCTCTATCTGCCGCGCGATGGTCACCCCGTCGTTGGTGACCGTCGGCCCGCCGAAGGCCTGTCCGAGCACCCCGTACTGGCCCTTGGGCCCGAGCGTCACCTTGACGGCGCCCGCTAGCTTGTCGACGCCCCTCTCAAGTGCCCTCCGGGCGTCCGTGTCGAACTTGAGCTTTTTGTGCGCCACGGTGAACCTTCCCGCCGCCCCGCCCGGGGCGGCTCTGTTGAAGACGGGAGCGGACGAGGAACCATCCATCGCCCGCTCCTTCGTGCGCGAGCCCCGCCGGGTTACGCCGCCGCGTCGTCGGGGACGAGGATGCCGCGTCCGCGGAGGTTGCCGGTGTTGAGGTCCTGGATGGCGTCGTTGACGGCGTCCAGGGGGTAGGTCGAGGTGTGGAGCGTGACGAGGCCGCGGGCGGTGAGGTTCATCAGCTCCGCGAGGTCGTTGTAGGTGCCGACGAGGTTGCCGATCACGCTGCGCTCCGTAGAGACGATGTCTATGGTCGGGATCTCGACCTTCCCCCCGTACCCGATGATGTAATGGAACCCCGCGAGCCGCGTCATCGTCCAGGCCTCGTCCTGCGCGCCCCGCTCCCCAACGTAGTCGAAGACCACCTCAGCGCCACCATTGGTCATCTCCAGCACGGTGTCGGCGTACCCTTCCTCCACCTTCACCGTCTCGTCAGCACCCCACTCTTTGGCGAGCGCCAGCGCCTCCTCGTTCGGGTCCACGACGATGATGTTCGTGGGCGTCATGGCTTTCAGGCACTGGATGCCGATGTGCCCGAGCCCCCCGGCCCCGATGACGACCGCGTTCGTCCCCGCGTACAGCTCCGGCACGGACTTCCTGACGGCGTGGTGCGCGGTGAGGCCCGCGTCGGCCAGCGCCGCTATCTCGGCGGGCTTGAGCACGGGGTCGAGCTTGACGACGCTCCTGGCGCTGGTCCGTAGGAGCTGGGCGAAGCCGCCGTCCTGGCTTATGCCGGGGAAAGCGCCGTACGCGCACTGCATGTCGCGGCCGGCGCGGCAGTAGTGGCAGAGCCCGCAGGTCATGAGGGGGTGGCAGATCACGGTATCGCCCGGCTGGACGTTCGTCACCGCGGACCCGACCTCCTCGACCCAGCCCGAGTTCTCGTGGCCGAGCACGTAAGGGAGGAGCGTGCCGTCGGGGTCTTGAATGGGGGCCCACTGGCCCTCGACGACGTGGATGTCCGTCCGGCAGAGGCCGGCGGCGCCCACCCTGACGATGACGTCCAGGGGCTCTACTATTTTGGGCTCGTCTATCTCTTCTACTTTCAGGCTGTCCTTGGGGATGCTGTCGTCGTAGCGGTGGAGCCGGGCAGCCTTCATGCCGTCTTCTCCTCCCTCTCGGGGATGCCGTAGCGGGTCGAGAGCAGGCCGCGGCAGAGGCTCGCGTTGCCCTCGATGCTCACCCGAACCGTCTTGGCGAACCTGAGGTGCTGCACGACCGCCTCCTCCGGCACCCGGTTCCCGTCGGGGTCGACGACGAACGGCGACTCCGCCGAGACGTCGAGGCCGAGCTCGGCCCGCCGCTCCAGGTACGTCTCGAACTCGTCGGAGGGGGGGAGGTCCTTGAGTCGCATCCTCGCCAACTCTCGCGGCGAACGACCGTCGGCGCGCAAGGCGCGGCAGAGCTGCTCCTGGCGGGAGACGAAGCCCTTGCGGTGGAAGGTGTTGCGGAGTTCTTCCAGGTCGGGGCTCTCGGTCTCTTTCGGGAAGGCGCCGTCGAAGCCGTGCTGATCGTTGACGCCGCCGTTGATCTCCTCCGAGGCGTAGTGGTCGTCGAGAAAGACCGTCGCCCGCTCGACGCCGGGCACGGAGACGGCCGCGGCTTGCGCGTCCGCGACCATCAGGTAGGCGAAGTTCGGGGCGCAGAAGTAGGTCGGGAGGCGCAGCCGGATGGTGGCCGCGTCGTCCTCGACCTCCAGTTCCGAGACGAAATCCAGGTCGGTTATCGGTTCGTCGAGTTCGGGGTCCCGGACGCCGGCGAGGGCGTCCAGGACCTGCTTGCGGGTAGGCATCAGGCGGGGGCGACCGGCTCGGCGGCCACGGTGTCGGCGCTCTCCTCGGTGGCCCGCATCTCCTGCGGGACCTCTATGTCGTAGAGGGCGGCGGCGTTCAGGCCGAGGATCTTGCGCTTGACGTCGGGCGTGATCTCGTCGTAGTCGTCGAACTCGGGGTCCTCGGGGTACTTGAAGTCCACGAACATCTCCACGAGCCACTTCGGCTGCCAGAGCGCGTAGTCGCTGGCGAACAGGAGCTTGTCCTCGCCCAGCCAGTAGAGGAGCTCGCCCATGATCTGCGCGAAGTACCTGGGCTTGGCGTGGATGAACGGCATCGCCACCGCGAGCCCGCCGTAGACGTTCGGCTCCTGCGTGCCGATCCAGCAGAAGTCCTCAAGCCTCGGAAGACCGACGTGCTCTACGACGAAGTTCATGTCGGGGAAGTCGCCGGCCACCCGGTCCACGTCGGCGACGTCGAAGGCGTCCTTGTTGAGCGGCCAGATCGTCGGCCCCTTGTGGACGTGGACGTTCCGGATCCCGAGCTCCTGGCACTTCTCCAAATGCTTCATGGACCAGTAGTCATCGAGCTTCCAGCCGCGGGAGTCCTCGTGCCACTCGGCGGTGTAGAGCTTGACGCCGGTGAAGTTGTACTTGTTGAACTTCTCCTCGAACTCCCTGAGCCCGGCCTCGCCGCGCCGGGGCTCGAAGGAGCCGTTGAGGATGAACTTGTCGGGGTACTTCTCGCGCAGGCGGCCGTTGCGCTCGGTGGTGTTGAAGCCCTTGTCGTAGAAGTCCGTAAGGTACGTCGGCTGCATGATGGCCTTGTCGGCGTGGCCCACCTCGAAGAGGTCGTGCATCATGTCCTCTTCGGAGTACTTGCGGTACTTGTCGTAGTCCCACACGTACTCTTCGGGGCTCAGGTTCTTGTGGTAGTCGTAGAAGCAGCTTATGAAGCCCTCGCCGTACCTGTTGGTCGTGTTCTCCTCGCTCGCGTCCCAGTAGTGGACGTGGCCGTCTACCACGAAATACTTCTCGCCGTCCTTCTCGTACAAGAGATCTCCTCTCCCATTCGGATACGCTCTTCGAGAGGCGTATGCCTAATCCTTACGCATGTTCCGAGCAGGCGAAACCGGCTTGCTCAGACCCCAAAAGGTGCGCGAATCGCCGAACGACCACCTCCTATCTTCCCCAGATTGCAGCAACGATCATTATATGTTCATCCCCCAACCCGGGGCAACCACGCCACCAGCTTTCCAACAATATTGGAAAACGGCCTCCAGAAGCCCCGGTTCTTAGCCTGCCAGGTCGCGCTCCTTCAGCCGCAGCAACTCCTCCCTGAACTGTTCGGGGCTTTCCGCCCTGGCGTAGACGTCGGCTACGTCCTCTATGTCCCGGCGGTTGGTCAGGAGGTACTCCCAGCCGTCCTTGGTGTGGAGCTCCTCGAAGGCGCAGACGGCGAGGGCGATGTTGTTCCAGGGGTCCTCGTTGCCGCTCTCGCGCGACATGTGGAGCAGGCGCCCCGCCTTCAGCGTGCGCTTCCCGAACTCCCTGGGAGAAGGTCTTCCGTCCGGGGAATGCCCGAGCATCTCTCGCTCCTTCCGCGACGCGACGGCTTCCCAATATCCGGGACGAAGGGGCGGCCGTGGATAGGGCCGCCCCTTCGTCGCGCCGCTGTTCGCTCGTCAGCCGGGTAGCTGAGGTTCGTCGTCCGGCGGGGGGTCGAAGCCGAGGTATTCGGCGGCGTCTTCGGGGTTGGCGAAGAGGAGGACCTTGTCGTCGAGGCGGACCATGCGGCCGTAGTGGGTCGAGGTTTCTATCTCGAAGTCGCTGGTGGAGAACTCTTCCTCGCCGAGGGCCTCGGCGATCTCGTCCATGTCGAACTCCAGTTTGTCGTTGGCGTCTATCCGGATCATGGCCGGGTACTTCGTGACCTCGACGCCTTCCTTCTCGCCCATGACGTCGGCGATGATGTTCCCCTCGACGCCGGCGCTCAGGGTCACGCCCGCCCGGTTGGACGCGGTGCGGTCGTTCTTGAAGCGTTGGTCGGTCATGACGCCACCTCCTGCGGCACGCGGAGGCCGAGGTCGCCGAGGATGCCCTCGAACCGCTCCCTCGCCCGCCGGAAGGACTCCTCGAACTCGATGGGCCGAAGCTCCGGCTCGGACCAGATGGGCTCCAGGCCCTTCGCCGCCGCCACGCTCAGGGGAACCCAGGTGTCGAGCCACCCCTGCATGAGCTCGCGGTTCGCGTCGCCGTGTTCCTCGTCCTCGAGCATGTCCTTCATCATGGCGACCGTGTAGCGGAGGTCGCGGTCGTTGAACTCGCGCTCGCTGACGCCGACGATGGAGGGTGTCAGGAAGTCCCCGTGCGGGGGCGCGAAGCGCATGACGAACCCGCTGCGGAAGAGCTCGCCGACGAGCGGCTCGAAGACGACGTTCGAGGCGAAGACCGTCTCGGCCCAGTCCTTCTCGTTCATGATCTTCTCGACGTTCTCGCGGACTGGCTGCCAGGCCGGGTCCTCCATCCAGACCTGCTGGTGGACGGCGCCGTCGAACTCGTCCTCGCCGAAGATCTCGGAGAGCTCCAGGTTGTAGAGCAGGATGTCCTGGGCGGTGCGGAGCTTGTGCATGCAGTTCACGGCGATGGCGTTGTTGTGCATGTTGCTCATCGCGGCCCGCTGGGCCGGCATGAAGACGTACATGCCGAGGCCGTGGTCGGCGTGCGAGAAGGCGCTGACGTGCCTGGCGAGGATGTTCAGCCAGCTTTTGTTCCAGTCTCCGAAGACGTTCTCGGACTTGGCGTTCTCGATGTTCTGCTGGACCTGGCGGACGGAGTTGGAGTTGTTGACGTAGTAGGTCTTCTCCCACTCCTCGTTCGGGTCGCGGAAGCGGTGCCAGTTCGAGGACTTTATGGCCGTCCAATTCGGGTCGTAGCCGAGGTCGCCGTTGGCCCAGCCCAGGATCCAGCCTTGAGTGAGGTACTTTTCGGGGTCGGGCTGGACGTCGACCGTGACGTCCTCGTAGCGGCTGGCCCGGCGCTTGGCCGGCTCGAAGTAGTTGTACGCGCGGCTGTCGGAGCCCGCGAACTCGGCCGCGCCCGCCTCGGCGTCGGTCAAGCGGATGGGGGGCAGGCTCCTCTCTCCTCTACCCGCTCCTTTTGTTATTGCCCTCTCTTCGCTCACGGACGGGCAACCTCCTTTCCCTGTAGGTCCCACGATTGTCCGTTACCCTCGTCTTTGAACGGCGCCTCCTCTCGTCTCTAGCCCGGTACGCTGGGGAAGTTGGGCCCGCTCTCCTCTTTTTGTTCGGAGCCTTCTTCTTCCCCCGTGGTGGTGAACTTGTCGAAGTAGATGTTGTCCTCGGCGACGCCCAGCTTCTCGAGCACCGGCAGCGCCGCGTCGATCATGGGCGGCGGACCGGCCAGGTACGCCTCCGCCTCGGAGAGGTCCCCTTCGAGGCGCTCGACGACGTCCGTGATGAGCCCGGTCTCCCCGTCCCAGTCGCCGCCCTCGTCGGGTTCCGAAAGGGCGGGGACGAACTCGAAGTCTGGGAGCTTCTCCTCCATCTCGGCGAGCTCGTCGAGGTAGAAGAGGTCTTTCTCCGTCCTCGCGCCGTAGTAGAAGGTCGCCTTGCGGTCGATGTTCTTCTCGACCATGTGGTTGAGGATCGACCAGATCGGGGCCATCCCCGAGCCGCCCCCGACGAACACGATGTCCCCGTCGGACTTCTCGTGCAGCATGAACATGCCGAAAGGGACCTTCATCTTCATCTTGTCCCCGACGGCCAGCCCGCCGTCGAGCATCCCCGAGAACCGCCCGCCGGGGTAGATCTTGATGATGAACTCCGCCCGCTCGTCGGACTCCGGCGTGTTCGCCATCGAGTAGGCCCGATGCGTGTCGCTGTCCGGGATGTAGAGCTCGGCGTATTGGCCAGGCTTGAAGTTCATCTCCGGCGGGTCTACGAGCTTCACGACGAGCTTCTTTATGTCGTGGGTCAGGTCCTCCAGCGCCTCGACCTCGCCGTAGACGAGCTGGATCGGGATGCCCGTATCCAACATGTCCTCGTGGTAACTGAGCAACTCCACGTCGAGGTCGCTGTAGGCGTGGGACTTGCAGAGAAGGACGTACCCCTCCTCTTCCTCCGTCTCATTTAACGCGAAGGTGGAGAAGCGGTCCATCTCCAGGTCGCCGTCGAGCAGGAACGACTTGCAGGCCGAGCACTGCCCCTCCTTGCAGCCGTGCATAAGCATGACGCCGTGCCTGAACGCCGCGTCCAGGACGGTCTCGTCCTCGTCCACCTCTATCTCTATATCCACCGGATCGAAGCGGACCTTGTGTTTCTCGCCCATGTAGAGACAACCCCTCGGCTCTGGAGTGCTTATTCCCTTTCCCGAAACGATGCTAGCCGCGGTCGGCGGGGCGGTCAAAGAGTCGTCCGCAGGTTCCTATGTGGTTGGAATAGTCCCATGAGATAAGGACAAAACGCGCTTTTCCAACAGTGGTGGAGAACGGTCCGGGGCATAAAGAAGGGGGGGCGGGGAGGGCCCGCCCCCCCGGCGCGCCGGGGTGGTGGGGGCTGCGGGTGTTTTTGGGGG
>CAXUFZ010000124.1:0-319 GCA_964250345.1 uncultured Rubrobacteraceae bacterium
GCCAGATCCGCGTCGCGCCCCGCGTCCGCGACGGTCCACGCATTCCCCCGCAGCACGCGTTGGACGCGCTCGGAATCTTCGAGGTCCTCCACGCCCAAGGTCCCGACGGACGAAGAACCCCCGAGCAGCGTGGGGACGTGGCCCTCCCGGACGGGGGTGCGGGGGTCGTTCTTCATCTCCGTCTCGTGGACGGGGACGCCGTGGACGAGTTGGACGCCGCCGGCGGTGGTGCGTCCGGCGGCGGGGGAGGCGGGGGGCACCCCCCCGCGTTGGCGCCCCCACGCGGGTAGCGCCGCGGGCCGCGGCCGGGCGGCGGGGG
>CAXUFZ010000124.1:329-10376 GCA_964250345.1 uncultured Rubrobacteraceae bacterium
CAGCTCCGCGGCGACGGGGCCGCGGAGGGTCGAGTCGATCTTCTTGTAGACGATCCGGGCTTCGCGGGCGACCCGTCCGGCCTCGGCGACGCGGCGCGCGGCGGGCCGCGGGGGCATCGTGCGCGAGTCGGTGTCGAAGACGAGGGCGTCGAGGTCGGCGGAGGGCGCGGGCCGGCCCCTGAAGACGACGGCGGTGCGGTAGCCGGCGCGGACGAACTGGACGCCGGTGTCCGCGGCGCCGGTCAGGTCGTCGGCGATGACGGCCGCGAGCGTCACCCCGCCGGACGCACCATTCTCATCGGCCGGAACGCTTCCAAGATAGGGCTTTCCTCTCCGCATCTTTTATGAACGCGTCTTTGCCGTCCATGTAGGCCTCGATGTCCGTCGAGAACTCCTTCGCCAGCCTCTCCTTCAAGCATCCGTAAGCCCTCGCGTCTTCCGGGTGGGAGACCATGTAGTCCCTGAACGCCAGGTGGCGCTCCGCCTCCCGGGTGCCTTCCTGGAAGACGTGGATGTGACAGACGCGCCGGGACCCCCGACCCCTCATGAAGAACCGTCTGCCGGGGAGGCCGTGTTCGCCCCACGCCTCGTAGCCCCGTTCGGTCATGGCGCCGGAGAGGTCGTCTACCGCTTCGATCCGGTGGACCTCGACGAGGAAGTCCACGATCGGCTTGGCGCTTATGCCCGGTATGGCCGTGCTGCCGATGTGGTGGACCGCGACGACCTCGTCGCCCAGCGCGGCGGTTATCTGTCCGGCCTCCTCCTCGAAGGTTTGGGCCCAGGCCGGGTCCGGGGGTACGACCTCGACCTTTCTAGGCTTTTTGTTGCCGGACGCTTTCATACGAGGTGTATTTTTACCCCGCCGGCCGCGCGGACGGCTTCCAGCGCTTCGGGCGGGGCGGCCGCGTCGGAGATCAAGTCCTGCACCCCGTCCAGGCGGGCGACCTCCAGGAAGGACGGCGGGCGGAACTTGCTGTGATCCGCCAGCAGAACTACGCGCCTCGCGGCCCGCATCATGGCCCGCTTGGCCTCCACGACGTCGAGGCCGGACTCGCTGAGGGCGTCGCCGGTTATGGCGTGGATGCCCATGAAGGCGACGTCCACCCGCAGGCCGTTAAGGAAGGTCTGCGTGTGGGAGCCGAGCAAGGTGAAGGAGCCGTCCCGGATCTCCCCTCCCGGGACCACGACCGGGACGCCGGGCGCCTCCGCGAGCACGGAGGCTACCGCCACGTCGTTGGTCACCGCCGTGACTTTGAGGCCGCTCCGGCCCAAAGCCTCCGCCGCCCCGAGCACCGTCGAGGAAGAGTCGAAGACGACGCTCTGGCCATCCTCCAGAAGGGTGACGGCATATTCGCCGATCCTCTTCTTCTCTTCGGGGTTGTGCCGGCGGCGGTCCTCGAAGCGGAACTCGAAGGCGGTCTGCTCCACCGTGACGGCGCCGCCGTGGGAGCGGCGGACGACGCCCTCGCGGTCCAGCTCGTCCAGGTCGCGGCGGACCGTCGACCCCGAAACGCCCAAGGCGCCGGAGATCTCCGCTATAGAGGCGGCGCCGCGTTGGGCGAGCAGGGCCCGGATTTCGGCCCGCCGCTGGGCCGGGATCTTCCTGTCCGCGTCTTCTCTCACCCGTACCACCCCCGCCCCCATCTTCGCGGCGGCAGCTTACCACGGCGTTCCGAAGTCGGTCAAAGACGGTCAAAACGTTCCAAAAAACCGCCCCGGTCTCTTTCGCCGGGATGCCATTGAGGGTACGATGCGGGGTGCTCGTATAGGGGAGCAGGGAAAACTGGCATCTCAGAGGTCGTTCTCACGGCCGCCAGGAAGGGAGGACGGAAGATGGGAAGAGGAAGAGAAGCGGACCCGCAGGAGGGTGGCCCGCGCAGGGTCGGCGACATCCGGGGCGACGGCGACGGCTTCCGGCGCGACGAGGTGCGCGGGGATCAGTCGTTGCTCGACGCCGAGCGGGACGGCGCGGGGGGTGAGATCGCCTCGGAGTTGCCGACGAAGTACCTGCCGGGTGTCGAGTACAGGGACCTCCCGGAGCCCCTGCCGCTCAGGAAGATCGTGGGCGCCAGCGTGGTGCTGCTCGCGACGGCCCTCGGGTCGGGTGAGCTCATCATCTGGCCGTACATCACGACGCAGGTCGGCATAGGCCTCTTGTGGCTCGCGTTCGTAGGGTTCTCCATGCAGTACTTCCTGAACATGGAGATAGAAAGGTATACCCTCGCCACGGGCGAGACGGCCGTCACGGGCTTCACGCGGATGTGGAAGCCGTGGGGCATCCTCTTCTGTTTGGGCGCGTTCTTGCCGAACGCGTGGCCGGGATGGGCGACGGGCGGGGCGACGTTGCTCGCGTATCTGTTCGGGTTTAGCACGGAGACGTTGGCCGTGCCGATCATCGCCATCATCGGGCTCATATCGATAGGTATCGCGATCACGGTCTCGCCGGTCATCTACCAGACGGTGGAGAAGGTCCAGTTCGTGCTCGTCGGCTTTATCGCGGTGTTCATGGTCATAGCGCTCGTCTTCGCCACGGACGCGGCGGCCTGGTCCGGCATGATCACGCAGGCCCCCAGCGGCCTCATCAACTTCCCGAACTACCTCGGCCAGCTCGGCGTCGCCACGCTCCTCGGGGCCATCGCGTTCGCCGGCGCCGGCGGTGCCAACAACCTGACGCAGAGCAACTATATTCGCGACAAGGGTATGGGGATGGGGCAGCGTATTCCGCGGATCGTCTCGCCGATCACGGGCGAGGAGGTCGCGGCGCCGTCGCTCGGGTACATGATGAAGACCGACGAGGAGAACATGCGGCGTTGGCGCGGGTGGTGGAGCGTCGCCAACCGCGAGCAGCTCATGACCTTCTACGCCATCGGGCTCGTCACGCTCATCGGGCTCTCGGTGCTCGTGTACTCGATCCTCGGCGGCTCCGAGGTCGGCACCGAGGCCGACCCGACGTTCCTGCAGCGGGAGGCCGAGGCTCTGGGCAACCAGATCGGCGGCTGGTTCGCGGTGTTCTTCTACCTGGCCGGGTTCGCCATCCTGTTCTCGACCAACCTCGGGATCATCGACTACGTCGCCCGGCTCGTGGCCGACTCGCTCAAGATCAGCTTCTTCAGCCGCAGCGAGGCCATCACCGAGAGCCGCATCTACTTCGGCATCGTGTGGCTCATGATCATCGCGGGTTCCATAATCCTGCTCGCGGGCTTCGACCAGCCGATAGTCCTGCTCATCATCGCCTCGGCCGGCGGCGGCGTCGTCATGGCGTTCTACTCGTGGCTGCTCATCATCATGAACCGCCGGATGCTCCCCGAGCCCATACAACTCAAGGGCATAAGGTTGCCGATCATGTACGTGATCGCGATCTTCTTCAGCTTCTTCGCCGCCATGCTCCTGACCGACGTTCTGCTTACGAACATCATCGGCACGAGCCTCACGGAACTCCTGGGGCTCGCCTAAGCGATGCTGAAACAGCTCTGGATAAAGACGCTCGTGGGCCTGACGGTCTTCGCCGTCCTGCTCACCATCGCGTTCTTGCTGGGGCTGCTCGGGTAGGGGGACCTCTTCCCCTACCCGGGACTTTCACCACCCCACTACCTCTTCGCGTTGACACCGCCATGGCCGGTCCCTAACATGCCGGGCAAGGGACGAGGATCGTCGGGAGGAGTGGATCGGTGGGTAGAGACAGGGACCCCGGGGGGCCCGTGAACCCCGAAGAGGGGCCGAGGCGGGTCGGCGACGTCCGCGAAGACGGGTCGGATGCATACTCCGGGACGGACGTCGCCACGGAGCATTCGGAGGGCGGCGGCGAGATCGCGCCCATGGTCCCGAGTAGGGTCCTCCCGCCGGTCGAGTACAGGGACCTGCCGGAGCCGTTGCCGCTCAGGAAGATCATCGGCGCGAGCGTCATCATCCTCGCCACGGCGCTCGGCTCCGGGGAGCTGATCCTCTGGCCCTACATCACCACGCAGGTAGGTATTGGCGTCCTCTGGCTCGCCGTCGTGGGCTTCACCATGCAGTACTTCCTGAACATGGAGATAGAAAGGTACACCCTGGCGACCGGGGAGACGGCCGTCACCGGGTTTACTCGGTTCTGGAAGCCGTGGGGGATCATCTTCTGCCTCGGGGCCATCCTGCCGAACCTGTCCCCCGGCATCGCGGCCAGCGGGGCGACGCTCTTTACTTATTTGTTCGGGATTCCCGAGGGGGCGGCGCCTTACATTTGCGTCGGGTTTCTGGTGACGATCGGGCTCTTTTTGACGCTCTCGCCGGTGATCTACCAGTTCGTCGAGAAGACGGAGATGGTGCTCGTTAGCGTCATCCTGATCTTCCTGGTCGTGGCCCTGTTCATAGCCACCGACGCGTCCTCGTGGGCCGGCGTGGTGGCCGAGGCCCCGCGCGGCGTGGCGAACTTCGGGGGCTACCTCGGGGAGCTCGGGGTGGCGGCGCTGCTCGGCGCGATCGCGTTCGCCGGGGCCGGTGGTGCGAACAACCTCGTGCAGAGCAACTACATCAGGGACAAGGGGCTCGGCATGGGCGCCTACATCCCGCGCATCGTCTCGCCCATCACGGGCGAGGAGGAGGCCAGGCCCTCCATCGGCTACATGACGAAGACGGACGACGAGAACATGCGGCGGTGGCGCGGGTGGTGGAAGGTCGCCAACCAGGAGCAGTTCTTCCTCTTCTTCGGCGTTGGCCTCCTTTCCCTGATCGCGCTCTCCGTCCTCGCGAACTCCACTTTGGGCACCAGGGAGAACGTCGGCGAGGACCTGGCCTTCGTCCAGGAAGAGGCCGGCGTGCTCAGGAACATCATCGCGCCGTGGTTCGCGACCTTCTTCCTGGTGGCGGCGACCATCAAGCTGTTCGCGACCAGCCTCGGCATCCTCGACTACGTCTCCAGGCTCACGGCGGACTCGCTCAAGGTCAGCTTCTTGAAGGACAGCAGCTTCTGGTCCGAGAGCAAGGTTTACGTCACGGTCGCGTGGTTCATGATCGTCGTCGGCTCCTTCTTCGTCCTCAGCGGCGTCGAGCCGATAGTGCTCCTGATCATCACCTCCGCCGGCGGCGGCGTCGTGATGGCGTTCTACTCGGTCATGCTGCTGGTGCTCAACCGCCGGGCTCTGCCCGAGCAGATCCAGCTCCGCGGCTACCGGCTCGCCGTGATCGGCTTCGCGGCGGTGTTCTTCGGCCTGTTCGCCGTGGCGCTGGTGGCGGACGTGATCCTCTCGAACGTCTTCGGCTCAAGCCTCACGGACGTGCTCGGGCTGTCGTAGGTTCTAAGGCCCTCAGGTTCTTAGGTTTTGAGGGGTGCTGTGCGGAACGGCGTCCCGTCTACCCGCCCCTCGAAACCTTGAAGCCTAAAAACCTCGACGCCCCAAGCTCCGACTCAGCCGACGAGTACGACATGCACGTCGCCGGGGCCGTGCATCCCGACGAAGAGCGTCATCTCGATGTCCCCGGAACGGCTGGGCCCCGTGTGGAAGCAAACGTTGGCCGGTAGGCTGCCGGCTTCGGCGTACTTCTCGACGGCCTCGGGGACCGTGCGGAGCATCCGCTCTACCGGCACGACCGCGACGTAGGTCGGCTGCAGGAGCGTCACGGTGCGACCCATGCCCGACCCGCCCTCCAGAACGAGGGTCCCGGTCTCGGCTATGGCCCACGCGGCCGTCGAGAGCCCGACGTCGGCCTCCCCCGCGACGCCCCTGAAATCTTCCAGGTCCCGCCAGACGGCCACCTCGACGCCCGCATCCCTCAGCGGCGCGTCCGCGCCCAGGTCCTCCAACTCCGCGACGTCCCACCGGACGAGAAGCTTCGCTTCACGCTCTCGGACGATGGAGACCACGTGGTCGCGGGCCTCCTCCAACGTGGCGACGCGTTTTCCGTGCCCTCCAAGGGCCTCCAACTCTTCCATGAAACGGGATGCGGGGTCTTCTATGCGCGGGCTCTCGCGGGGTCCATCCCCGACCGTCCAGGCCGAGTCGGGGGCGTGGGTCGGCTTGTAGCGGCCCCGGCGGGTGCGGTGGCGGACCTTCTCCAGAAACTCCGCGCGGCCGGACAAGTTAGATGCCCTCTTTCCAGAGTTCGCGGAAAGACTTTGGCGCGAGCGGCGGCAGGTCGCGCGAGTCCGTCCAGGCGCTCAAGGGTCCCGGAAGCGGTCTTATGGAGCCGTTCTTCTCCGCCGGTTTCTGGGCGACGCGGGCGGCCTTGGAGCCTATGTTGTAGAGGGTGGAGCTCTTCATGCCCCTCTCGAAGCCCTTGAAGGCGATCTCCTGCGCCTTGCCGGCGAGGCCCTCCTCGACCTGCTGGTTGCGGAGCTTGAGGAGGAGGTCGTGCAGCGGGATGCCGACGGGGCAGGCCTCCCAGCAGGCACCGCAGAGGGAGGAGGCGTGCGGGAGGTCCTTCGCCTCTTCGCTCCCTTTCAAGAGCGGGGTTATGACGGCGCCTATCGGGCCGGAGTACGTCGATCCGTAGGCGTGGCCGCCGGTCTGGCGGTAGACGGGGCAGACGTTCAGGCACGCGCCGCACCGGATGCAGTAGAGCGCCTCCTCGAACTCCGTGCCGAGCAGCTCCGAGCGGCCGTTGTCCATCAGGATGAGGTGCAGCTCCTCCGGCCCGTCGAGCTCGCCCGCGTCGCGCGGCCCCGTCACGAAGTTCGTGTAGACCGTGAGCTTCTGGCCCGTACCGCTGCGCGCGAGCAGCCGGACGAAGACCGAGAGGTCCGCGAAGCGCGGGACCAGCTTCTCTATGCCCATGACGACGACGTGCACGGGCGGGACGCTCGTCACCAGCCGGCCGTTGCCCTCGTTCGTCACCGTGGCGATGGTCCCCGTCTCGGCGACGCCGAAGTTGGCGCCCGTGATGCCGATGTCGGCGGAGAGGAACTTCTCGCGCAGGCGCTTGCGGGCGAAGGAGCCGAGGGCCTCGACGTCGGGCGGGAGGGGCTCGCCCGCGGTCTCCGAGAGGACTTCGGTGATGCGCTCGAGGTTCATGTGGAGGATGGGGCCGACGATGTGCGAGGGCGTGTCGCCGGCGAGTTGGGCGATCCACTCGCCAAGGTCCGTCTCGACGATCTCCAGGTCGAGGTCCGCGTACGCCTCTTCGAGCCTCCGGTTCAGCTCGATCTCCTCGGTAGCCATGCTCTTGGACTTTGTGACGACCTTCGACCCCCGCCGCCGCGCCAGGTCCCCGATGTACCGGACCACGTCCTCCCCGGTGTCGGCGAAGAACACGTTCCCGCCCCGCCCCTCGACGGCCCCGGCCATCTGCGCGAGGTAGCGGTCGAGGTTCGCCATCGTCTCCTGCTTTATGT
The DNA here is from genome assembly GCA_964250345.1 of uncultured Rubrobacteraceae bacterium. Classification (GTDB taxonomy): domain Bacteria; phylum Actinomycetota; class Rubrobacteria; order Rubrobacterales; family Rubrobacteraceae; genus Rubrobacter_D. The sequence continues at coordinate 7,633 of CAXUFZ010000124.1, forward strand.
GGTACGCCCGCTCCCTGAGCTCCGGCGCTTCGGGCAAGGCATCGAGCACGGCGTTGCGGCCCGCGACGGACTTGCGCGTCACGTTCGCCACGGCGTCGTGCAACTGTCCGTCGCCGACGGCGCGGCGGGCCCGGTCGTTGAAGCCCTCGACGTTCGTGGCTATGCCTTCCGGGCGCCTATCCTCCGTCTCGCGCTGCCGGACCGGCTTCCGCGTCTCCAAAGCTATCCAACCTTCCCGTTTTGGGTGTCAAGGACCTGGGCCAGGTGCAGGACGCGGGTGTCGTGGCCCGTGCGGTCCAGGCGGCCTTTCAGGTGCATCAGGCAACTGGAGTCGCACGAGACGAGCGTGTCCGCGCCGCACGCCTCAAGCGCTTTGATCTTCTCGTCCGCCATCGCCACGGAGACGTCCGGCATCTTCACGGAGAACGTGCCGCCGAACCCGCAGCAGAGCTCCTCGTTGTCCCAGTCCACGAGGTCCAGACCTGCGACGTTCCTCAACAACTCCCGCGGTTCTTCCAGGACGCCGAGCTCGCGGCGCTGGTGGCAGCCGGCGTGGAAGACGGCCCGGCCGCTCATTCTCGCGCTGAGGTCGTCCACGCCGAGCACGTTGACGAGGAAGTCCGAGAACTCGCGGACGTGGGGGGCCAGGGCCTCGGAGCGCGCCCGCTCGTCGGGGTTGCCGTCGAAGATGAAGGGATAGTAGTGTGCGACCATCGTGGTGCAGGAGCCGGAGGGGCAGACGACATGGTCCACGTCCTCGGACTCGAAGACGTCCATGAAGTGGCGGGCGACGCCGCGGGCCTCGTCGAAGAAGCCTGAGTTGAAGGCGGGTTGGCCGCAGCAGGTCTGGCCTTCGGGGTAGACGACCTCGACGCCGAGCCGGCGGAGGACGCGCACGACGCTGACGCCGACCTCGGGGTTCACGAGGTCCACGTAGCACGGCACGAAGAGCGCCACCTTCACGGTCCCACGACCTTTCCGCAAGAGGGCTTTCCCCGGGGCAGTATACCAACGGCGGAAGATCGCCGGCCGGCCGGTTGCTTTAGAATGGTCCGCGAGCGAGAAGGTCGGGTGATCGGGGTTTTTAGGTTCGGTCGCCGGGTCCCCGACGATGCGAGCCGGAGGTGGAGATCATGCAGGTACAGAGGCCGGTCTTCGAGGAGATAGAGGAGATCCTGCGCGGCGTCGAGCTGCCCCGCGTCGCGCTCGTCGAGCAGACGAGGGAGACGCCGCCGGAGCTCAGGGACGTCAGGGGCGCCGTGCGCGAGGCGCTGCAAGAGGTCGAGCTCCCGACCGGGTCCGTGGCCGTCGGCGTCGGCAGCCGCGGCGTGGCCCGCATCGACGAGGTGACCGCGGCGCTGATCGAGGCGCTCAAGGAGGCCGGGGCGGAGCCGTTCGTCGTGCCGGCGATGGGCAGCCACGGGGCGTCGAACGCCGAGGGGCAGGCCGAGGTGTTGAGGCACCTCGGGGTGAGCGAGGAGACCGTGGGGTGCCCCATCCGCGCGACGATGGAGACGGTGCTCGTCGGGGAGACGCCCTCCGGGGTGCCGGTGTACGTGGACAAGAACGCGTACGAGGCGGACGCGATCGTGGTCGTAAACAGGGTCAAGCCGCACACGGCCTTCCGCGGCACGGTCGAGAGCGGGCCGACGAAGATGCTCGCCATCGGGCTCGGCAAGCAGCGGGGGGCGCACGTCGTCCACGCGGCGGGGTGGGGTGAGATCCACAAGACCATCCCCGAGGCCGCGAGGGTCATGGTGGAGACCGGCCGCTTCGCCTTCGGCCTGGCCGTCGTCGAGAACGCCGACGAGGAGCCGTGCAAGGTCGCCGCCATCCCCGCCGACCGTTTCGAGGAGGCCGAGGCCCCGCTGCTCGAAGAGGCGAAAAAGAACCTGCTCAGGCTCCCCTTCGACGACCTGGACGTGCTCGTGGTGGACGAGATCGGCAAGAACATAAGCGGCGACGGCGCCGACCCCAACGTCACCGGCCGCTTCCCCACCCCCTACGGCGGTGACGGCCCGCGCGTCGAACGCATGGTCTACCTCGGCCTCACCGAACAGACCGGCGGCAACGCCACCGGTCTGGGCGCGGCCGACGTCGTCACCTCGCGCCTCGAAGAGAACCTGGAACGCTCCTCCACCTACATGAACGCCCTCACCTCCACCACCCCCTTCGGCGCCAAAATTCCCATGGTCATGCCCACCGACAGGATGGCCGTGGCCGCCGCCCTCGCCATGTGCGCCGGCGTAGGTCCGTCCGACGCCCGCCTCGTGCGCGTGAAGAACACCCTGGCGCTGCGCCAACTGCGGGTCTCCGAGGCCCTGCTCGAGGAGACGGAGAAGAACGGGGACCTGCGCGTCGTCGAGGGGCCGCGACCGCTGTCCTTCGACGAGGCCGGCAACCTGCTCTGAGGCTCGGGCGGGGCATCGTCTCCCCGCCCTCGGCGTCTAGGCGTCTTCGAGGGAGCCGAGCAGGACCGTGTCCCCGCTCGTGGTGGGGTCGCCGTCGGCGGGTTCGCGGGTGACCTCCACCTTCGGGTAGGAGACGGAGTGGGTCGGGGCGGACATGGTCACCGTCGCGTCCCCGCCGGGGCCCACGTCGAAGGTGCCGCAGCTGATCCTGGTCCCGTCCCTCCTCGCGTACCACATCTCGTAGTACTCGCCCCCCCGCAGCCCGGGGAGATCCCGCACCTCCAACTCGACGCTCAGGTTCGCCCCGGCCTCCTCGCCCCGCAGCTCCCCGCC
>CAXUFZ010000125.1:0-10350 GCA_964250345.1 uncultured Rubrobacteraceae bacterium
CTACCGGGCCGTGATCCAACTGGAGAACGCCGGCGCCGCGGTGCGGACCGTCGAGCACCCGTCGGGCGTCGCCGCGCTGTCGGGGCCTCGGAGGGCGATCGGGTCGGGCGGTCTGGCGTGAGGTGGTGGCTCTACGCGGCGGTGCTCACGATGGGGGCCGCGTTCTCCATCCTGTTCACGGGGGAGACCGTGGATGAGGAGGCCTTCGGCGGCCTGTCCGTGGTCTCCATCGTCGCGGGGTACAGGGCGCTTATCCCCATGCTGCTCGCGGCCGCGGTGGGGATCTTTATAGGGTCGGCCGGGCGTTGGCGGTTCGTGTTGCTGATTCCTGTCGGGGCTCTCTACACGATCCTTTGCGCCTACGGGATGCCGCCCGTCTTCTCGCCGGGCGAGTGGCAGGAGTTCGGGTGGAGGATCGGCAACGACGTCATCTACGCCGCCGGGACGATGTACGCGGACCCCGTGCCCTACGATCTCGCGCCCGGCATCTTCGTCATGCTCGCCCCGGCGGTCGTGATCGTGGCGACCTTCGCCACCTCGGCGGCGCTCTACGAGGGAAGCCCCGTAATGTCCGTGGCGGTCCTCGGGCTGACCATCGGGGTCCTCTCGACCGTCGCCTTCGAGGACGGGGCCGGGCCGTTCTTCGCCGTCTTCTTGGGGTGCGCCGTGGGGCTCCTGCTCTCGGCCGGCTCGCTCGGCCCGGAGGGGCCGGGGCGGACGGCGGTGCTGGCCGGCGCGGCCGTCGTCGCGCTCGCGCTGCTCGTGCCGCGGCTGCCCCTCAGCGACGCCACGATCAGCCCCGGCTTTATAGACTGGACCCGCATCGGGACCGGCGGGACGAGCCAGCTCGACGTCCAGGCCGACGTCGGGGACTACCTGACCGCCGGCCGCGACGCCGAGCTCTTCAGGGTCGAGAGCGCTGAGCCGCTCCTCTGGCGCGCGGGGACCCTGGACTCCTTCGACGGCGTCCGCTGGGAGGACCCCACGGAGCCCGCCGACGACGACGGGACGGAACTTGGGCCCGACGTCGAGACCCGCCAGGTGGTGCAGGAGGTCGAGATCCTCAACGCCCAAACCGAGGTGCTCTTCGGCGCCTACGCGATCACCCAGACCTCCAGGGGCGACGCGACCCGGAACGCCGACTCCTCCTGGACACTGGACGAGCCTTTCGAAGAGGGCGACCGCTACTTCGTCGTCTCCCAGATACCTCAGCCTTCCGAAGAACAACTCCGCGCCGCCGACGAGTCCTATTCGCCTTACATCCAGCGCAAGTTTCTGCAGCTCCCGTCCGATACGCCCGAGGTCGTCGCAGAGACGGCCAATACGATAGAGGACGAGTACGATACGGGCACGGCTTACGACGCGGCGCGGGCGGTGGAGCAGTACCTGATCTACGACGGCGGCTTCGTCTACAACCTCGACGTCAGCTACCGGCGCGCGGACCAGGCCATAGAGGAGTTCCTGGGCGACGGTAGGGAAGGATTCTGCACCCAGTTCTCGACGTCTATGGCCCTGATCCTGCGCGACATGAACGTCCCCGCGCGCGTCGTTTACGGCGCCACGAGCGGCGAGGAGGTGGACGGCGAGTACGTCGTCACCGGCGCCAACATGCACACCTGGGTCGAGGTCTACTTCCCCGGCGTCGGCTGGTACCCGTTCAACCCGACCCCCGGCTTCTCCATGCCCTCCACCATGGAACAGAACGCCCCCCAACCCCGGATCGACATCCCGAGCGGCCTCAACGGCGTGGAGCCTGGCATGATGGGCAACTTCGCCCAACGGGAAGCGGCCGAGGACAACCCCGCGCAGGAGGACGAGCAACCCCAGGAAGACCAACAACCGAACCAGGACCGGAACTCGCGCGCCAACGAGCAACAACTGCCCGTGTGGCCCATCCTCGCCGTCCTGGCGGTCCTGCTCGTCGCCGCGGTCCCGCTCGCGAAGCGGGCGCTCGCCGCGCGCGGCAGGCCCGGGGACCTCTACGACGACCTGACGGGACGCCTGCGCGACGCGCTGCGGCCGGGCAGCTCGATAGCCGACTCTTCGGCCCTGACCCCGACGGAGAAGGTCCTGCTCCTCGCGGGCGCGGCCGGCGTGGAGGAGGAGCCGATGCGCCGCTTCGCCCGCGCCTACTCGGACCACCTCTACTCGCGCTCCGGCGACCCGCGCGGCGTCTCGTCGGCGCACCGGCGCGCGCTGCGGGCCTACGGACGGCTGCCTTTTTGGAGGAGGATTCTCGCCGCGCTGAACCCCGGCTCGCTCCTCGCGAGGGCGGGCAAGAGCTTGACCGCGGGCCGGGCGAGTCTGACGAAGACCGTGCGCGGGAAGGTGCGCGGGGCGCTGCGATGGTGGCCGCGCCGGCGGCGTTGAAGTATACGGCGGGGGGTGTAATAATTTGCGGACGAACCATCCCACTACAGCACGGGAGGTGCTGATGCAGCAGGAGCAAGAGACCACTATCGTCAACATCACCGACAACGCCGCCGAGAAGGTCAAAGCCCTCATGGCGCAGGAAGGCGAAGAGGATCTCGGTCTGCGCATCGGCGTTCGTCCGGGCGGTTGCTCCGGTTTCCAGTACAACATCTACTTCGACGACGAGATCGCCGACGACGACGAGGTCCTCGAGGCCAAGGGCGTCAAGATCGTCATCGACGCCATGAGCGTCCCGTACATCATGGGCTCCGAGTTCGACTACGTCGACGGCCTCATGGGCGCCGGCTTCGCCGTCAACAACCCGAACGTCCAGGGCGGCTGCGGCTGCGGCTCCTCCTTCACCTGTTAGAAAAACAGAGACGGAATACAAAGCCCGGGGCCTCGAACCCCGGGCTTTTTGTTGCCCCGACGGGGTGGAGGAAACGTTTGAGGATCGACCGGATGGACCACCTCGTTTTGACCGTCGCGGACGTGGACCGGACGGCGGACTTCTACCTGCGGGTTCTCGGGATGGAGCCCGTGACGTTCGGGGACGGCAGGATGGCGCTGCGGTTCGGGTCGCAGAAGATCAACCTGCACCAGACCGGCGAAGAGTTCGAGCCGAAAGCCACCCATCCGACCCCAGGCTCCGCCGACCTGTGCTTCGTCACCGACGCTCCGCCGCAAGAGGTCGCAGAGTACCTCGTCTCCCAGGATGTCGAGATCGTCGAGGGACCCGTGGAGCGCGAAGGGGCGTTGGGTGGGATGGTCTCCGTATACTTCAGGGATCCGGATGGGAACCTGATCGAGGTCTCCCAATACCGGGACGTCTAGCGCGAGCCGTCCCAAAAGAACTTCGCGGGTCGGCGTCTCTCGTCCCGCGCGGCGCTCCTGGTCACGGGTTCATGCTCCTCGTCTAAGCCGGCTTGCCGCAGCGTTTCGCCAGGTAGATGTCCGGCTTGCCGAAACCGTTCGCGTCGGGCATCACGCCGACTGTGGAGAAGCCGAGCTTCTGGTAGAAGCCGTAGGGATGACCTCGTCGGTTTTCTATGTTCGCGAGGTGCTCCAGGACGTTGGGGTAGAGGTCCACGTTGGCGAGGCTCGTCATGCCGGCCTCGTCGTCCGTGCCGAGCCAGAGCGTCAGCCCGCCGCGTTCGTCGACGCGTTCTTCGAGGTCTTTGACGAGGGCGCTGCCGATGCCCCGTCCCTGGAGGTCGGGCCTGACCACCAGCGGGTGCAGCTCCCAGACCCTGGCGTACGAGGCGATGCCGCCGACCCAGCCCAGGGCCTCTCCGGCCTCTCCGACGGCCACCCGGCTGATCCGGCCCTCCCCGAAAGACGCCCGCACCTCTTCGAGGGCTGAGTCGAGGTCGGGCCAGGCTTCGGGCCAGTGCTCCGCGAACCCCTCGACCAGCAAGGCCGCCACCTGCCGGACGGTCCCTTCGTTGTCGGGGACGAGGTCGGTTATCCGCGCGACGGGTGGGACCTTTACCCCGTCCCTTCCCTCAGCCGCTCCAGGGCCAGCATGACGGCCGCCACGCCGCTGGAGGAGACGATCCCGCCGTCCCGAACCAGCCCGAGCATCTTTTCGACGGGCGTCCGCTCCACCTCGACCAGCTCGTGCTCGTCGGGGTCGGGCGCGGCGGTCTCCTCGACGCCGCGCGCGAGGAAGAGATAGGCCCAGTTGTCTTTCAGGCTGGGCGAAGAGGCGAGCGAGCCGAGCGGCTCCCACTCGCCGCCCGAGTATCCCGTCTCCTCGGAGAGCTCGCGCCGGGCGGCGGCCTCCGGCTCCTCGCCCTCTTCGACGAGGCCCGCCGGCAGGCCGAGCTCCATCCGCTCCAGCGGCGGCCGGTACTGGCGCACCAGCACGACCTCGCCGTCCGCGGTGACGGGGAAGATGATCGCGGCGTCCGGACGCTCCAGGACGTAGTAGGGGTCTTTGACCGAACCGTCGGGCAGGCGAAGCCGGTCCGAGCGGAGGTTGAAGTAGTTGGTTTCCAGCAGCTTTTCGCTGCCGAGGCGTTGCCAGCCCGAGCCCTCAGCCAACGCCGGCCTCGTCCACGGTGTCGTCGGCCTCGCCCTCCGCTAGGATCTTCGGCAGGTCCTTCGTGAACGCGCTGCGGGCCACGACGCGGTCGCAGCCGGCCTCTTTCGCGGCGACGGCCAGGTCCTTCTGGACGTGCGAGAGGAAGCCTATGGTCCGCACGTTCTTCGTCCCTTCGTCGGACTCGACGGTCTGCAGGATCTGGAGCGGCTCGAAGCGGGAGGAGTTGAGGTCGAGGACGAGGAGGTCGGGGGGAGAGGTTCGGAGGGCGTCGAGGAGCTTCGTCGGGTTGCGGGGAAAAGATGCCTCCACGCCGAGCTGGTCGGCGGTCTCGGAGATCTTGCTTCGAAACAGCAAATCTTCGACGGCCGCAAGGACTCTTCGCGCCACTCTTCGTCTCTCCTTCGCGCTTGTCAACTGTACACCCCGCACATTCTACAGCGACTCCCCCAAAGACAGGCCTGGGTTTCCCGACTCCCGAAGCGAGCGAAAGCGAGCGCCTCCCGACTCCCGACGCGCGGAGGCCGTGAACCCGCACCTGGGTCGTTCCACCAGTTGCGGTAGTATATCTGTGTGAAAAGATTGATCGAAGCCCGCGCCGGGCTGCGGCGCACGCGAGAGACGCTCTCCAACTTTACGCCGTTTCTGAAGACCCGCCGCAGGGGCTTGCTGCTCGCCCTGTTCGTGCTGCTTTTGGAGACGTTGACGAGCCTCGCCCAGCCGTGGCCGCTCGCCCTCACCATCGACTACGTGCTCACCGGCAATCGGCGGCCGCCGGCGTTTTTGCCCGGGTTCCTGGAAGACCGGGCGGTGCTGCTCGCCTGCATAGCGTTCCTGATCGTGGTCATCTTCACCGTCACCCGGACCGTCGCCTCCTTCCGGCGCTACCTCCTGCAGCGGCTCGGCCAGGAGACCGTCTTCGACATGCGCGACAGGCTCTACGCCAAGGTCCATGCCTTAGGTCTCGACTACCACGGCAAGAAGCGTACCGGCGACACCATCACGCGCGTCACGAGCGACGTCAAGGAGGTTCGGACGCTGCTCGTGGACTCCGTGGTCGAGGTGTTGTCGTCGTTCATGATCCTGCTGGGGATGCTCGTCGTGATGCTGTGGCTGAACTGGCAGCTCACGCTGCTCGCCCTCGTCACCGTCCCCTTCCTCTTCCTCGCCGTGACCCGCTACAGGAAGTCGCTGGTCGAGCGGATGCGGGTCGTGAGGACGCGGGAGGGCGCGATCGCGAGCGTCATGCAAGAGGCCATAACCGGCATCCGGGCCGTCAAGCTCTTCGCCCGCGAGGACGACGAGCTGGCCCGCTTCCGCACCGAGAGCCGCGAGTCGCTGAAGGCGAGCGTGGATTCCGCCGTCATAGAGGCCAAGTTCAGCACCGTCCTCGGCGTCGTCGGCGGCGTCGGCACCGCCCTCGTCGTCTACTTCGGCGCCCGTCAGGTGCTCTCCGGCGCATTGTCCCTCGGCGACCTGACCGTTTTTGTGGCCTACCTCGCCCTCTTCCTCTCGCCGCTGTGGGCCCTGAGCCGGCAGGTCAACCAGATCGGCAAGTCCCTCGTCTCGGGCGAGCGCATCATCGAGCTCTTGAACGCCGAGCCGACCGTCAAGGACGAGCCGGACGCTGTTCCCGCCCCGCCCCTGACCGGCCGCGTGACCTTCGAGGACGTCCGCTTCGCCTACGAAGACGAGGCCGGCGAGGTCCTGCGCGGTGTGGACTTCGACGTCGAGGCCGGCAGCCGCGTCGCCCTAGTCGGCGTCAGCGGCGCCGGCAAGACCACCGTCACCGGCCTCGTCGCCCGGCTCTACGACCCGCAGGAAGGGCGCGTGCTCGTGGACGGGCAGAACGTCAGGGGCTTCACCACGAAGTCCCTGCGCGACGCCATAACCTTCGTGCCGCAGGACGCGATGCTCTTCCGGGCGACGGTCGCCGACAACATCTCCTACGGCAAGCCGGGGGCCGGCCGGGACGAGATAGAGGCCGCCGCCGAGCTCGCCGGGGCCGACGGCTTTATCCAGGACCTGCCCGAAGGGTACGACACGCTGCTCTCCGAGCGGGGGGAGAGCTTGTCGGGGGGGCAGCGGCAGAGGATCTCCATCGCCAGGGCCATGCTCAGGGATACCCCGATCCTCATCCTCGACGAGCCCCAGGCCGGCCTCGACGCCGAGGCGGCCGACGCGGTCGAGGAGAGCTGGCGGGCGCTCACGGAAGGCAGGACGACATTCGTCATCGCGCACGAGCTCCGGCTGGTGCGGAACGTCGACCAGATCCTGGTCCTCGAAGAGGGCCGCGTCGCTGAGTCCGGGACGCACGAGGAGCTCGCCGCCTCGGGCGGCCTCTACGCCAGGCTCCTCACCCTCCAAGAACGCGACCCCGTCCAGCCGTAGAGAGAGGAGGGTCCTTGCGAGAGCTACTCATCCTGTGCATCATCCTCACCGCCGTAGTGGTCTTCATCTACGTCTCGTTTGCCCAATAGCTTCGCCCCCGGGAGTCGGGAGGCGCTGACCAGGTTGAGCTTCGCCGGTCCGGGGAGTAGGATTGCCGCCACCGGAGCGGCGTAGACTTTCCAGGAGAACGCAAATGAACGTCCTTTCGATACAGTCGTCGGTGGCCTACGGGCACGTCGGCAACAGCGCGGCGGTCTTCCCGCTGCAGCGGATGGGGTTCGAGGTGTGGCCGGTCAACACGGTCCACTTCAGCAACCACACCGGCTACGGGGAGTGGCGGGGCCCGGTGCTGCCGGCCGAGGACATAGCCGGCGTGATCCGGGGCATAGAAGATCGCGGCGTGCTGCCCTCCTGCGACGCGGTCCTCTCCGGCTACATGGGCGACGCCTCCCTGGGCGAGGTCATCGTCGGGGCGGTCGGCCGGGTCAAGGAGCTGAACGGCGACGCCGTCTACTGCTGCGACCCCGTGATGGGCGACGAGGGCCGCGGCTTCTTCGTCAGGCCGGGCATCCCCGAGTTCATGCGGGAGGTCGCCGTGCCGGCCGCCGACGTCATCACCCCGAACCAGTTCGAGCTCGAGTTCCTCACCGGCTCGACGGTCCGGGACCTCGACGACGCCCTCGAAGCCTCGGACAAGGCCAGGGGGCTCGGGCCCGACACCGTGCTCACGACGAGCCTCCGGCGCGGCGACGCGCCGGAGGGCGCCATCGAGATGCTCGCCGTCTCGGGGGAGGGCGCGTGGCTCGTCGCGACGCCGATGCTGCCGCTGGAGATCAACGGCGCCGGCGACGCGACGGCGGCGCTGTTCCTGGCCCACCTGCTGCGCGGCGGGGGACCCGCGGCGGCCCTCTCCATGACCGCCTCCGCCGTCCACGCCGTACTAGAAGAGACGTACAGGACGGGATCCCGCGAGATACGCCTGATCCCCGCCCAGCAGGGCATCGTCGAGCCGCCCCGCATCTTCGAGCCCGAGAAAGTGCGCTAGAAGAAAAAACCGGGAGTCGGAAAACTCAAGAAGTTGCCCTTCACGACTCCCGAAGCGAGCGCAGCGAGCGCCTCCCAACTCCCGGCGACGACCTACTCTTCGTCCTCTTGCTGCGGGTCTTTCGTGACGACGACGCGGGCTACGCGGGGGCCGTCGATCTCTTCGACGCGGAGCAGGTGGCCGTTCGCGCTTACCTCGTCGTCGACCTCGGGGGGGCGGCCGAGGGCGCCGAGGACGAGGCCGCCGATGGTCTCGAAGTCCTCGCTCTGGAAGCGGGCGTCGAGGGCGTCGTTGACGGCGGGGATGGGGACGCGACCGTCGACGACGTGGGAGCCGTCGGGGAGCTCTTTAAAGTCCGGTTCCTCCTCGTCGAACTCGTCCCGGATCTCGCCGACGATCTCCTCCAGGATGTCCTCGATGGTGATGAGGCCCTCGAAAGAGCCCCACTCGTCTATGACGACGGCCATCTGGATCTCGCGCCGCTGGAAGTCCTCCAGGATGTGCTCGACGTCCCGGCTCTCGGGCACGACGAGCACTTCGCGGGCGAGGTCGCGGGCCCTCACGTCCCCGTCCACCCCGCCCCCGGAATCGATGGCGCGCAGGACGTCCTTGACGTGGACGGTGCCGATGATCCGGTCGGGCGAGCCCTCCTCGTGCACCGGGTAGCGGGTGAAGTGGCCGGCGGCGACGGCCGGGACCAGGTCCGCGAGCCTCGCGTGCGCCGGGATCGCGGCGACGTCGGGGCGGGGGACCATGATCTCGCGCGCCGGCTTGTCTTCCAGCTCGAAGACGCCCCGGATGCGGCTCTCCTCGTCGGTCTCCAAGATGCCCTGCCGGGTGCTCTGGGCGATGAGCTGCCGGATCTCCTGCTCCGAGTGCGTCTCGTCGCTCTCGGAGGCCGGCGGCACGCCAAGGGCCCCCGTGATGGCGTTGGCCGTCCCATTGAAGACGATGGTGAAAGGCAACAGCAGGTAGTAGAAGAACCTCATAAAGGGCGCGACGAAGAGCGAGGTCCCCTCGGCCCTCTGGATGGCGAAGGTCTTGGGCGCGAGCTCCCCGAAGACCACGTGAAGGAAGGAAGCGATGAAGAGCGCGATGGCGATGGCGATAGGGTGCAACAACGAGCCGGGGATTCCCAAGAACCCCAGGGCGGGTTCGATCAGGGTGGCTATCGCCGGCTCCGCGAGCGCCCCTATGCCCAGCGAGCAGACCGTGATCCCGAGCTGGCAGACCGCCAAATACTGGTCGAGCCTGCTCCTCGCGACCTGGACGATGCCGGCGGAGGCCCGACCCTCCTCCACGAGCCGGTCCACCTGCGTCCCCCGTATCCTCACGAAGGCGAACTCGGCCGCCACGAACAGGCCGTTCAAGGCGACTAGCAACAACGCGGCAAGGATTCTGAGGGCCGGCAGGCCCAACGATGCTAGGTCCAGAACGACTCCTCGGATGGCGGTATGCGCCCCCGGACGGGGAGCGCGCGGGTACTCGATGTCTCGTCGACGTCCATTCTTAAGACCCCGAATATACCATCCGCGAACGCCCCCCAAACGCGTCCATCAGTACAGAAGCTCCTTATCCAAAACGTTGACCAGCGCCTCCCCCGCCAGGTAACGCCGCAGGTTCTCGCGGAAAAGGTTGGCCTGCGCCGCGTTGATAAGCTCCGGCACGACGTCGGTCGTGTGGGCGCTTACGACGACGTTCTCCATCCCCCACAGGGGACTATCTTCCGGCAGCGGCTCGACCTCGAACACGTCGAGCGCCGCGCCCGAGAGGTGGCCGGTCTTCAACGCCTCGACCAGCGCGGCCTCCTCGACCACCCTCCCGCGCCCGACGTTGGCGAAGTACGCCCCGGGCTTTATGGCGGAGATCGCGTCGGCGTCTAGCAGCCGCTCCGTCTCCGGCGTGCCCGGCAGCGTCAGGACGACGAAGTCGGCCCGGCCGAGCGCCTCCTTCAGATCCTTCGTCTCGTAGAGCTCGTCGAAGGAGGCCCGGGCCGCGTCGTCCCCGCGGACCGTCCGCTTGACGCCGATGGCGTCCATCCCGAAGGGGCGGGCCCTGTCGGCCACGGCCCTCCCGATGCTGCCCGTCCCGACGACGCACAGCGTCTTGCGCTCCAGCGTGCCGGTCGTGCCCTGCCGCCAGGTCTTCGCGGCCTTGTCGCGCCTCAAGAGGTCGAGATCCTTGACGTGCTGAAGCATCCCCATCAACACGAACTCCGCCAGCGGGCCGGAGTAGATGCCGCTCGCCGTCGTCACCACCACGTCGTTCTCCGCCAGGCCCGCCGCCCGCGCTACCTCGCCCGCCCCGGCCATGCTCCCCTGCACCCACCGCAGCTTCGGCGCGACCTCCGTCAAATCTCCGACGTGACCGCGCGGAAAGTCGTAGAGCACCTCCGCCTCCGCGAGCATCCCCAAAAACTCTTCGTCCTCTTCCGGCGTCCGGCCCCAGTCCTCCGGGC
>CAXUFZ010000126.1:0-10273 GCA_964250345.1 uncultured Rubrobacteraceae bacterium
CGTCACCGCTTCGTGGCCATCAGCAACCCGTGGGACTCGCCCGCCTCGATGCCGCGCGGCTGAAGGGGTTGCCGTTCCGTTAAAATAGCCGCGGAGCTACGAGGAGGTTTTGGGTGAACTTGTTTGGCATAGACGTTGGCGGGTCGGGTATCAAGGGCGCGCCCGTGGATCTGGAGACGGGCGAGCTGGCCGGGGAGCGGGTGAGGATCAAGACGCCCCAGCCCGCGACGCCGGAGGCGATAGTCCGGACGGCGGCTGAGGTGGTCCGCCAGTCGGGGTACGAGGGACCCGTGGGTTGCGGCTTTCCGGCCGTCATCAAGAGCGGCGTGGTTCGGACGGCGGCGAACATCGACAAGGCGGCCATCGGGTTCGACATGCAGGCCGCGCTCGAGGCGGAGCTCGGGGGACCGGTGACGATGGTGAACGACGGCGACGCAGCGGGCCTGGCCGAGATGCGCTGGGGCGCCGGCCGGGACCGTGACGGGGTCGTTCTCATGCTGACGCTGGGGACCGGGATCGGGACCTCCCTCTTCGTCGGCGGGCGTCTCGTGCCGAACACGGAGCTCGGGCACATCGAGATCCGGGGCGAAGAGGGCGAGCACCGCGCCGCCGACAGCGCCCGCAAACGCGACGACCTGAGCTGGCCGGAGTACGCCGAACGCCTTGACGAGTACCTGCGCCGCATGGAAGACCTGTTCTGGCCCGACCTTATAGTGATCGGCGGCGGCATCAGCAAGAAGTCCGAGAAGTTCCTCCCCCACCTCACCAACCGCACGGAGGTCGTCCCGGCCCAGATGCTCAACGAGGCCGGCATCTCGGGCGCCGCCCTCGCCGCCCTCCCGGAGAAGGCCGCGATAAACGTCGCCGAGTGAGAAACCCCGGGAGTCGGGAGTCGTGAAAACCCGGTAGTTTTGCCCCGCCTGGAGCGGCCCCCGCCGTTAGTCTGACAGCGGGGGCCGCTTCGCGAAGCCTTTAGTACGTCACGATCTCGATCTGGCCGAGCGAGACGCCGTCGCTCGTCGCGCGGACGGTAAGGGTTTGCGCGCCCGCGCTGACGTTCGCGAAGTCCACGTTGGCGGTCTGGCCCGCGTTGACGGAGAGCGGGATCTCGCGTCCGGCGAAGCTCGCCGAGATCGAGCGGCTGTTCAGGGTGGCCGTGCTGGTGAGCTTGAGGCGCATGTTGGCGGCGCTCGTGGCGTTGAGGTTCCAGCTCTTGCTGGCCCCGTTGGCGATGGCGCCCGCGTTCGTGGTCACGACGCCGGGGATGTTGGCACTGGAGGACGGCGGCGGGTTGGTATTGCCGGTGCTCCAGGCGTTGGTTGGCGCCCAGCTCGCGTCCTGCTTGAAGCCGGTGGTGTTGTCGTTGGGGTCGAGCCAGACCTCGCCGCCCCGGTGGCGGATGTAGCTGTTGGGGAAGTTCTTGGACGCCAGCGAGACGTTGCCGCCGCTGCCGTCGAGGGCGGCCTTGACGCAGAAGGTCGCGTCCTGCTTGAACAGCTCGCCGCCGCCGTCGGCGTCGATGCGCAGGCGCGAGCCCGCGTGGCGCAGGTACTGGTTGGGGAAGTTTGCCGACTGGAATGAGACGCAGTTGGCGTCGGCCAGGCCCGCGACGACCTTCCAACTGGCGTCCGCCTTCAGGGTGGCGTTGCTGTTGGCGTCCACGACCTCGGTGAAGGCCAGGCTGTTCTGGTGGCGCAGGTAGCGGTTGGTCACGCCCGGCGTCACGGCGCGCAGGGAGTAGAACGTGTCCCGCTGGAGCGTGGGTGTGGCGGGCGGCGGGTTGGTGGTACTGCCGTTAGAGGTGGCGAGCGAGCGGGCGGCCACGTTCATGCTGGCGCCGTCCGAGAAGTTCGCGGTGACGGGCGCGTTGGAGGCGTTATAGGCCACGTAGGTCCGCGTGCCGTTCTTGTTGAAGACCGCGGCGGTCGGGAGGTTTGAGGTCACGTTCGGGTCCGGGCGGCCGAGGGCGTTGAGGTTGTGGATCCAGTGATACGTAAACGCCTTGGACTGGCCCTCTTCCGGGGTGTAGTTCCGGTTGGCGTCGAACTTCTGGATGGCCGCCGCCGGGTCCGAGAGCGCCAGGTAGCCCCACCAGATGTCCTGCCACACGGTGGGCTCGCCGTTGTTTTGGGCGGTCATGTGGTTGTAGTTGGTCTTTACGTAGTCCGGGCGGTTGCCGAGGTAGAGCGAGCCGTGCTGGATCGGCAGGAAGTTGATGCCCTGGATCATCTCGGGCTCGGCGGTGAACCACGTCGAGTACGAGCCGCCGTCGCCCCAGTTCATACCTACCGCCGGATGGATAAAGTTGTTCGGGTACACGGCGTTGTCCACGTCGAACCAGTACTGCTCGATGGCGCTGACCTCGGTGGCGTACAGGTAGGTGCCCAGGTCGCGCACGGTGGCGTTGTTCGTCTGCGAGCCCCAGAGGATCAGGCCGGTGGCGAAGTTGATCGCCTCGGACGAGGACTCGTTGTTGTTGCCCGACGCGAAGCCCGCGTGCCCGGACGCCCAGGAGTGGCCCGCGTAGGGATCGAAGTTGCGCAGCTTGGGGAAGCGGGCGTCGCTGTTGGGGTTGGCGGCATCATAGATCAGGTCGTTGATCTGCGGCGCCCAGTTGTTGGCCCAGGCGGGGTCGTACATGGCGATCGCCGCGGCGGCCTGCACGAAGTAGCCGTAGTGGAAGTGGTGGTCGTTGAGCTCGGTGTCCGAGCCGTAGGAGGCCGGATAGCCGATCAGGGTCCCCCACCGATCCTCGTACGCGAAATAGTTCTCGCCGCCCGGCGTCAGCCAGTCCTGCATCTCGGCCTTCATGTTGTTCAAGATGGCGTCGCGCGCACCAACGTTGCCGACCTGCCCGGCGATGTGCGCCAACTCCGCCGACCGGCCCAAACTCTTGCCCACCCAATAGGTGTCGTTGCCGGTGATGGCCGGGTTGGCCGCCGCCTCATTGACGTACCCCGCGAGGCGGCCGCGGTCGTAAGTACCCTTGTCGGGCAGGGTGGGCAGCACACCGCCGAAGCGCAACGAGGTGGTGAAGCTGTTGCCCTTCAGCACCTTCATCGTGCCGCGCGCCGAGTTGTAGGTGTAGTTCGTCAGCGGCGCGTTGGTGTTGAGCCACTGGTGGCGGTAGAGCGCCATGAGCGGCCGGGTCTCGGTGCCTTCCATCGCCCTGGTGGTGGCGGCGTAGGTGGTGTTCACCGTGCCGTTTTGCACGCTGTACGTCGCCTTGGTGTCGGTCACGAAGGCGAAGGCGTGGCGCGCGAACTCGGAGAGGGTGGCGGCGCTGTTGTCCGGCAGGGCGGCCACCGAGACGTAGTTCTTGCCCGCCAGGCTAGATAGAAGAGTGTTGCCGTTCTGGCGCCACGTCGCGCCCGACGGCGCGAACAGGCCGTAGTGGTGGCCCCGGATCGAGACACCGACGACGTTGCCCGCGTTGGACCACACCGTCGGGGCGCCGTTGAAAGCGACCTGGGCGTCGCCGCCGGTCTTTGTTGCGTAGACGTACGGCAGCCCGTGGCCGAAGGTGGCGTTCAGGCTCGCGCCGCCGCCGCTCCAGGACGAGCGCACGGTCCAGTCGGAGTAGCCGTCGAGCTTGGCGTCGGGCGAGTTGAGCCCGGCGACGCCCAGGGTGAAGTCCTCGGTGTAGGTGTTCTCGTACTTGCGCCCGTCGGGGGTGATGTTGTGGCCCGCCGGGTACGAGATCCCGAGCCCGCCCGCCTTGGCCCGCATCGACAGCGGATGGGCGTGCATGTTCTCGGAATAAGGGTTATCCGGGTAGCGCTGGAAGACGAGCGATGACCACCAATCGTTGGTCGGGATCGGGCCGCTCACGTTGGCCGTCTTCTTGGGCGCGACCGGGTTGCCGAGGTTGTCCGACGGCCCCTTGGCCCCGGCGGGCAAAGCGGCGTCGGCGCTCCTGCCCAACGACACGACGCCGATCGCCAGCACGACCCCCAGCAAAACCGCCAAACCCGCCATACCGAACGTTCTAGACCTTGTCTGTCGCATCCACCCTCTCCTCCGATAGCGTTTCCACGCGAGGCAAACTCCGCCCGACCGCGGCCATCCTCGCCACCCCCGCCCGTACCTCTCGGGCCCGCTCCTCGGTATACACCGGCTTCCCCTAATGTCCGTCGATATAACTTTGTATGTTTACTTATGTGCAATGACGGTTGAAAGGTACTGGTTTGTGCGCTCCGGCGCAAGGGTTTCGCGCAACTTACCGAGCATGGCATATCGTATTCCGCGCCGACGCCTCGCGGCGCCAAGTAGGGAACGACGAAGGCACGCTCCGTCGCTTACGTCCGCGGGGTAGGGTTTTCGGTCCGGCGTGGCCCCGTGCTGGCGTCCCGGGCGTGCCGGTTCATGACGCGTTTCAGCCGTCGCGCCCGAGCAAAGCCAACACCTCGGCCCGCCTGCCCGCGTCCTCCTCGAAGACGCCGCGCGCCGCGGACGTCACGGCCCTCGTGCCGGGCCTCCACGCGCCCGTCGCGGTCATGCAGGTGTGCTCGGCTTCGAGAACGACGATCGAACCGCGGGAATCCAGCCCGTCGTGCAGGGCGTCGGCGAGTTGGGCGGTGAGGCGCTCCTGGATCTGCGGCCTCGCCGCGAAACCTTCGACGAGCTTTACTATCTCGGAGAACCCGATCACGCGCCCACCCGGAAGGTATGCAACATGCGCCCGGCCGATCATGGGCAGAAGATGGTGCTCGCATAGGCTGACGAAGGGCACGCCCCTCATCAGGACCAGGTCCCGGGCCGACTCGTCGAACGCGACGTCGAGGTGGCGTTCGGGGTCTTCGCGGAGGCCGGAGAAGAGCCGGGCGTAGGCTTCGGCGACACGCCGGGGTGTCTCGGCGAGGCCTTCTCTTTCGGGATCTTCGCTCACGGCCAGCAGGATCTCGCGCACCGCCCGCTCGATCCGCGGCGCGTCGAAGCCGTTCATCCTGCTAGCCCCGCACTATCCCCGGCAGGCCGGAGAGGTCGGGCAATAGATACTGGGCCTCCGGCGCGGCGGCCCCCTTGCGGTCCACGTACACCGCGTCGATGCCGGCCTCCGAGGCGCCCCGGACGTCGGAGACGGGGTCGTTGCCGACCATTACGGCCCGCCCGGCTGGGATGTTTGCCATCTTGAGAGCCTCCTCGTAGATCCCGCGCCGCGGCTTCTCGACGCCGAGGACGGCCGACGCGACGATGCCGTCGAAGTAGCGCGTCCAGTCCAGGTCATCGAGCACCTTGCCAAGCTCGATGTCCCAGTTCGAGACGACGTAGAGCGGGACGCCGATCTTCCGCAATTCCTCCAGCACGCGCTCGGACTCGGGGTACGGGTTGAAGGAGATCCTGCGCGACGCCACCTCGGTGAGGACCTCGGTCGGTGCCTCGATCCCGAGGTCCCGCGCGGTGATCTCCGCGTTGCGCCGCCTGAAACCGGCGAGATCCTCCTCCGTCCGGTGCTCGATGTTCTCCTTGATGTGCCGCCGCAGGCTCCCCCAAACCGGCCCCGCCGCCCTCTCGGCGGTAAGCCCCCCGTTTGCCGCGTAGGGCGAGAGATCCTCGACGTACCCGTCCACGTCCATGTCCACCCACAACAACGTACCGTCCACATCCAGAAAAACCGCGTCGTACCGCACCCTACAGCACCTCTTGCTCATTCATTTATCAGGAATGGAAGAATTATAAACGCCACCCCGGGGACCCCAACGTGAACCTGTGCTCAGGCAAGCTCCGCTTGCCGCACGCTACCCTCGGCAGTTTGTCGGACGGCGCTTCGCGCTTCTCGGCCAAACTCCGTGCAGGCCTGCTCATGAACCCCGCGAAGCATGACTGTCGCTACACCGAGAAGGATCGTCGAGACCCTTGGACCGCCCGTGGCGGCGAGGCGCCGGCGGTGGCATGATTGCGTTTTCAAGAATCCCCGGCATAAGAGGAGGGGTCGAGGCGTTGGGCGAAGACAGCGTCGTGCTCTACCACGTGGAGGGGGGGATCGGTCGGATCACCCTGAACAGGCCCGAAGCCTTGAACGCGCTGAACAGGGAGGTGCTCTGGCGGTTGGCGTCCGTCCTCGACGGGGCGGGGGCCGACGACGCGGTCGGGGCGGTGGTCATCACGGGCGCGGGCGAGAGGGCCTTCTCCGCCGGCGCCGACATCTCCTACCTCAACCGCGCCACGCCGCTCGAGGTGCGGGACTTCGCCCGGGAGGCCGTCGGGGTCACGGGCAAGATCGAGACCCTGGGCAAGCCCGTCGTCGCCGCCATGAACGGCGTCGCCTTCGGCGGCGGCTTGGAGCTGGCGGAGGCCTGCGCGGTGCGCGTCGCCGTCCGGGGCGCGAAGGTCGGGCACCCCGAGGTCCGCATCGGGGCCGTTGCGGGCTTCGGCGGGACCACGAGGCTCCCGCGCCTGATCGGCAAGGGACGCGCGGCGGAATACCTGCTGACGGGCAGGCCGATGGACGCGGAGGAGGCCTTGCGAGTGGGGCTCCTCAACAGGGTCGTCGAGCCCGAAGCGCTGCTCGGGGAGACGGAGGGGCTCGTCCGCGAGATCCTCGCCCAGGCGCCTGCCGCCGTGGGGATGACGTGGGAGGCCATCCACCGAGGCCTGGGCCTGACCGAAGGAGAGTCCGCGCTCCTCGGCGCGGACTACTTCGGGCTGGTGGCCTCCACGGCAGACTTCCGGGAGGGTACGGGGGCGTTTTTAGAGAAGAGGGCCCCCTCCTTCCGCGGCGAATGACGCCGCGCCGGGAAGCGGAGCATCTACCAGAGGTCCGCCCGAGAAGGTCTAGCTGAAAGCGACCGCGGGGAGCGTGCCGGAAGCGAGGGCCGAAGGACCGAAGCGTTGCCGAAAGGGGAGCCCATAGGGCGAAACGTGCCGAAAGCCCGCGAGAGCGGGCGTGCGGCTGGCCGGCAAGGTCGGCCAGCCATTAGACGCCGACGACGGCCCAGCGGCGGCCGGCGAAGCGGGCCCCGCATGTGGCGAGGCGGACGATCATGAGGGCGGTGAGGGCGCTCCAAACGCCGACCCCACCGAGGCCGAGGGCGAGGACCGCGAGGGCCAGCGGCGCGAACGTCAGAAACGCGGCGACCATCGACCATTTCAGGAAACGGGTGTCGCTGGCGCCGATCAGGATGCCGTCCAACGCGAAGACGGCGGCGCCGATGGGCTGCATCAGGGCGAAGAGTGGCCACAGGTTCCGGGCGCGCTCGATGACGGCCGCGTCCCCGGTGAACGCGTACGGGATGACCCCGATGCCCGCGAGCAGCAGGGCGGCGAAGGCGCCACCGACGGCCACGGACCAGAAGATCATGCGCCGCGCGGCGACGTAGGCGGCCTCCGCGTCCCCGGCCCCGAGGAATCGGCCGACCAGGATCTGGCCGGCTATCGCGATGGCGTCGAGGACGAGCGCGAGGAAGATGAAGAGCTGGAACGCCACCTGGTGCGCCCCGAGCGAAGCCTCCCCCATCCTGGCGACGACCGCGCTCGCCAGCGCGAACGAGAGCAACAGCGCCCCCGTCCTGACGGCGATGTCCCCGCCGACCCGCAGCAGGGGCCGCATCGTCGCCCAACTTGGTCTGCGGGAGTCCGCGGGGGCACGGAGCAGGTCGTGGACGAAGGCGGCGCCCATCCCGACCTGGGCGATCACGGTCCCCCAAGCGGAGCCCGCTATCCCCCACCCGAACCCGTAGACGAAGAGCACCTCAAGGACCACGTTGGCTAAGTTCGCGGAGATCAGGATCACCAGCGGCCTCCTCAGGTTCCCGACCCCGCGCAGGAAGCCCTGACCGGCCAGCGCGATCATGGCGAACGGCACCCCGAGCGCCGAGATGCTCACGTACGTGACCGCCATCTCCGCCGTCTCCCCGGTCCCCCCCATCACCGCGCCGGAAGCGCGACGGGCGAGAGGCAGAGCCAGTACTCGGCGCCCGCGACGGCCGGACGGGCGAGCAGCAGGATCAGGAGAAACAACGCCCCCCCGAGCCCCACCGACAGCCACAGCGCCTGCGACCCGAGCCGGCCCGCGGCGGTCACCTCGCCCGCGCCGTGCAGCCGCGCGACCCGGGCCGTCGTGCCGTAGGTCAGAAAGTTGAAGAGCGTGAGCCCCGTGCTCAAGAGCGTAGCCGCGATGGCGAGCGCCGCGAGCTGCGGCGTGCCCAGGTGACCGACGATGGCCGTGTCCACGAGAACGTAGGTCGGTTCGGCGGCCAGGGCTCCAAGCGCCGGCAGGGCCAGGCCGAAGATCTCGCGGTCGTGCTTCCGGCCGGAGACCCGCGCGGACCCCGTCACGCCGGGTCCAGACAACCAGCCGCGCCAGACGCACCCGGCCCCGGCAGAGACGCCCCGGTGGGGCGTCTGGACAACACCCGCCTCACCCCGGGGCGCCGACCGCGAACGGACGTCCGACCGCGCGCCGCGTCAGAGCGTTTCGGCCTCGAAGCCGTGTTGCTCGGAGATCTCGTCCATGGCATTCTCGACCTCCGCGGCGGCGGAGTCGGGGACGTAGTAGTAGGCGGTCTGGGGGTAGGTGTCCTCGCCCGGTTCGGAGCGGGCGTAGCGGTAGTCTATGTCGAGGCGGTCGAGGGCGTCGCGGACGGCCTCCATCGCCGCCTCGTCGCGCACGTTCGCCACCCGCAGCATCGTGTCTCCCTGCATCTCTCAACCCCCCAGGTCGAAGTCGAGGAAGCGCCCGTCCTTCTGGACCAGCTCCCCGTCCAGGTACAGTTCACCGCCCGAACGCAGGTCGCACACGAGGTCCGTGTGGACGCTGGAGTCGTTCTTGCCGCCGGTCTCGGCGTAGGAGCGGCCGATCGCCAGGTGAACCGTCCCGCCGAGTTTCTCGTCGAAGAGCACGTTGCCGCTGGCCCGCTCTATACCGTAGTTCGTCCCGATCCCGAGCTCGCCCAAATACCGCGCCCCTGCATCCGTATCCAGCAAACTCGTCAGAAACTCCCCGCCCTTCTCCGCGTCCGCCTCGACGACCTCCCCGTTCTCGAAGCGCAGCCGCGCCCCGGCAACCTCGCGCCCCCCGATGGCGGCCGGGACCCCGAAGTACACGGTGCCGTTCACCGAGTCCTCGACCGGGCCGGTAAAGACCTCGCCGCACGGCATGTTGCGCCTGCCGGCCGAGTTTATAAACGTGCGGCCCTCGACGGACATCGTCACGTCCGTCCCGGGCCCGACGATGCGGACCTCGCGGGCGGCCTCCAGCCGCTCTTTCAGGCGCTCCTGCTCGCGGGACTTGTCCTGCCAGTAGCGGACCGAGTCCTCCCTGTTCAGGCCCATCGCCTCGAAGGCGAACTCCTCGTACTCTTCGAGGCCCATGCCCGCTTCTTGCGCCAGCGCGGAGGTCGGGAACAGCGTCAGGACCCACCGGTTCTTCTTCAGCACGACCTCCGAGAGCGGCTTGTTCAGTTCGCTCAGGGCCTGTTGCTTCGCCGGGTCCACGTTCGCCAAAGCGCGGGTATTCGAGGGGGCCTTGATGCTGATCTGGGCGTCCGACTCCTCGTTCACGAAGCGCCGGATGGACGGGAGCTTGCCGTAGTGGATGTCCCGCGCGTGCTCGAAGAACAACTCCTGCATCCCCGGCAACTGCAACTGCACCACCGGCATCGCCCCGACCTGCAGCAGCCGGGCGTAGACCGCCTTGATCAGGGGTTCCGCACCCGTCTCGCCGGAGACCACCACCTGCTCCCCCTCGCGGGCCTCCACCGAATAATCCACCAGCACCCGCGCCAGCTTCTCCAATCGCCTGTCTCTCATGCCCCGCCTTTCTCTGTTCGAACCGAAAGCTTTTCCGAGCTTATCACCGACCCGCCAGCCCCTTCCTCGTGAACCTCAGCGACGCCCGTATCCGCTCCAGTATGGTCTCGGGATGTGGCGTCCCGAGCGGCCACGGCTTGAGCTCCAGGCTGACGGCTCCGGGGTAGTCGTCGTCGGCGAGGCCGGCCAGGAACGGTTGGAGCGGGAGACGGCCCTTGCCGGGGAGCCGGTGTTCGTCCTTGCCGCGGATGAGGTTCGAGTCGGAGAGGTGGACGTGACGGAGTTGGTCCGCGAGGGCGGCGCGCGCCTCCAGCACGTCGACCCCGCTCGTCCCGGCGTGGCTCGTGTCCAGGGTGACGTCGCCCGCCTCGGCGAGGTGTTCGGGGAGGTAGCAAGAACGGCGGCGCACGCGGGAGAAGCCGACCCTGTTCCGCGGCATGTTCTCGACGGCGACGATGACGCTCTGTTCCCTCGCCTCGGCGACGGGACCGGCCAGCCAGCGTTTTAAAGGTCGGCCCGGGGG
>CAXUFZ010000127.1:0-10263 GCA_964250345.1 uncultured Rubrobacteraceae bacterium
GGTAGTTCTGCCCGGGGGGGGGGGGGGGGCGCGTCCCGGCCGTCGCCTCGCTGAACCTGAGCCCGGTCCCGGGAGATGGGCGGACGAACCTCCTGATCGCCGAGGAGGCCATCAGGGGGGTTGTGCGGAGGGAGCCCGGGGTCCGCTGGATGGTGCTGCCCGAGCTGTTCACGTGCGGCTACGCGTTCCTGGAGACCGTCCACCGGCACGCCGAGGACGCGACCCGCGGCGCGAGCGCCCGGTTGTTCGGCGCTCTAGCTCGGGAGCTGAACGTCTTCATCGCCTACGGCTTCCCCGAGAAGGTCCCCGGCTCCGTGGCCGGCGTCTACGACAGCGCCAACCTCGTCGGGCCGGAGGGGATCGTCGCGACCTACCGCAAGCGTAACCTGGTCGGGACGACGGCCGAGCGCCGCGTATTCACGGCGGGGACGGAGTTGCCGGTCGTCGAGGCCGGGGGGATGAGGGTGGCGCTGGCCGTCTGTTGGGATCTCGGTTTTCCGGAGGTCGCGCGGGAGGCGGCGGCGGTTGGGGCTGACCTGATCCTGGCCCCAGCAGCCTGGCGCCACCCCTGGGGTCCGCAGTACGACCTCTCCTGCGCCGCCCGCGCCCTCGACTCGGGCGTCTACGTGGCGAGCGCCAACCAGCTCGGCGCCTACCCCGAGGCCCGCTTCGACGCCCCAGGCCACGTCCACGGCCCCGACGGCCTCCGCGTCTGTCGAACCGTCGGTACCGCGAGCGTCGGCGACCTGGACCCCGCCGCTCCGGCGCTGTGGCGGGCCGTCTACGGCGACACCCTCGCGGGCGTCGAAGAGGAGCCGCTGGAGATCTGCTCCTGAGCCGACGCCCGGGCCAGGAACCCGGGCGCGCTTCCTAACCCCCGTCTTCGCCGGCGGGGCCGCTTTCCCGGCCATCGTCGGGGCGCTTCTCCGTCATCTCGCGCCAGATGCCGCGGCCTACGAGCAGGAAGCAGAGGCCCGCCACCGAGGCCACGACCACCCCGATCACGCTGAAGACCCCGGAGGGCTGGCCGAGCGCGGTGACGGCGAAGGAGGCGATAAGGGCCACGCTCGCGGCGGCGACGACCGCTGCAACCACCACTACGCCTATCCTTACCAGCAGGCTCAGACACCCGGACCGCACCCGACTCCTCCCGATAAACGACGCCGCGAGACCGCCTAACTATACCGTCGCGGTGGGCGCAGGGCTCTGCTGGGATTCATTTGACAAACGGATCCAGATGTGTAAACTGGGAGTTCGGCAAGTTTTCATAAAAAGCCTGTATCCCCGGATCACACAAATTCCGAGCGCTGAAGGGCGAGTCCTTTGCGGCGCGGCGCGGGTTGCGTCGTCCCGGGGGTGGGCCCGCGGAGGGCGACGGGCTGGCTTTATACCACGGTCGAGGAGGACTGCGATGGCTACAGTAGATACGACAACCGGGCGGCGGACGGAACGGACGTCGGAGACCCCCGACCTGATCCCCGGGTACTTCGCGCGTATCGATAAGGGCAACCTCCTAACGCACAAGGAGGAGATACAGCTCTCCAAGGCCGCCGAGGCCGGGGACGACCGGGCCCGCAAGAAGCTGGTCGAGAAGAACCTGAGGCTCGTCGTAAGCGTGGCCAAGCGGTACCGCGGGATGGGGCTGCCTTTCGAGGACCTGATCCAGGAGGGCAACGTCGGCCTCATGCGGGCCGTCGAGAAGTTCGACCCCGACCGCGGCTGGAGGTTCTCGACGTACGCGACGTGGTGGATCCGTCAGGCCGTCCAGCGTGCGGTGGCGGACAAGGGCCGCACCATCCGGGTCCCCGTTCACATGGGAGACAAGATCCGGAAGATGGCCCGCGCCTACAACGAGCTCTCCGCCCAGCTCACGCGGGAGCCGACCGACGAGGAGGTCGCCAAGAAGCTCGAGTGGACCGTCGACGAGGTGCTCGACGTCAAGAGCGCCATGCCCGACGCCACGAGCCTCAACCAGCCGCTGTCCTCCGACGGCGACGGCTCCGAGCTCGGCGAGCTCATCGAGGACGACAAGGCATCCGAGGTCGCCGGCGTGGTCATCGGGGACATGGAGCTCGGTTCGCTCAAGGAGGCCGTCGAGCGGCTCCCCGAGCGTCACAGGCTCGTCCTGATCCGTCGCTACGGCCTCGGCGACCGCGACACCGCGACGCTGGCCGAACTGAGCGACGAGCTCGGCATCTCCCGCGAGCGCGTCCGCCAGCTCCAGCGCGAGGCCGAGCGGATGCTCGCCTCCGGCGAGTTCGGCGCCGTCCTCCGCGGAGCCGCGTAAGAAATATCAGGAGCAGGCCGTCGGATCTTCTGGCGGTGAAACAGAGAGGGGTCCCGTTCGCGGGGCCCCTCCTTTTGTTGCGTCTTGATCGTTATTCAGGTGGAGCGGCGCGCTTCGGGAGAAGCAGCATGAGCGTTGCTGCGGCGACGTAGCAGGCGATCTGCCAGGGGAGGATCGAGGCGAAGGCGTCACCGTACGCGACCAGCGGCGTGGCGCCGCCCGCGACGGATCTCTCCAGCGCGCCGAAAAAAACGACGCCGAGGGCGGCGATGCCCGCGGCGCCCCCGACCTGGCCTACGGTCGTCAGCACCCCGCCCGCGGCACCGGCGTCTTTGGCGGGCACCCCGGCGAGGACGACGTCTATGAGAGGGGGCGCGGCGAGTCCGAGGCCGAGGCCGCCGATGAACAAAGGCAGCGCGAGCGCCCAGTACGACGGGTCGGCGCCGTCTCGGACGATCACCAGGAGGAGCGCCTGGGACACCGCGAGGACGAGGGAACCGCTCACCAGGAGGGCGCGGCCGATGCGGGCGGCGAACACGACCCCGACGCCCGAGGTGATGATCGAGCCGACGGCGTACGGCAGGATGATGAGCCCCGTGTCGAGCGCCGACCGGCCGGTGCCGAGTTGCAGGTAGAGGGCGAGCAGTAGGAAGAAGGAGCCGATCGCGCCGAAGAACAGCAGCGAGACCGCGAGGCCGCTCGAGAACGCCCTCACCCGAAGGAGCGCCGGGTCGAGGATCGGCTGCCCGCCGCGCGAGACGAGCCGTCTTTCCCGCAGAGCGAACAGGGCAGCCACCGGAACAGAGAGGGCGAGCAGGACGAAGCCCCACCGCGGCCAGCCCCACCCGGGCCCCTGCACGAGGGGCAGGAGCAAGAGCACGGCGACTGCCGCGGCCA
The DNA here is from genome assembly GCA_964250345.1 of uncultured Rubrobacteraceae bacterium. Lineage (GTDB taxonomy): Bacteria > Actinomycetota > Rubrobacteria > Rubrobacterales > Rubrobacteraceae > Rubrobacter_D. Next base: position 3,185 of record CAXUFZ010000127.1, read on the forward strand.
AAGCGGCGCCCGGTAGGTCCAGCTTCGCGCCGCCGGGCGCTCGCGACTCCGGAAGGAAACGTGCCCCGAGGGCCAACCCAACGACCGCGACCGGGATATTCACCCAGAAGATTGTCCGCCACCCGAGGCCGAAGAGGTCGGCCTCGACGAGGAGGCCGCCGAGCAGCGGGCCGGCCACGGACGCCAAGCCGAGTACCGCGCCGTAAGCGCCGAGGGCCCTGCCACGGGTTTCCGGCTCCAGGGAGGAGCGGAAGATCCCGAAGACCTGTGGGACCATTAGGCCGGCCGCGAGCCCCTGGGCCACGCGGGTTGCTATAAGAACTTCGGGACCAGGCGCTAGCGCGCACCCGGCCGAAGCGAGGGTGAACCCGGTCAGCCCGAGCAGGAACACCCTACGACGCCCGAACTGATCACCGATCCGGCCGCCCGTGATCAAACCAGCCCCGATAGCCAGCGCGTAACCGGCGAGCGTCCACTGCAGAGCGGCCTCGCTGGCTCCGAGGTCTTCGGCTATGGCGGGTGCTGCCACGCTCACGATCGTGGCGTCGAGCAAGTCCATGAAGGCGGCTATGAGGACGACCGCAATGGCGATGGCCGCCGAGCGTCCCGCGACCGTCGTCGAGGAGTCGGCAGTGATGGGGTTACGGGGCGCGGTAGACGAGGTCATGGTCTGGCCCCGTTTCCGGTGTGGCTTGAGGCCTCCGCCCCGTTCATGGTCCGCTGCATCCCCGCTCCTCTCCTTGGTTTGCTCTATTTAACTACTTACTAGTTTATCTAGCTAGTAGCCGTGCTAGTATAAGAGCATGGATACGCAAGATCAAGGTCGGATTTGGGAGAAGGGTGGATGGGTCGGCGCGGACGAGCTTTTGGCGCTTCTACGTCGTCTTTCGTGGGCGCAGTTCGGGTTGTTCGTCGCGCTGGGACGGATATTGGGCATGGGGTCCAACGACGTGTGGGCCTTGGAGCGTCTGGGGATCGAGGGTCCCCTGGGGCCGGTGGAGCTCGGCAAGCGCCTGGGCGGGATGAGGTCGGCGTCGGCCACGGCGCTGGTGGACAGGTTGGAATCGGCCGGTCACGTGGAGCGCCGACGCCACCCGTCGGACCGTCGCCGGCTGGTGGTGGTACCGACATACGAGGGCGGCGCGGAGGCGATCGCGCCGCTGGCTAATGCTCTGGAAGAGGTCGCAAACGAATTCACGGATGAGGAGCGGGCCGTGATCGCCCGCTACCTGGACCGCGTCACGGAGGCGACGAACTCCTTCAACCAATCCCACGGCGCACGGTAACCGGCACTTACCCGATTATCGGACCGTTACAAACCGGAGTACGATCGCGGGTAGCGAGCGGACGAGAACACGCGTCTGGGCGGAGCATCGAAAGCCTCGCGCTGGCGCTGACTTCTTTGCCTTCGCCGAAGCGGAAAGTATGCACGCAAACGATATTCTATTCGTGTCAAGTTGCGAGCGGTATCAAATCAGGCAGGAGCAGGGATTGCAATTCGGTCCCTACCTCTCAAGAAGGGTGACCCTATCGGGAGCCGAATAAAGCCATGATCGGGTAGTGGTCGCTGGGGTAGCGGCCGGAGAGCTCGTTGCGGTCCCGGATGATGTCGTGCGAGAGGATGCGCAGGCGGCGTGCCGGATCTTTGAGGAGGATCCAATCTATCCGCCTCGGTCCGCGCCCGGGATGGGGGTCCTCGTAGCCCCGGCCCCTGAAGGCGTGAAAGGTTCCCACGCCCTTGCTATCCGAGTTCCCCGACGACAGGAAGGTGTCCTCAAAGCCCGCGTCGGTGAAGTTTCTGTGGGCGGGGTTGCCGGGGCGAGCGTTGAAGTCGCCGGTGACGATGACGGGCGTATCGGGGTCGCGCCCTTCGAGTATTCGGGCCGTGCGGCGGACGATGAGGCGGCTGCCCTCGCGGCGGGCCTCGGGGCTCTTGTGGTCGAGATGGGTGTTTACGTGGAGGAGGCGCAGGTCGGTCGCCGCGAGGCGGAAGACGCACCAGTTGGCGGAGCGGGCGACCCTCGTCCCCCAGCTTCGGGAGGGTTTGCCCGGCGTCTCGCTGAGCCAGAAGCCGCCCGAGTCCACAAGTTCGAGGCGTCGCGGGTCGTAGAGGATGGCGTTGAAGTCGTGGGGCGGCGTGTTGCCGTAGCGGGGCCCCTTGACGATCTCGTACCGGGGCAGGTCTTCGCGGTAGGCGGCGAGGTTGCCGCGCTGGCACTCCTGGAGCCCGACCAGGGCGGGCGCGTGCCGAGCTATCGTCGCCACGTTGAGCGCGGCCCGGTTGGGCCAGGCGTCCTGCTTGACCGCGTCGCGGAAAGACCCCCGAACGTTGAAGCTCATCACCCCAAACGGCGTGTCCAAACCGTGAACCCCTTCGTATCCCCGGCGCAACCTCTCGTACTATACTGCCCGGATGATCGGGGAGAGAGAAGGGCAAACCGCCGAACGTTTGCACGCCGCGCTCGACGGGGGGCTGGAAGGATACCTTCGTACCGACGAGGCCTCGCGCGCCATGTGGAGCACGGACGCCTCGATCTACCTCCGCCGGCCCGTCGGCGTCGTCGTCGCCCGCTCCGAAAACGACGTAAAGCTCGCGCTCTCCACCGCCCGCGAGCTCGGACTTCCGATCACCCCCCGCGGAACCGGCACGAGCCTCGCCGGCCAGGCGACGGCCCCCGGCCTCGCCCTCGACGTCTCGGAGATGAACCGTGTGGTCGAGGTTGACCTCGAAGGACGTCGCTGCGTCGTCGAGCCGGGCGTCGTGCAGGGCGAGTTGAACGCCCTCGTAGAGCCGCACGGGCTCGTGTTCGGGGCGGATACGTCGACCTCCGACGTGGCGACGCTGGGCGGGATGGTGGGGAACAACTCGGCCGGGATGCGGAGCCTCGTCTTCGGGACGACCGCGGACCAGATCCTGTCCCTGCGCTGCGTGCTGGCGACCGGCGAGACGGTGGATATCCGTCCCATGCCGCGGCGCGAGGCCGAGGAGCGCGCCACGGGGGACGGGGCTGAAGCCCGTTTGCTGCGCGGGGCGCTGGAGATCGGCGGTCGGTACGGGGGGGAGATCCGGCGTCGTTTCCCCGACATGATCCGGCGCGTCTCCGGCTACGGCCTGGACGCCCTCGTCGACCCCGACACCCTAGACCTGACCGGCCTCGTCTGCGGCTCCGAGGGCACCCTCGCCGTCGTCACCCGCGCCGAGTTCCGCCTGCACCCGCTCCCCGAGGCCCGCGCCCTCGCCTCCTTCGAGTTCGACACCCTCCCCGCCGCCGCCCGCGCGGCGCTCAAGCTCCTGGAGATGGATCCCTCCGCCGTCGAGCTCCTCGACGACGTCGCCATAGGCCGCGCCCGCCAGACGCCCGCCTACCGAGACTCGACAAAGTTCTTGCAGGGCGGACCGGACGCCGAGCCCCCGAAGGCCGTCCTGCTCGTCGAGTGGAGCGGGACCGAGGCCGAATTGGACGAGCGGTTTGAGGGATTAGAAGAGATAGCGGGCGAGGTCGGGGCCCGTTCCGTCGCGCCGCTGCGGACAAAAGCCGAGATGGCCCAGACGGTGAAGCTCAGGAAGTCGACGCTGCCGCTGCTGCTCGGGACCACCGAGAAGGACAAACCGGTCGCGTTCGTCGAGGACGCGGCGGTGCCGCCGCGCAGGCTGGAGGAGTTCGTCACCCGGTTCGAGGAGATCGTCGAAGAGAACGGCACCTGGGCCTGCTTCTACGGCCACGCGAGCGTCGGATGCCTGCACGTCAGGCCCGCCCTCGATACTAGCGACCCCGAAGGCGTCGAGCGGATGCGGCGCATTGGGGAGGAGGTCGCGGACCTCGTCGTCGAGTGCGGCGGCTCCATCTCCGGCGAGCACGGCGACGGCCTCTCCCGCTCGGAGTTTCTCGGCAAGATGTACGGGCCGGAGATCCTCCGCGCCTTCGCGGACGTGAAGGGGCTCTTCGACCCGGAGGGCACGTTGAACCCGGGCGTCATCGTCGATCCCCCTAAGATGGACAAGCAACTCCGCATCGGACCCGGCCATAAGCGGCTGCCGCTGGCGACGGGCCTGGATTTCCGCGATCAGGGCGGGTTCGCCAAGGCGGTCGAGCTCTGCAACGGGAGTGGTTTCTGCCGCAAAAAGACCGGCGGCACGATGTGCCCGTCGTACATGGTCACCCTGGACGAGCAGGACTCGACCAGGGCGCGCGCCAACATGCTCCGCTCCGTGCTCGACGGCACGCTCCCGCCCGACGACCTCACGAGCCCCAGGATGCGCGAGGTCATGGACCTCTGCGTCGGCTGCAAGGCGTGCAAGACCGAGTGCCCCTCGCAGGTGGACGTCGCCAGCATGAAGACCGAGGTCCTCTACCAGAGCGGTAAAAAGCACGGCTTCTCCCCCCGCCAGCGGGCGGCGGGCCACATCCGCGCCCAACTGGCCCTCGCCTCCCGGGCCCCGAAGCTCTTCAACTTCGTGGGCTCCACCCGCCTCGCCCGCCGCGCCGCCGCCCTCGTCGGCATAGACCCGAGGCGGTCCCTGCCCAAGGTCGCGCCGGAGACGTTCTCCAGACGCTTCCCGGATTTGGCGCAGGGAGAGGGTCCGATGGAGATCGCGCTCTTCAACGACACCTGGAACGAGTACCAGCGCCCCGAGATAGGCGAGGGCGCTGTCCGCCTCTTCGCCGCCGCCGGGGCGAAGGTCCTGCTCCCCGAGGTCGTCTGCTGCGGGCGCCCGATGCTCTCCGAGGGCCTCGTCGAACAGGCTCGCCGAAACGCCCGCCGCAACCTCGATCTCCTGACACCGCTCGTAGAACGCGGCGTCCCGCTCGTCGGCCTGGAGCCGAGCTGCATCCTCACGATGCGCGACGACTACAAAAAGCTCCTCCCCGACGACCCGCGCGTAGAGAAGCTGGCCGAAGCGACCCGCCTCTTCGAGGAGATGGTCCTGGATCTGGAGGAAGATCTTCCCCTGAACGACGGCTCCCCCGTTCTCCTGCACGGCCACTGCCACCAGAAGGCACTCTCCGGGACCGGCCCGACGGAGAACGCGCTAGCGCTCGCCCCCGGAACCGACGTCGAGGTCGTGGACTCGGGGTGCTGCGGGATGGCGGGGCTGTTCGGGTACGAGAAGGGGCACTACGAGGTCTCGATGAAGATGGGGGACCGGAGGCTGTTCCCGGCGGTCCGGGGAGCCGAGGAGAAGGTGGTCGTGGCGCCGGGGACGAGTTGCAGGGAGCAGATCCGGGACGGCACCGGACGCTACGCCGTCCACCCGGCCGAGTACCTCGCCAGCCGCCTCGAAGACGGACGCGCCTGAGCGCTTGAGGGAGGCGTCGTGGTTCGCGTTCCGGGATGACCAGCTCCTCCTGATCGAAGGCGACGACGTGCGCGTGCCGCGGGCGTCCTCCCCCGAGGATCTCGGGATAGATGTGGTCTTCCGCAGATCCATCGGACATCTCGACGGCAGTCTCTGCTGGGCAGTCGAGGTCCCCAAAGACGCGGAGCCGCCCGGGGGCACGGTGTTTCGGGACCTGCGCGAGATCTTCGCCGCCGTGGACGAGGACTTCTACGTGATGGCCGGGCGGGCCAAGCAGATCGTGGCCTGGCACGCGACGCACCGCTTCTGCGGCCGGTGCGGGGCCAGACCGGAGCCCGTCGAGGACGAACTGGCGCTGCGCTGCCCGAGGTGCGGCATGATGCACTACCCGCGGGTCAGCCCGGCCGTCATCGTGCGCGTCACCCGCGGCGACGAGGTGCTCCTGGCCCGCTCGCCCGGCTTCCCGAAAGGCATGAGGAGCATCCTCGCGGGCTTCGTCGAGCCGGGGGAGTCCATCGAAGAGACGGTCCACCGCGAGGTGCGCGAGGAGGTCGGCATCGAGGTCGAGAACCTGCGGTACTTCGGGAGCCAGCCGTGGCCGTTCCCGAACTCGCTCATGATCGGCATGACCGCCGACTACGCCGGCGGCGAGTTGACGCCCCAGCCCGGGGAGATCGAGGACGCCGATTGGTACCGCGCCGACGATCTCCCCCAACTGCCGCCGAGGCTTAGCATCGCCCGGCGCATGATCGACGACTTTGTCGCAACGAAGAGGGGTTAGAGCCCTGCGGGCCACAAAGCGTCCCCACGTTGCCGCGTGGGATAATGCCCGGTGACATGGAGCCCAGGTACAACATCTCCAGCGGCACGAACTGGGAGCGCGTCGTCGGCTACTCGCGTGCCGTCCGGCGGGGGCCTTTCGTCTACGTCTCCGGGACGACGGCGACGGACGGGAGCGGCGGCTTCGTCGGGGTGGGGGACGTTCGGGCGCAGACGGTGCAGGCGTTGAACAACGTCAGGGTCGCGTTGGAGGCCGCGGGGACGCAGGTGTCCGACGTGGTGCGGACCAGGATCTTCGTCGTCAACATCGAAGATTGGGAGATCGTCGGGCGCGTCCATGGGGAGTTCTTCGGCTTCGTCCGGCCCGCCACCAGCATGGTCGAGGTCGGACGCCTCATAGCGCCGGAGATCCTCGTCGAGATAGAGGCCGAGGCCATCGTCGGCCCCGACCTCTCCTCATAAAACGCCGCCCCGGGCGCGGGCGGGTTTGAAACCCGGCCCTACACAGGGGCAGGGGACCACCCGGCCCATTGACGGACGATCGGCCACGCGGTTTAGGGTATTCCCGACTCCCGAACGCACGGAAGCTGCGGACCACGCCCGGGATGCGTCACCCGATCTCCGAGGCGCGTCCCGCGGCATCCTCGAGGGCTTCGAGGGCGGAGGCCTGGTCCATGCCGGTGCTTCGCAGGAGGTCGACGGCGGCGGAGCGGACCTGGCCGACGAGAACGCTTATGGCGAGCTCGTGGCGGCTTTCTAAGACCTCGGTGGCGCGGCGGGCGGCGTCGAGGGCGTGGCGGCGTGCGGGCTCGGGGGCTCCTTCTTCTTCGAGGAAGGTGCTGAGGGCTTTCACGGAGCGGGAGAGGTCGAGGACGGCCTCGGGCAGCGGCTCGGGGACGTCGTCGCCCCGGCGCGTGGCGTTGAAGGCGCCGCGGGCGAGGACGCGGGTGTTTATGACGGCGAGCTCTATGCGGGAGCCGGCGCTGGCGTAGAGGTCGAG